>DATGXN010000300.1:0-45788 GCA_035298945.1 Chitinophagaceae bacterium | reverse complement strand
AGGCAACAAACGCCCAATTAAAACGAATAAACCCCATGACTTCGGCAGAAATAAGGCAAAAATTTTTGGATTTTTTTGCTTCCCGTTCGCACCAGATAGTGCCCTCGGCACCCATAGTTGTAAAGAATGATCCCACCCTTTTGTTCACCAATGCGGGGATGAACCCCTTCAAAGATTATTTCCTTGGCAATAAAACGGCGCCCTATAAGCGAGTGGCGGACACCCAGAAATGCCTCCGGGTGAGCGGCAAACATAACGACCTGGAAGAAGTTGGCGTAGACACCTACCATCACACCATGTTCGAGATGCTGGGTAACTGGAGCTTTGGAGACTATTTCAAGAAAGAAGCTATTGAGTGGAGCTGGGAATTGCTCACTAAAGAATATGGAATCCCCGAAGACCGGCTTTATGTAACGGTTTTTGAAGGAGATCAGAAAGAGGGCATCCCCAAAGATGATGAGGCTTTTTCAGAATGGAAGAAATGGATCGCTGAAGACCGCATCCTGATGGGCAATAAGAAAGATAATTTCTGGGAAATGGGAGATACCGGCCCCTGCGGACCTTGCTCGGAGATACACGTGGATTGCAGAACGGATGCCGAAAGAAAACAGGTTGACGGCAAATCCCTGGTGAATAATGACCATCCCCAGGTGATCGAGATCTGGAATAATGTGTTCATTCAGTTCAACCGTTTGAAGAACGGAAGCCTGGAGCAGCTCCCCGAAAGGCATGTGGATACCGGAATGGGGCTGGAGAGACTGGTCAGGGTTATGCAGGGTAAATCATCCAACTACGATACTGATATTTTCACGGGCACAATTGGAGAGGTGGAAAAGATCGTAGGGATCAAATATGGATTTAGTGATTCCAGGAGAGATATAGCTTTCAGGGTAATTGCAGATCATATCAGGGCCATAGCATTTACGATCGCTGACGGTCAGCTTCCTTCCAATACTGGCGCCGGCTATGTGATCCGCAGGATCCTGAGAAGGGCGGTAAGATATTATTACACTTACCTGGACTGCAAAACTCCTTTACTCTATAAATTGATGCCTGTACTTGCCGGCCAATTTGCACATGTATTCCCTGAACTGCAGCAACAGCTTGATTTTGTGAGCAAGGTGGTGCATGAAGAAGAAGAGTCATTTCTGCGGACCCTTGATAAGGGATTGAAGAAGATGGATGAAGTGATGGCCAGTGGGGAGAAAACCATTGCAGGTGCAGCGGCATTTGAATTGCTCGATACCTACGGATTTCCCATAGACCTGACCAGGCTGATCGCAAAGGAAAAGGGTTTTGAAGTGGATGAAGCTGGTTTTGAAAAAGAAATGCTGCGGCAGAAGGAAAGAAGCCGTGCGGCCACAGCCCTGGAAACAGAAGATTGGAACATCCTGGCTGAAAGCGGAGCCGGATTTGTTGGATATGACGACATCAACATCAACACCCAGCTGACCAGGTACAGGAAGGTCAGTGGCAAAGGCAAAGAACAATTCCAGTTAGTACTTGCGCGCACACCTTTTTATGCCGAAAGTGGCGGGCAGGTAGGTGATAAGGGCGTACTTGATTTTGGTGGCGAGCAGATAGAAGTGACGGATACCAAGAAGGAGAATGACCTCATCATTCATTTCACCAATAAGCTTCCAGCTGATCCAACAGCTATAGTCAATGCAAGGGTAGATGCGGAAAGAAGGTTGAACATCATGTATAACCATACGGCAACGCATTTGCTTCATGCGGCATTACGTAAGGTTCTTGGAAAACATGTTGCCCAGAAAGGTTCGCTGGTGAATGAGGAATACCTGCGTTTCGATTTTTCACATATCTCTAAGATGACAGATGAAGAGATCAGGGAAGTCGAGTTCATTGTGAATGAAAAGATCCGGGCCAATATACCTGTGGTGATAAAGGAGATGAATAAAGAAGAAGCACTGGCCATGGGTGCGATGGCATTATTCGGAGAGAAATATGGAGATAAGGTTCGTGTGGTGATCATAGATCAGGAATATTCCGTGGAACTCTGCGGCGGCACCCATGTTATGCATACCGGAATGATCGGGCTCTTCCATATCTCTGCTGAAACTGCCGTTGCGGCGGGGGTGAGGAGGATAGAAGCGCTGACAGGTCCCAGGGCTCTTCAATATCTTACCAGCCAGATCTCTAAAGTGAAAGAACTGGGCACCATGCTGAAGGCAGCTGATCCATTGAAGGCTATTATAAAACTCATGGAAGAAAAAGCGGCACTTGAAAAGCGGGTGGAGCATTTAGAGAACCGGATGCTGGTAGGTATCAGGAATGAATTATTACAAAAAGACGAGATCATCAATAATGTAAGCTTCATCGGGCAGATCGTTGAAGTGCCCAATGCCGATGCGTTGAAAAAGATCTGCTTTGACCTTCGCAATAACCTGCACGATCACCTGGTAGTGTTGGCGGCTAACATCGGCGGAAAACCCTTTATTGCTGTAGGTATCTCAGATACCGTGGTAGCGGCTAAACAACTGGATGCCGGCAAGATCATCAAGGAGAAACTGGCTCCATTGATCAAGGGCGGGGGCGGAGGCCAGAAAAACCTTGCCACTGCAGGCGGTCAGGATGCATCAAGGTTGAAAGATGTGATTGAAGAAGTGAGAAAACTCCTGGCTTAGGTCCGATCCCGGGTTTAGTGTAAATAAGACCCCGAGCTCCGCTCATCAAAATGAATGGAGTGGATATACATTTCTCATTATCTTACTCAGACTAAACTAATGATCAACTTATGGCAACATCAAGATTACTAAGCGTCTTTTCGATCGTATTGCTTTTACACTCCTGTGCAACCCCGGAGAAAAAAGCAGAACCCAGGGAACCTAAGCAATATACCCGGGAACAGTTGGGCAATAACATCGGAGTTTTCGCATCCGGATATAATAGCGATGAAACTAAAGTCCTGCTTTGCGATAACCGAACTGGTATCTATAATGCCTATCTTCTGAATATCGGTGATACCAGCACCCGCGCTATCACTTCTTCTTCCAAAGAATCTTTCTTTACTGTTGATTTCCTTCCCGGGACCGACAAAGTTCTTTTCTCGCACGACGAAGGCGGAAATGAGAACGATCATCTCTACCTGAAAATCGTTTCAGATTCCACTGCCAAAGACCTCACGCCATGGGCAGGAAGCAAGAATGATTTCAATGGCTGGAGTGCTGATAAGAGCCATATGTATGTCAGCAGCAATCGCAGGGATCCAAAGTTCTTTGATCTTTGGAAACTGGATACAGCAAACTGGAAAGCGGAAATGCTTTTTCGCAACGATTCCGGCTACCAGGTATCGGGCGTCAGCAGTACAGAGAGATATGTGGGCCTGATCAAATCAATAACCACTGATAAAAATGAATTCTACCTGTACGACAGGCAGAAGAAAACCACTACCAGGTTGAGTAACGACAATGAAGCATCCTGGTATCCCGCTGCCATTGAGAAGAATGACAGCATCATGTATTATGTCACCAACGACGGAAATGAATTTGCCTACCTGGTGAAATACAATATCAACTCTGGCAAGGCAGAAAAATATTATGAAGATAAATGGGATGTGGCGGGAATGTCACTGAGTGAAAATGAAAAATATCATACCATAACCATCAATGAAGATGGAAAGAACAAGGTGCTGTTGTTTGATCATGCCACCAATTCTCCCATTGCATTTCCCGGGATCGCGGATGGTGATGTTCTGGGTGTGCAGATCTCCAGGTCAGAAAAAAACATGTTGATCACTGTGGGAAGCAGTACCAGCCCTGCAGATATTTACACCTATAATTTTGACAGGAAAGAGCTCAAACAGCTGACTTCGTCATTGAATAAGGATGTTGACCGTAACGACCTGGCTAAGGGCGAAGTAGTGAGGTACAAATCGTTTGACGGGAAAGATATTCCTGCCATTTATTACAAGCCACTGAATGCGAGCAAGGAAAATAAAGTGGGGGCCCTGGTATTTGTACATGGAGGTCCTGGTGGCCAGAGCCGGTTGGGCTATTCCAATACCATTCAATACCTGGTGAATCATGGATATGCGGTGCTGGCCGTGAATAACAGGGGTAGCAGTGGATATGGAAAAACTTTTTATAAGATGGATAATAAGGACCATGGTAATGGTGACCTGAAAGACTGCGTATGGGGCAAGAAATGGCTGACCACGCTGGATTATGTGGATACCAATGCCATTGCGATCCTGGGAGGGAGTTATGGAGGCAATATGGTATTGAATGCACTCGCCAAGCATCCGGATGAATTCAAGGCAGGAGTAAATTTATTTGGCGTGGCGAACTGGCTCCGGACATTGAGAAATATTCCACCTTATTGGGAAAGTTTCAGAAAAGCTCTTTATGATGAAATGGGAGATCCCAATACATCTGACAGTGTACACCTGAAAGATGCATCGCCATTGTATAATTATCAGAAGATCAATAAACCATTGCTGGTATTGCAGGGGGCCAATGATGTTCGGGTGTTGAAAGTAGAGAGTGATGAGATTGTAGCCGGCGTCAAGAAGAACGGCGTGCCGGTTGAATATGTGTTGTTCCCCGATGAGGGGCATGGCTTTGTGAAAAAGCAGAACCAGATTGAGGCAGATGAAAAGACATTGAAGTTTCTGGACAAATATGTGCGTCCAAAGCCCGTTAAGATGAATTAAAATATTCAGGCCTTCGGCCATGTGTTAGCCGGTTAACTTGTTAGCCGGCTAATGCATTTGATAAGCAGGATAGATTTTTCCGGCGAGGTTCAGACCTGGATTGATATTCCTGAATTAATAGTATTTTGAATTGAACATGCCTTCAGAACAAAGAATTGAAATTCCGTTAAGCAAGTTGAAGCTTGTATTGATGCTTATGGGAGCATTGGCATTCGTTGCCATTGGATTTTGGTTTGTTTTGGCGCCACCTGATATTGACAGCTCTTTTTGGCGCAACCCAGCCAGGATAGCCTTTGCGGGTTATGCTTCAATCATCTTCTTTGGGCTTTGCGGTGTGGTGATCGTCCGCAAGTTATTTGATAGAAAGCCAGGATTGATCATCGACAGTAAAGGTGTGATTGATAATTCAAGTGGTTTATCTGCGGGATACATTTTATGGACTGACGTAGAAAACATTTCAGTAGTTGAAATACAGAAGCAAAGGTTGCTGATGCTGGAAGTAAAAAATCCGCAAGACTATATCAACCGTCAGGGCAATTTGCTTAAGCGCAAGGGCATGGAGTTCAATGATAAAATGTTTGGGACGCCGCTGAGCATAACTGCCAATGGGTTGAAAATTTCATTTGAGGAGTTGTCGGCATTGGTAAAGCAGAAATTTCTGGAGAGCAGGATATAGCAGGTTGCAGGTTGCAGGTTACAGGTTGCAGGTTGCAACCTGTAACCTGCAACCTGCTATTAGAGCCTGCCCCCGTTCGTCCTCCATAACAGCCACTCCAACCCTCAAAAAGGCTTTAACAAAATTTTGTGCGAAAACCTTCGTAGGAATCTGAATTTGCATTAGATTTGGCCTACTAAACATTTCGTACATTAAAATCCGCAAAATGAACCGCATATTTATCGCCGCGCTTTTGGCCTTATTTGTAACAGGTATCGCCAATGGCCAGCAAAAGGAGAAATCGAAGTCCAGCCAGGATGTGATCATCAGGAAGAATGGGAACAGCGATGAGAAAATGACCATAGTAATTGATGGTGACAAAGTGACCATCAACGGAAAACCGATCACAGAATATCAGGGCGATGATATTGTGATCAGGAAAAAAGCACTCGAAGAAGCCATGATTCCTTTGGCCAAAGCCATGCCGAGGATGAGGATCATGACGGCTCCGCGTGTTGCAGGGGAAGACTTCGATTTCAACTTCCAGTTTGACCAGAACCTTGAAAAGGAATGGGAACGTGAATTTGAAAAAGGATTCAGGATTGAGTCTGACAGGAAGCCCCAGGCCGTACTGGGAGTAGTGACTGAAAAAGCGGACAAAGGATTGAAGTTAGTAGACATTTCAGATGGTTCTGCTGCAGAGAAAGCAGGGTTTAAAGAAGGAGACATGCTCACTAAATTCGGGGGTGTGGCAGTGAACGACCCTGAGAAATTGAGGGAGCTTGTGCGGGCACGTAAACCTGAGGAAGAAGTGGAAATCAGTTATATCAAATCAGGAGAAAAAAAGGAACGCAAAGTCAAGGTTAAACTTGGAAGTTTCACACCCGAACCCAATGTATTTGTGACTTCACCAAGGGCTCCCCGTCCTCCGCGCCCTCCTCGTCCGCCTAAAGCTCCTTATCCTGGAGATATTTACCTGGAAACTCCTCAGGCTCCCATGATGATGGAAAGGCCATTTGTTACAGAGGGATTTGCATATAATTACGGGGGCAGACCGCAACTGGGGGTTCGGATCCAGGATACCGATGACTCTTCTGGTGTTAAGGTACTTGATGTGTATGATGGTTCATTGGCTGCATCAGCAGGCATCAAAGAGACTGATATTATTGTGAATATTGATGGTAAGCGAGTAAAAGATACCGATGAAGCCAGGGATGCACTTCAGGCAGCGAAGGAAAAATCGTCTTATCCCATCGTACTGAACCGGGGCGGCCAGGTGATGAATATTGAGATCAAGATTCCCAGAAAGCTTAAGAAGACTGACCTCTAGGTAACACGGAGACGCGGAGGGGGACGCAGAGACGCGGAGGGGGACGCAGAGACGCAGAGGGGGGACACGGAGACACAGAAAAGACGCAGAGACGCAGAGGGGGACACGGAGACGCAGAAAAGACGCAGAGACGCGGAAGGTTCTGCGTCTTTGTGTTTCCCTCCGCGTCTCCGTGTCCCTTCTCTGTGTCTCTGCGTCCCTTCTCTGTGTCTCTGCGTCCATTCTCTGCGTCTCTGTGTCCCCTCCGTGTCTCTGCGTTTATTCGTAGATTTGCCCCTCATGAGTGAACAGTCTATATACGAGCTGGTGGTAGGTTTGGAAGTGCATGCTCAATTACTCACCAGCAGCAAATTATTCTCCGGCGACGCCAATTCTTTTGGATCGGACCCCAATACCCATGTGAGTCCCATTATCCTTGGCCATCCGGGCACCCTGCCCAAAATGAACGAGGAGGCCATCGGTCATGCGGTGAAGATGGGGTTGGTATGTCATTCAGAGATCGCGCGCAATAACTATTTTGCCAGGAAGAACTATTTCTATCCTGATCTCCCGAAAGGCTACCAGATCTCCCAGCATACCACACCCATCTGCATTGGTGGATTTGTTACAGTAAAATCCGGCGATCATAAAAAGAATATCCATCTTACCCGGATACACCTCGAAGAAGATGCGGGAAAAAGTATTCACGACATAGATCCTGCATTCACATGTATAGACTACAACCGTGCGGGAGTACCGTTGGTGGAGATCGTTACCGAACCTGATATCCGCAGCAGCGAAGAAGCATTTCTGTTTCTTACAGAGTTGAGAAAACTTGTGCGCTGGATCGGCGTTTGTGATGGGAATATGGAGGAGGGCAGCATGCGTTGTGATGCTAATATTTCGCTCAGGAAGAAAGGCGAAACAAAACTTGGTACCAAAGTGGAAGTGAAGAACCTGAACTCCATCAGGAATGTGAGAAAGGCGATAGAGGTGGAAGCAGAAAGGCTCAAGGGCCTCCTTGACCGCGGTGAAAAAGTGGTACAGGAAACCCGGGGCTTTGATGCGGACCGGGAACTTACATATTCTATCAGAACCAAGGAAGATGCCGATGACTACCGTTATTTCCCGGATCCTGATCTCACCCCATTCATCGTAACAGACGCGCATATTGAAAATTATCGTGCTGAATTGCCCATGCTCCCTGAAGAATGGGTAACTAAGTTGATGGCTGAATATGGCTTAACGGAGTATGATGCAAGGGTGCTCACAGAGGAGAATGAGCTGGTGAACTATTTTCAGTCAATAGCAGAAAAATGCATTCACTACAAAGCGGTCGCTAACTGGCTGTTAGGTCCTGTAAAATCGTATTGCAACGAGAATGGATTTCACATCCATGATGTGAATATCAATCCGGCCCAGTGGGCAAAGCTTATTGCTATGATCGATGAAGGCAAGCTGAACTTCTCGGCAGCGGCTTCTAAATTGTTTCCCGTACTGGCATCCAGTAACGGAGCCGATCCTGAGCAACTGGCCACGGAGCTGAACATGATCCAGGTGTCTGACAGTTCCGATATCAATGCCTGGGTAGACGAGGTATTAAGTATGAATCCTGATAAGGTCACAGAATTCAGGAAAGGGAAAAAAGGCCTGATCGGTCTTTTCATGGGAGAGGTGAAAAAACTTTCGCGGGGTAAGGCAGATCCCCGGCTTACGAACGACATCCTGCTGCAGAAATTAAATCAATCCTGATCATGAAAAAATATATCGTACCATTTATTCTGATTCTCATTGCAGGCTGCAAGAACACCAGTGATCAACTTAGTATACACGGTACCGTTAGTAATAATCCGGCTAAGCAGGCCGTTTACCTGGACCTGATCGAACTTGACGCTGTTGTCCCCACTACATTGGACACTGCTGTTGTGGAAGCTGGCACGGGAAGGTTTGTATTGGAAACCCCTCGTCCTGCTGAAGAAGGGATCTACCGGCTGCGTTTTGAGAAAGATGGCGTATTTGTGATGCTTGCGAACGACAGGAATGATATTGAATTCAATGCAGACTGGAAAGACTTTGGCAATTACGGCACCAATTCTGCGAGCAGTAATTCATTCAGGGCGATGCTGAAATCTTTCAACGACAAAGTTGCCGTGATCAATGCAAAAAGGACTGCATTATTGGAACAGCGAAACAATGGTGCAACAGATAGCGTGCTCAGGGCAGGGGAGGCAGATTTCAATGCTTATGTGAATACCACGGAGGACTATCTTTTAAAATATGCAGATACCACTAAAAGTCCTTCAGTTGCATTGTATATAGTTGGACCACTGTTAAGAACACAACTGGAAGCAGAGCGTTTCGAGCCTGTGATGACCAGTATGTCGAAGAGATTCGGCAATCATCCCATGATCCAGAAAGTAGTGAAAGAGTATTTTGATTATATGCAGCAACAGAAATCGGCTCTTAAAATGGGGCAGCCGGCGCCTGATTTCACCTTACCTGACCCGGATGGAAAGATGATCTCCCTGAGTTCATTCAAGGGTAAATATGTACTGGTGGATTTCTGGGCCAGCTGGTGTGGTCCCTGCAGGCAGGAGAACCCTAATGTTGTTGCTGCTTACAAACAGTACAGCAGTAAGAATTTTACCATACTTGGGGTTTCCCTTGACAAAGCCAAGGATCCCTGGTTGAAAGCGATCAAGGATGACCAGCTCACCTGGACACATGTCAGTGATCTGAAGTACTGGGAGAGTAGTGTGGTACCGATGTATAATATACAGGGCATCCCGTTTAATGTATTGGTAGATCCCCAGGGAAACATTATAGCCACAAACCTCAGGGGCACGTCTTTACAGGCAAAGTTGAGTGAAGTAATCAAATAAAGAGAGCCAGAGAGTCAGCAGGACAAAGAGCCAGAATTCTCTTGCAGACGCCTCTAATGCTGACTCTCTGCCCTGCTGACTCTCTGACTCTCTAATTAGAGCGCGTTATAGATCTTAACCAGTTCCGCCCAGTCATCCACCTTCTTATCTGATAATTTACGCTGGGGTATTTTCTGTTGCATGGCAGGATTTGCCAGGACGAGTTCAGCCTGCAGGTCGCTGATCTTCTTCACCTGTTTGCAACTGGAACCATTACTCAGCCAATAGGTATAGGTAGTGAGCACTTTCTGTTCAGTAGTGGCGGATCCGTAGGGCTTGACTTCGGAAACATTTTTTATGATCTTGCGATGAAGGCTCATTTTACCTCTTTCCAGCACTTCATACCAACCTTTAAAAGCAGGGCCACAACCGGGAATGCCGGACGTGAAGATGCCGATATTTTTTTCCGCTTCAAAGAACTGAACTTCTTCAATGGGTGAATCGGCATATTTTTCCTGCCTTTTCTCGTCCAGGTAATGCAGTCTTTCATCCATTACATCGATCCTGGCTTCAACTGTGAAAGCGCGTTTATTGTTTTTTATGAACACCATTGCTTTGGTGAAATTGGCGGGTTCATAGAGGGAACCTTCAACGATCCGCGTATACTTGGGATTCAGCACCGGTATTCCATCAACAGTATTGAAAAATGTGGTGTTGTTCCGCATCAAAGTATCATCTACATCGATGGAGGTCTGGCCCAGCCCCTGCATACAGAGTGCCAGAAAAAATATTCCTGTCAGAAATTTCATGATCGGTGATTTTTCATTCATTCTAATTTACCAATAAAAAAAAGGCCCCGTGTGTTCGGGGCCTTTTTTTATTATGAACGGTGGTATTAATAACCAGGGTTCTGTTGCATTTCTTTATTTGTGATGATCTCAGCCTGTGAAATGGGCCAGATGTACAAATTAGAAGATGAAGGATAAGCAGGGATAGATGATTTCGCAGCGAAATCAGCTCCGGTGCGGGTTACATCAGATGTGCGGAAGCCTTCACCGAGAAGCTCGATACGCCTTTCAGTGAGAATCGTGGCGATCAGTTCATCTTTTGTAGCTGGTGCAAATGTGGTAGTTGCATCTGAACGCTGACGAACAGCATTTACCAGTGCGAGCGCACGTGCACTAACACCAGTTGCCTGGCGTGCTTCTGCTTCAGCCACATTCAGCATTACTTCTGCATACCTTACAACGGGTACCCAATCAGGATCTGTACCTGCATTCTTGGGCCATTTGCGGAGGTAAAGATTAGTACCAGCAGTTGCGTTGAATGCACGACGGGCGTCAGTTGCTTTCCAACCTGTATTGGCTACTATGCCATTACCGGTGGCATTAAGACCGAAGTCTCCGTTACCATTAGGGCCGGGATTATAGTAGCTGTTAAGGCTGTTCTGAGTTCCGGGGAGATCAAGAGCAGTGAATGGCATAGAGAAAATACTTTCAACGGTGTTATACGTTGCGAAAGTAGTTGCGATGCTGGCATTCAGCTTATGCTTAACTCCGGTTGCAGATTCAAATGGTGCAGCCGCCGGAACGATCTTGTTTCCTTCAGTGATCACTTCTGCATATTTGCCCATAGACAGGTATGCTCTTGTTTTAAGTGCAATAGCTGTGTTCTTATGTGCCCTGGTTGTGTTCAGGTCCGCAGTTGCGTAAGTTGAAGGAAGATCAACTTCTGCTTCGTTCAGATCTTTTATGATCTGATTGTAGACATCACCTACAGTAGCCCTGGCGATGTTGTTATTACCGCTTGAAGTGATACCTGTCAGGCGAATGGGAACACCTGGTTTGCCCGGTCCGCCAGCTTCAGTATAAGGCCTTGCATAAAGCTGCAGCAGAGCATAATAAGAAAGTGCCCTTACAACTTTTGCTTCAGCGATATATTGCTTACGGAGGTTATCTGCAATAGGTGAACCTGCGAGACCATCGATCACCACGTTGGCGCGGTTGATACAGGCATAAGCAGCACCCCAGAAATTCTGTACCTCATTTGACGTTGGAGTAACAGTGAAGTTCCATGTGAGGAACGCTGTAACACCATTAGTGGTAAGGTTAATGAATTCTTCACCCCTTACATCCTGGTAAACCTGGTAACGACCAGCATAAAAGTTACCTGCTTTCAAAGCAGAATAGACGCCATTGATCTGTTGCAATGCGCGATCCGGTGTGTTGAATGCAACAGCATCAGAAAGAGACGTTTGTGGAATGGGTTCCAGTCTGTCCTTCTGGCATGCTGCAAACAGGGCACCGATCAATACGAAATATATTATTTTGATTTTCATGATTTCCTGTTTTTAAATTAGAATCCTACGTTCAAACCAACGGTGATTGTTCTTGCCTGGGGAACAGAGTTCCTGTCAACACTTGGGTTACCGTTACCATTACCGTTACTGGATGTTTCTGGATCGAAACCAGTGTACTTGGTGATGGTGAAGGCATTCTGAACGCCACCATAGAAACGGATGCTGTTGATACCCATACGGTCAGTAACTGCCTTAGGCATTGTGTATCCGATAGAGATATTCCTGGCTTTGATGAAATCTCCCTTCTCAACGTTTTCTGACAATACGAGGGCAGAACCATTTGATACGTTATCACCGAAAATGATCTTTGGAATGTTGGTAACATCACCAGCTTTCTGCCAGCGGGTCAGCACTTCTTTAGCACTGTTCCAGTTACGGTTATCCCTGAGACCTGCTTTAGATCCATTGTAAACATAGTTTCCACCTGAGAAGAAGAACAGGATATTCAGATCGAAGTTCTTGAAGCGGAAAGTGTTATCCCAACCACCAGTATATGTTGGAAGAGCCGGGCCGATGATCTGACCGTCAGAAGCCTGGTCAGCACCACGAGGTGCAGCAGTTCCGTCCAGCAAAGTCCAGCGTGGGTTTCCTGCGTGGTTGTACTGTACATCGCGTGTTCCTGTTACAACACCATTGGCGTCTTTGATCAGCTGAACAAAAACCCTCTGGCCATTGGCAGGATTCACTCCTTTGGTTTGCACAGCATAGAAAGAACCGATTGATTCGCCTACGCGGATGATACTTGGAGTTTCCAAACCTGAAGTTGAAGGGAAGATATCAGAATTACCTTCTGCCAGTTCTTTCACTTCATTTTTCAGGGTAGTGATATTGAAGTTAGAGTTCCAGCTGAAGTTTGCTGTTTTGACAGGTACAGTATTCAGCGCCAATTCGAAACCTGTGTTAACCATCCGTCCAATGTTGGTAAGGATGTTGTTGCCCGGGATACCTGCAGACGGAGCTTGTGGGTTACCCAGGATCAGGTTATCAATGTTATTTGAATAGTAAGCGAATTCAACATTCACCCTGTTGCGGAACATACTCGCATCGAAACCGAAATCGAGTTTCTTTGAGCTTTCCCATTTCAGGTTACGGTTACCAGCCTGGCTATAGAACAATGAGGCCTGGCTTCCGTAAAGTCCTGATGAGAAGAAGCTGTAATAAGCATAATCATTGATACCCTGGTTATTACCAACGATACCATAGCTGGCCCTGAGCCTCAGATTGCTCAGCCATTCTGCATTCATCTCCCTGAAGAAATTCTCCTGGGTAAGTACCCAAGCTACAGAACCTCCATAGAAGTTACCGTATTTGTTCTCAGGAGCGAAGGCTGAATAACCATCGCGACGTCCGTTCAGAGACAGATAATATTTACCGGCATAGTTATAATTCAACCTGCCGAGGAAAGACACCAGGTAGTTCTCACCATAGAAGTTACCAGCAGGTACTATGCTTGAGAAACCGCCCTGGAATTCATCATAGAAAGGATCGGTCTGACCTCTTCTGTCAGCTCCCCAACCTTCCTGCTTCGTGTACTGCTGTTCGTTACCTACCAGCAGGTTCACGTTATGGTTGTTGAATGCCTTATCGAAAGTCAACAGGTTCTGCCAGTTCCACCTGCGATAGGTCTGCTGTGTATTCTGGGCTGCACCACCGAATTGCACACCATCGCCGTGGCCAGCTGCACGGAATTCTTTGTTGGTCACATTCAGATTGTCGATTCCGTAAACCGTGCGGAAATTCAGCCATTTGGTGAAGTTCAGCTGGGCGTAAACGTTACCCATGATACGGTCGTTCTCAGAAGTGAATTTATTCTGTTCGATCAGGTATACAGGGTTATAGAACTGCAGTGCAGACTTGTTATTTCCCTGGCCGATCGTGTTGGATGCGGTATTCAGATTGTATGTTCCATCCGCATTCTTTGGTGCTACGTTAGGCGCCAAAGCGATGGGTAAACGTCCGATACCTGCAGTGTTGAATGCCTGGCCAGGTAATGATCCTGTATTAGGAGCCGAGTTCACTGAGTTGGTATAGTTCATTGTACCCCCGATCAGGAACCAGTTGTTCACCTTATGGTCAACAGTCATACGTGCAGTAAGGCGCCTGAAATCATTGTTCCTGAGCATACCTTCCTGGTTGCTGTAGCCTGCTGAGAAGAAATAGCTGGTTCTGTCGTTGGCGCCTGAAACATTCACACTATGGTTTTGTGACAAACCTGTTCTGTAGATATGATCGTACCATCTTGTGTCGATCAGTTTGCCATTGGCATCATTCATTGTGTAGAAGCCCCTTGTTGTGGCATTTGGAGGAGTGCCTGCGTTCACAAGGCCTTCATTCTTGATGTTGGTGTACTCAGTTGCGTTCAATACTTCGATCTGGTTAAAAGCTTCTGTCCAGCCCAGCCAACCATCGTAGTTTACACGGGCACGACCCTGCTTACCTTTTTTTGTAGTGATCAGCAGTACACCCGCAGAAGCACGTGAACCGTAGATCGCAGCAGCAGCAGCGTCTTTCAGTACTTCCACACTCTCAATATCCGCAGGGTTGATATCACCCAGCACGTTATTGGATGCAGTACCACCAGCCTGTCCTGTAAAAGTGGGTACACCATCGATCACTACCAGCGGGAAAGAGCTAAGGCTGATAGAGTTTACACCACGTACACGGATAACCGGAGGATTGTTCACAACTCCGTTGGGCATTGTCACGCTAACACCGGTTGCACGACCAGAAAGTGCCTGGTCAAACGACTGTACCGGAAGATCTTTGATAGCAGAGCCCTTAACGCTTGCGATACTTCCTGTCAGGTCTTTCTTCCTGGAAGTACCATAACCCACCACCACAACTTCCTGCATGGCGCGGTCTTCCTGTTGTAAGCTGGTGCTGATCTCAGTTTTGTTTCCAACTGTGATCTCCTGCTTTACAAAACCAACACCGGTGATCACCAGTATTGCATTTGCAGGAACATTAATTGTGTAGTAACCATCTGCATTGGTGGCAGTACCCTGACTGGCACCTCTGACCGAAACAGACACATTGGGAATGGGTTTCCCTGCGTCATCTGTGACACGGCCTGTTACCTGGCGTGTCTGTGCTAAAAGCTGACCAGCAAAAAGAATCAGCCCTAGCACCACAAGTACTAGTTTTCTCATGTTATTTTATTTGGTTTGTTAAAAACGAGGACGCAATATAAATGTTTAATGTTCCCCCACCTAAGACAAAACACCCCGAAACAGTGCTGCATGTATAGCTTCTGGTTATGAAGAAGTTAGGCGTAAAAAAAGCCCCGAAAATCATTCCGGGGCTTTTCTTTGATCAGGAATATGTCTTATTGGGCTATCCTGAGGCCCATAACCCTGTAATTCACACTGGATTCTATTCCTTCGACACTATTGAGAATCAATAAAATGTCTACAGAACTTTGGCCAGCCGGAGGTGTACCAGGGTTGAGAATTTCTATTTCCATTTCTCCAAAACTGGATTTAGCCGGGATGGTAAGTGTTCTGGACATCTTGAAATGAGTCCCTTCAATGGCTGTAGAACCGCCGTTGCCCGTGAACAGGTCGTACTGCAGGGTTACGGGGGTGTCAAATTGTTTTCCCACCAGGTTCACACGGAATTTTTTAATTCCGGGGCTGGTTCTGCTCAGAGCCGGATCGGAAGTGGCTACAGGACGTCCATACCCGGGAACCCTCGTCAGGATGGGGTAAGTTCTGCCTGCAGAGTTCGCATTCCAGGTAGCTGCATCAAATTCAACCACTGCTTTGGTATAAACAGGAAGGTCATTTTTTGTGCAGCTGCCCAGTATGATGATGGTGCAGATTGCTAAAATTATGTTCAGTCTTTTTTTCATGATGATCTGTTTTTAGTAGCCGGGATTTTGAGCTAAGTTTTTATTTCCATCCACTTCTCTTTGAGGAATAGGAGCCAGGATCCTGGTATCCGTGAAATTCAAATTCACATAGTGCGGGGTTTTTATGATATCCCTGCCCAGCCTTTTCAGATCCCAAAGCCTATGACCTTCAAATGCAAGTTCGATCCTCCTTTGATTCAGGATCTCTTCATAAAGAGTAGTTCCCGTCAATGCGAAAGCAGTAAGTCCGCGGTTGGTGGCGATCCTGTTCAGATCTGCAAGGGCTGCAGTTTCATTGAAAACCGGAGAACCAGGAGTAGCCATGGCTTCTGCCCTGTTCAGGTAAACTTCAGCAATACGGATCACAGGAATATTATCCAGGTTGATAAAACCGCTTTTACCTATGAACTTGGTGCATTCAACTTTAGACAGACCCCGGCCGGTAGTTCCCACTTCAAACAACAGATTCCTGACATCTGCGCTCCGGGTTGCAATGGTTGCATTGCCACCGGTGAATACGGCGTTGGTATTTCCTCCGGTCAACGTGATGCCCAGGGCATTCATCAGGGAGATTGTGGGCACCAGGTCACCAAAACCTCCTGTTACCGTGCTTCCCACACCCTGAAGCGTGGTGAAGGATGTTTGCAGTGATTCATTCACACCAAGGTTCTCACCATTGGTGGCAAAGAAAACCTGAAACAGTGTTTCGGGATTTGTAGCCGCCCTGAAATTGCTGACATAGTTTGAAGCTGTGCTAAGCCTTGTGCCCGCAGAACTTATTGCAGAATCTGCCCAGCGTTTTGCTTCCGTATAATTCTTCCTGTACAGGTTGACCCTTGAAAGCATAGCCTGCGCTGCTACTTTACTGGCCAGGTTAGGAAGGGTGGAGTTTGTCAGCCTCTGGTTTGCTGCCTCGAAATCACTCACGATCGCCGCATATACGTCATCGATCGGAGCCCTTGAGGGAAGCAGTGCCAGCGCATCGTCTGATGTTCCTACACTTTTCAGCATGATCGGAATGCCACCACGGTTCTGGCTGGCTACAACAGCTCCCGGTATATACGCAAATGCCTCAACAAGAGTAAAATGATTAAGTGCACGTAAAAAATACAGCTGACCTTCCCATGAAGTCTTGTCGGCCGATGTGATCGATGGGTCAGTAGTGGAGGGAAGGGCTTCAAGTATCAGGTTTGCCTGGTTGATGCCGGAATACGCCGTTTGCCAAAGACCTAAGGTGAAATGTGCATTCACTACGTTTTGTGCTTCGGGTAATAACCTTCCTGATTTGTTTGTTGCAAAGCCATTGTCGGCAAGTGCTTCAGGCAATGCTACCAGGTCGCGTCCATATACCCGAAGGTTTTTCAACCTTGAATAAACGGAAATTACTGAAGCATTGATACCATCTTTCGTGGTCAAAGCCGTTGCTGCGTCGATGGACTGCCGGGGTGCTATATCAAGTGCATCTTTGCAACTCCAGGCAGAACTCACCAGTATCGCAGTCAGTGTTAACAGATATATATTTTTTTTCATCTTTTCTTCGTTTTGCTTTAGAACTGGAATTGAAGGCCTACAGTGAAGTTCTTGCTCTGGGGTATGATACCTGTTGCATCTCCAACAAATTCGATATCATAACTGTACCAGTCAGAATAGGTCCAGAGATTGGTGCCCTGGATATAGAACCTGGCATTGTTGATCTTCAGTCTCCTGGTCACTTCGGAATTGATATCATAAGACAGCGTCACGTTCTTCAGCCTGATATAATCAGCTTTGAAGAAGTTTCTGCTTCCAGAACCGGCACCTGAACCTTTTTGTTCTGCACCATTCACGTTCATCCTGGGCAGATAGGTAAGTTGCCCGGGAGTAGTCCATCTTTGATCATATACTTCCTTATTCGCATTCAACCGGACAATATTCTCGAGCATGAAATTTGCCTGGCCGTCAGTGATCGTTCTTCCATATTCATATTGGAAGAAGACATCCAGTGAGAAGCCTTTCCAGCGTACCGTGTTGTTCAAGCCGCCCCAGTAGTTCGGTTGTGCGTCACCGATATACCTGCGGTCGCGCGCAAGCACCTGGTAGGTAAGATTTCCAAGGGTATCATACCACATTGGCCTTCCTGTTGCTGAGTTCACACCTGCATACTGCTGAGTGAACACTGAACCGAGCTCACGTCCTACCCTGATGGATGGGTCCCCTGGAAGTTCCTGCAGGTTGTTATACAATTGCTTAACCGAGTTCTTGTTGTATGTGAACACGAATGTTGTTGTCCATCCAAAATTCCCTGAGGCCTTTGGTTTGAGCAGGTCAACACCCAGTGTAAGCTCAATACCTTTGTTGGTTACCTGTCCCACGTTCCTGGTAATACTTGAGAAGCCCGAAGTCAGTTGTACGGGTTGTGAAAGCAGCAAGTCCTTGGTCAGTTTGTTATATACTTCAACAGAACCATTGATCCTGTTCCTGAAGAAACCGAAGTCAACACCGAAGTTGAGCGTCTCATTTCTTTCCCACTGGAGTTCAGGGTTGGCCAACTGGCTGAAGCTGATACCAGGCTGATTATTATATAGGAAGCCGCCGCCATATAGGCCGAGACCATCGAAGTTCCCGATCTGGTCGTTACCGGTTGCACCCCAAGATGCCCGTAAACGCAGCGTTGAAACCGCTCTTGCATTGGCCAGGAAGTTCTCGTTGTCGATGTTCCATGCCAATTTAACTGCAGGGAAAAGACCGTATCTCTTATTGGCACCGAAACGGGAAGATCCATCATAACGCAGCGTACCGCTGATCAGGTATTTACTGTCGAAGTTATAATTCACCTGGCCAAACACAGACTGTCTTTTATACCCTGTGAAGAATTCTCCCGGAGGACGAGCGTTGGCGGCCGTATTCAATGTTGTAAACTGGTATGTGGGGAAACCATCAGCACTGGCTGTGATACCTTCCTGGTTCTCCACACGGTATTCATAACCAACAAGACCGTCGATCTTTGATTTTGCACCCAGGTTGAAGTTGTAGTTGAACAACTGGCTGGTCATGAAGTTGGTGTTCCATTCACTTTCCACGTTGCCGATACCCCTTACAGCAAATCCGTCAGGAGTGCGGGGATCCCTGTATTGTTTTCCCTGCACCAGCCTGTAATCAAGACCGAAATAAGGACGGAAACTCAACCATGGAGCGATCTGGTAAGCCAGATTGATATTGCCCACCAATTGGTTTGTCCTGTTCAGACCTTTATTGAAATCATTGACAGCAACAATATTTTGGTTAAGAACACCTGCAAGATTTGCCGGAGGTAATCCAAAATATGTTCCATCAGCATTATAGATCGGGTTGAAAGGCAGGATTGTGGCACCGGCAAAAGCAGGGCTTCCAAGGAAACTCCCGCTTACAGCAAATGGCACTTCCTGGTTATAAGTACTCAGGTTCAGCGAAGTTCCGATAGTGAGTTTGTCGGTGGCCTTATTGGTCATGTCAAACTTCATGCTACCCCTTTGGAAATCCGCTTTAGTGATAATGGCTTGCTGGTAGGAATAGGAACCCGAAATACGGAATGTTGTTCTGTCGTTACCACCACTTGCTGCTAATTCATAGTTCTGAATGGTGCCGGTTCTCATCACTGCATCCTGCCAGTCGTATGTAGGAAGGGCATTGATGGCGGAGTCAGCCTGTTTGTCATTGAACGTGCCGGCTCCGGGAACTCTGTATTCATTCAATACAGTTCTTTTGATGGCCAGGTCGCCAGGGGCCAGGCTGTTAGGCCATGCATAACCTTCTGACCTCAGCTGGAACAACTGTTGGGAATTCAACACGTCAAGTTTTTGCAGCGGGGTAGCCTGTCCGAAATACATATTCGCTTCGAACCTGGTTTTTCCGGCCTTTCCTTTACGCGTTGTAACAACTACTACACCGCCCGATGCCTGGGCGCCATAAATGGCTGCACTGGCCGCATCTTTCAGAATGTCTATCGATTCTATATCGTTTGGATTAAGGAAAGCCAGGGGGTTGGATTGCGTGAAGTTGGCATCTGAACGGGTATTCATCTGCACACCATCCACAATGTAGAGAGGCTCGTTACCAGCCAGGATAGAACCCTGGCCCCTGATCCTCACGTTGATGGCACCACCCGGGATACCATTGTTTGACTGTACAAGCACGCCTGCGGCACGTCCCTGCAGGGCCTTGTCAAGCGAAGGGTTGGGAAGGTTTCGGATCTCTTCACCCTTTACGGAAGAAATAGCACCTGCTTCATCCCTTTTCTTACGGGCAGTATAGCCTGTTACCACCACTTCTTCCAGGTTCCGGTCTTCCTGTTTAAGGGAGATCCTGAGGCCTGAAGAAGAAGATCCGAGTGCGATCTCGGAGGTGGCTAATCCTACTGCGGATACCACCAGCCTGTTTACATTGGCAGGAACCTGGATACTGAAATTACCTTCAGCATTGGTGGAGGTTCCGGACGTTGAACCTTTCACCATTACGGTTGCATTTGGAACGGGTTTACCATCCCCGTCCATTACTTTACCCGTAACGGTCCTTGTTTGGGCCATTAGCTGGCCAAACAGGAGCAACGTACTACAAATCAGAAGTACAAGTTTTCTCATCACGCTAGTTTTGGTTTGTTTATGGAAATGACTGTCAGGTCCGTTTCCAGACTTGACTGAATAAATACAACAACTACTTAAAAAGGTTTGCTTAAGGGTTTTCTTTCTTTGGTGTAATTGTTAGCAAGAGAACCGGCAGCAGGATAAGGTTGGTTAGCGTTGCAGCCAGAAGTGTGAGTGAGGTCAGGTATCCCAGTGCTTTGGTGCCGCCGAATCCGCTGAACATGAAGATAATAAATCCGGCTATTAAAACAAGTGAAGTATAAATTATGCTGATACCTGTCCCTTTTAAGGTATGCATGACCGTTTCTTCTATGTTATTATCATACTTAGGAAGGTCCTGTTTATAACTGATCAGGAACCTGATGGTCACATCGATCGCAATACCCAATGCAACGCTGAAAACCAACACAGTGGATGGCTTTAACGGAATACCGGTCCATCCCATCACTCCGGCCGTAAGTGCCAGGGGGATGAGGTTGGGGATAAGTGAACATAACAGGATCCGGAATGAACGGAACAGGTACAACATACACAACGATATGAGCGCAAATGCCCATATGATACTGTCGCGAAGCCCATTGATGATGTAGCGGCTTCCCTCCAGGAAGGTTACACTGGTCCCCGTGAATTGTACATGATATTTCGAACTGTCGAAATAATAATTGGCGCGCTGCTGCAATGAATCCAGCAATCGCGGAAGTCTCTTACTCCCCATATCCGCCATATTTACACTGATCCTTGTCACCTGGCGGTTGCTGTCCATAAATGCAGACATCAGCTTCTGGAATGATCCCTTGCCGGCAGAGGAATCTTTACGTACCCTGAGGTAGTCGGCCACAAAAGCACCGTCAAAGCTATTGGGGACAGAATAATTGTTGCTGTCACCGTCATAAAAGCCCTGCTTGGCAAATTTGAGCCCTTCCACCAGGGAAAGTGGGCGTGCCATTTCAGGACTTGCGCTGATCTCGCGGCTGAATGAATCGATCTTTTCGAAAATCGGTAATGCCCTGGCCCCCGCAAAACCGTTCTTTTTCTTCGTGTCTACGAGGATCTCCAGGGGCATGATGCCTTCAAAATTCTTTTCAAAGAACTTAAGGTCTTTATAGATCACATCGTCTTTCGGCAGATCGTCAACTATAAAACCTTCGGCCTTGAGCCTGAGCATACCTGTCACGGAAAAAATCACAACACCTAACGATATGGCATAAACGAATTTCTTATGGTTGAACACCCATTTCTCGATCTTGGTAAGAATGCTTGCAAGCCACCTGTTCTCCAGGTAATTGAGATGCCTCTCTTTGGGTGGGGGCATATAGCTGAGAACCGTTGGGAGCAGAATGAAAGAGATAAAGAATATAGCCATGATGCTGATCCCCGCAACAGCACCGAATTCTTTCAGGATAGCACTTTTTGTGAGATAAAATACCGCAAAACCTATGGCAGCAGTGATATTGCAGAACAGGGTTACAATACCCATTCTGCCCACCATTTCCACCAGCGCTTCATGCTTATGTTCATTGGCTATAAATGATGTGTGGTATTTGTTGAGGAAATAGATGCAATTGGGAACGCCTATCACTACTATCAATGGCGGTATCAGCGCGTTCAGGATGGTAATGCGGTAACCAAAAAATACGATCAGTGCAAGAGAGAACAATACACCTATGATCACCACAGTCAAAGACAACAGAGTGGTCCTGATTGACCTGAAGAAAAGATAGAGGATGATGGTGGACAGCAGTAAAGAACCTAAAAGGAAGAACTTCATTTCGTTGGCGATCCTCACAGCCAGGTTGCTCCTGATCATTGGCAGGCCACTCAGGTGCACTTCAATTCCGTTTGCTTTTGCAAACGCATAGGCCCGCTCACTGATTATGGGTACTATTTTGTCGCGCTGTTTTGAATTCAGCACTTCTTTTTTTATCCTTACTCCAACCAGCCAGGCTCCGGTTTCCGGGTTATACATCAGGCCGCGGTAAAAAGGCAGGTTCATGAAAACAGCTCCAAGGCTGTCGAGCTCCTGTTGTGAACTGATCTTCTTCGGGAAGATCTGGGTAGGCACCAGTTTCTCTGTGGAATCATTTTTCAGGAGTGTGATTGCAGTGGCCACACTGATCACATCTTCCACGCCATCTATTCCTTTCATTTCATTTTGAAAGTTCAGCAGGCTGGAAAAGAACGGTTCTTTGAATATATCTTTTTGTATGAAACCGATAGTGAACAGGTTTCCATCTTCTCCGAATTTCTCTTTGAATGAGAGGTAGTCTTTATACTTGGGATTGTCTGTGGGGATGGCCCTGGCAAAATCGTAACTGAGTTGCACTTTGGATGCATAGTATCCCATAACTACGGTAAAAACTGCCAGGGAAATAAGTAGCCATAGTCTGTTGCGAAGTAGCCATTCGCCAAGATTTTTCCACATGCCCGCAAAGAAACAACATTTTAAGCAAGAGGGTTTTTAAAAGCTGTATCAGGGTATATTATAATTTTGACCAATGCGGAAACTCATATGGTTGATTTTTTCTTTATTTATTCCGGTGCTTGCCATAGCCCAGAGCCCTCCGCCTGTTGGCCAGTGGCGGGAGCATCTGCCCTGGAATAATGCCATTGCTGTTTCGGTTGCCAACGATGAAGTATACTGCGCCACTCCCTATGCCGCTTTCATTTATGATATAGCTGATAATTCGTTCACCAGGCGTTCAAAAGTTAATGGCCTCAGTGATATCGGTATTGCCGCTATGTGCCAGGATCCTGTTTCAGGAGTGGCTGTGATAGCCTATAACAACAGTAATGTAGATGTATGGAAAGCTGACCGGATAGTGAATGTGCCGGATATCAGGATCAGCAATTCCGGCGGAGACAAATCAGTAAAAAGGATCACTATAAGGTCTGGCATTGCCTATCTCAGCACCGGGCTTGGCATTATCCTGATCGATCTTGAAAAATTCCAGGTGAAAGATACCTGGCGTATTGGCGATGGGGGAGCAGAGATTGGGGTGAACGGGGTCGCTTTTACGTCAAACACTGTTTATGCTGCCACTACGGAGGGATTAAAATCCTGTTCCCTGGGCCTTGATCCGGCAGATTACCGTAACTGGCAGAAACCTGTGCTGCCTACCGGTCGGGCGGACCAGGTGGTGAGTTCCGGCGGCAGGGTATATGTTCAGATGTCAGATCTGGTATATCTTTCTTCCGGAACCGCTTTCACCCCTTATTACAGGGGTGCGGGCATCAGGGGTATTGACAGTTCCGGCCAGGGCCTGCTGGTTTCAGAATCTGTTTCGGGAACAGGAAGGGTGGTGCAGACAGACCTTTCCGGGGGTGTGGTGAGGACATTCCGTCCTGCAGGACTTTCCCGCCCCGAACAGGCGGTTCTCTATGGCCAGGAATGCTGGATCGCTGATCGGGATAACGGCCTGTTCAGGGCCGGCACCAGTTCCGGAGAACGGGTATTCCCCAATTCACCCATCAATATTGCAACAGGTCAGATGACATTTATCGGCAGCACGCTTTGGGCAGCTGCCGGAACAGTCAGCGAGGCCTGGAATTATACTTTCAATCCTAACGGCGTATACAGGTTTGCCGGCCAGTACTGGGATGGATATAACAAGTATGTATATCCGAAAATTGACAGCATGATGGATTTCATCGCTGTTGCAGGTCAGCCTTCCACAGGTTCGGTGTTCTGTGGTTCTTATGGAGGCGGTCTTCTTGAAATAAAAAAAGACAATAGCCTGCAGATCTATAAACAGAATTCGCCTTTGGCCCCGGCAACCGGAGATCCGGGTTCTTTCAGGGTGAGCGGGCTTGCCGTGGACAATGAATCCAATCTCTGGATCTCAAACTATGGTGCTCCGCAGGATCTTCATGTTAAAAAAGCTGACGGTACCTGGAAATCATTTTCCATTCCATTCTTCCATACTGAAAACGCGGTGTCTGCTATAACCATTGATGATATCGGGCAGAAATGGATCGTATCGCCAAAAGAAAACGGATTGTTTGTATTCAACTCCGGAGCCAGTATAGACAACACGGGCGACGACAGGTGGCGGTATTTCAGGCAGGGGCGGGGCAATGGGAATCTGCCTTCCAATAATGTTTATTGTACCGTAAAAGATAAGAACGGTTTTATCTGGGTGGGAACTGACCAGGGTGTGGCCGTGATCAACTGCATCCAGGATGCGGTGAACAGTAACTGCGAAGCCATACTTCCGGTCATACAGGAAGATAATTTCGCGGGATTCCTTTTTAAGGATGAAGAAGTGCTGGCGATGGCAGTGGATGGGGCCAACAGGAAATGGGTGGGCACGAGGAATGGCTTATGGTTGGTGGCGGCTGAAGGAGACAAGATCATTTACCGTTTTACAAGATCGAACAGTCCGCTGCTTGCAGATGAGATAAATTCGCTTACCATTGATCCCTTGAACGGAGAATTGTTCATCGCAACCTCCTCTGGCATTTGCTCTTTCCGAAGTACAGCTACAGAAGGTGAAACCGGGGGCCGCAATGTACTTGTGTTTCCGAATCCTGTGCCTCCAGGTTACGGTGGTACCATTGCAGTCCGTGGCCTGCCGGTTAATGCTGTGGTGAAGATCACAGAGCTTGATGGAAGGCTGGTTTACCAGGCCAGGTCTCTTGGCGGGCAGTTCAACTGGAATGGAAGAGATTACAAAGGAAACAAGGCTTCCAGCGGGGTTTACCTTGTATTGGTTGCTGATGAGCAGAACCGGGAGAAACTGGCCACAAAAATATTTTTTACAAGATAACATGCTTCATAAAACGAAAGGCCTGGTATTGCGTGCAGTGAAATATGGTGAAACGAGCCTTATCGTGTCGATATATACTGAAATGTTTGGCGTGCAGTCTTACATTATTAATGGTGTAAGAACATCTTCCTTAAAACAGCCCTACAGGGCAAATCTTTTTCAGCCTGCCACATTGCTTGATCTTGTGGTTTATCATAATGATCGCAGTAACCTGCAACGCCTCAAGGAATTCAAATGGTCTGTGATCTACAATGATATTTACAGGAATGTGCATAAGAACATGGTTGCATTATTCATGACTGAGGTGCTGCAGAAATGCCTGACGCAACCGGAAGCCAACCCGGACCTTTATGCATTTCTGGAAGATATTTTTGTGCATCTGGACCATGGCAATGCTTCGTCCACGGCAAATTTCCCGCTTTATTTTCTCGCCCATCTGGCGCAATTTTTCGGATTCAGGATACAGGACAGTTTTAATGAAGAGAATATCATCCTGGACCTCCAGGAAGGCAGTTTTGTACCAGCCCGGCCTTTACACCAGAATTATATTGAAGGGCAGTTATGTGAGGTGATCTCGCATTTGCTGAAGACCCAGCATCCGGATGAGCTTTTCCAGCTGCATATCAATCGTGAGCAGCGGAAAACAGTGCTTGACGCTTTTATTTCATTTTACATCTTTCATCATCCCGGCTTCAATAATTTGAAATCAGTTTCTGTACTGCACGCACTGTATGAGTAGCAGGTTGCAGGTGGCAGGTTGCAGGTTGCAGAGATTCTATCTGGAACCTGCCACCTGGAACCTGCAACCTGTTTTCCAAACGGGTTCTATTCCCAGCACATCCGCTCCGGTAACCGTTGCCCATTTTAAAATCGTCTCGGTGGGGATGGAAGGATAACGGTCACGGATAGTTGCAATTTCATGAGATATCTTCAGTTCCGTATTACTGCTGTAGCTGTCTGTTCCAATTACGATCCTGCATCCCCTGTCGATGAATTTCTGAATAGGCGGCAGGGCGTTTTCTATATAGAGGTTCGCGTTCACGCAGAAACAGTAAACGAGTTTAAGGCCTTTGTTCTTTGCATAATCTTCAGCCCAGTCTATATCTTCCTCCGGCATAAATGTGTTATGCACCAGCATGATCGTTTGCCCTTTATCGAAATGAGGCAGGTAACTCCTGATGCTGCTTTTGCCGGTGGCCGGGAATGGAGAACTGTTGATCCCGAAAAATTTGTACAGCTCCAGGAAATCCGATTCACCGGTTTGGAAAAGATGATCTTCTGCCGGGGTTTCCTGGTTATGTATAGAGATCAGCTTGCCTTCAGTGGCGTCATTGATCATGTCAAAGGCCTTATCGCAGACTGTATATGAGGCATGAGGCACAAGCGATGATCGGCCAACACTTTTATTTACATATGATGAAAGTATGGAATTGTAATGCCCGATCATTTCGGGTGTTCTCTGTTCCGTCATACTCAGCACTTCCACAAAATTTTGCCAGTGCATTCCAGACAGGAGTTTTTGCTCCAGGCTATCTGCTGTATTGCATATATCTCCCACCGCAATGATACCATCTTCCTTCATTTCCTGTATGGCATCAGCTATGCGGTCCTGGATCACCTGGGGGTCAAAATCCCTTTTACTCACCACCTGCAGCAGGAAAGGCACCAGGCCCGTGTGCTGGGGCACCACATCTTTCAAATGGGAGAGTTCAACATGGCAATGCGCATTGACAAAACCTGGTGTGATCAGTCCGGGTACGTACCGCACGTCTTCTCCGGCTTCTTCAGCGTTGATGATGTCAATTTTTCTACCCTGGCTGTCCATTACCAGTACTTTTTCCCTGCCCCAGAGTTTTTCCCCGTCAAATAACTGATCGCCCTGAACTTTCTCGTATCCCATGACTGTATTTTGTAACTTTGCGCTCATTTTAATACCAGGCAAATGTATGATAGATAAACTGGAAGCGATAAAAGGCAGGTTTGATAACCTTGGAGTGGCATTAACCAACCCCGAGGTGGTCAGTGATAATAAGAAGTTCACGCAGATCAGTAAGGAATACCGTAACCTGGAGAAGATCGTGAAGGCTTACCAGGATTATAAAAATCTTCTGGACGATATTGATTTCAACCGGGAGGCACTGATGGGCGATGATGCGGAATTAAGGGAACTTGCCAAGCTGGAAACTACGGGCCTGGAAGAGAGGAAGGAAGAAATGGAGAAGATGATCAGGAATCTGCTGATCCCGAAAGATCCCCAGGATGAAAAAAATGCCATACTTGAGATCAGGGCCGGTACGGGTGGGGATGAGGCATCATTGTTTGCTGGTGATCTGCTGAGAATGTATCTCAGGTATTGTGAGAAAAAAGGATGGAGAACGGCGATACTTTCAGAAAGTGAGGGTACCGTTGGTGGATTTAAGGAAGTGCAGGTGGAAGTGACCGGTGAAGATGTTTATGGTACACTCAAGTTTGAAAGTGGAGTGCACCGTGTGCAAAGGGTTCCGGATACAGAAGCAAGCGGAAGAGTACATACCAGCGCAGCTACTGTAGCTGTAATGCCCGAAGCAGAGGAAGTGGACGTGGAAGTAAAAGACAGTGAGGTGAAAATGGATACGGCACGAAGTGGTGGAGCAGGTGGTCAGAATGTAAATAAAGTAGAGACCAAAGTTATACTTACGCACCTTCCCACAGGGCTTGTGGTGACTTGCCAGACCGAACGGACACAGTTGGCCAACAGGGAGAAAGCCATGCAGATGCTTCGTACAAAATTGTATGAAGAGCAGGTAAGAAAACAGGAAGAAGAAATTTCCCGTCACAGGAAAAGTCTTGTCAGTTCCGGCGACCGTTCGGCCAAGATCAGGACTTATAATTTCCCCCAGGGCCGGGTGACCGATCACAGGATCGGGATGACTTTATACAACCTGGGAGAGGTGTTGAATGGCGAGATCAGTACATTGATCGATGCATTACAATTTGCAGAGAATGCCGAGAAACTCTCGCAGCAGAATTAACATTGTTTCAAATCTTTGTATAAGGGGTTAACGCAAAACTTTGTTTATAACTTGATGTTATAATCAAAAAAAATATGCTTGACCAATTATTGAATCTCATCCAGCAACAGGGCCAGGAATCTGTTGTCAACAATCCTGCGATCCCCAACAACTATAATAATGATGTACTTGGTGAGGCAGGCAATTCGATCATGAGTGGATTGCAGCAGGCACTTGCGGGAGGCGGGTTAACGCAGGTGATGAATATGTTCAGCCAGGGTAGTTCGGGCAACGGGATCTCTTCATTGTTGAATAACCCGATGGTCCAGAATATCGTTCAGCAGTTCACAGGAAAACTCACCAACCAGTATAATGTAAGTGCTGACCAGGCCAGCCAGGTCAGCGAAAGCCTGATTCCCCAGGTGCTTTCCAGTTTTGCAGGTAAAGTAACAGATCCCAACGATAGCAGCATAGACATCAATGGTGTTATGCAATCGTTAACAGGAGGAAATACTTCAGGTATTGATTTTCAGGGCTTGCTTAATAAGTTCCAGGGAGCGGGAGGAGATTTTGATGGCGATGGTGATGTGGATCTGCAGGATATTATTGCCAGGGTTTCAGGTGGTGCGTCACAATCGGGTGGAGCTGGCGGACTGATGGATATGATCAAGGGATTTATGAAATAGATCATTCCGGAAGCATCTTCACAGATCATTAAGATATCGCACGCAACTTTTTGCAGCCGTTCATCGTTTTATATATGTAGTTCTTTCACAACAGGTAAGGCAATGCTGATCCGGAGTTTAGGCAATAAAATCAAGGAGTTAGCGTTATCTGAATAGCCCGGGACCTTTATCAATCTATTAACATAGTTTGAGTAAACCTTGGCACCTGTTTTGACATCTAATAAGTAGTAATTAAACAGTCAATTTTCTCATAAGCAGTTAGTTTTGGTTGCGGCCCCTATTTCCATAGGGGCTTATTTTTTTATACCAAAGTAAACGGCACCCAAAGCCGCTCCTGCTATATCGGCAAAAATATCTGCCAGTTCAAATTCCCTTGTAGTAAAACGATCCTGGTAAAATTCCATCCCTATGCCATAAAGAATGCCCGCACCGATGATCACCAGGAAGACGATGGTGCCGAAGTTTTTCTTTCCCTCGAAATATGAACACCAAAGCCAGACGAACATGGCGAACAGGAAAATGTGCACCAGTTTGTCGAGATTCGGTATCCCGAAAAGCGGAACCGATTCCATGGTACCGGTGTTAACGGTAAGTAAAAAGAAGATCAGGCCGGTCCAGATCAGGGATGGCCAGGGCGTTTGAAGAAATTTCTTGAACATATTATGTTTAACCTACCAGAGCCTGGTATGCAGCTGCATCCAGCAGGCCGTTTATATCGGAAGGATCTTTCACTGTCATTTTGATCATCCAGCCTTTACCGTATGGATCCTGGTTTACAAGTTCAGGATGTGCGTCCAGTTCTGCGTTTTTTTCAGTAACAGTTCCGGTGATAGGAAGGAAGAGATCGCTGACTGTTTTAACAGCTTCAACTGTTCCAAAAACAGATTCTGCAGCAAGCTCGCTCCCGATGGATTCAATATCCACATAGACTATATCTCCGAGTTCGCCCTGGGCGAAATCAGTGATACCAACAGTGGCAACATTTCCTTCCAGGAGTACCCATTCGTGATCTTTAGTATAACGCAGATTATCAGGAAAATTCATGATCAGTCGTTTAGTGAAGCAAAGATGAAGTAAATAAAGTCAAAAGTCAAAATTCAAAAGTCAAAATGTGATCTTCAATCGATTTTCACTTTTCACTTCTGACTTTTCTTTTTACCAGGGAAACTTTTACGATCCTTATGTCGGTCAACGGTTTGTCTGCTCCTTCACGGCCCGTTGTTTTTGTTGCTGCTATTTTATCCACCACTTCAAGGCCAGACACTACTTCGCCAAACACGGTATAATTCTGGTCAAGGTGGGGCGCGCCGCCAAGAGTTTGGTATACTTCCCTGTGGGCGGGCGGGAGTTTTCTGCCTTTCAGTCTGAATGTTTCTACGGAGTCAAGCCCTGCGGGAGTAAATACTTTCCCCTGCACTATGTAGAACTGACTGCCGCTGCTTCTTTTCTCGGGATTGACATCGTCTCCCATTCTGGCGGCAGCAAGTGCACCTTTCTTGTGAAACAGAGAAGGCCTGATCTCGGCAGGAAGGGTATATCCGGCATCATCGGCACCATTTGGTCTTTTAGTAAGGGGATTACCAGCCTGTATCATGAAATTCCTGATCACGCGATGAAAAGCGATGCTGTCATAAAACCCTTTTTTAACCAGCCTGATGAAATTATCCCTGTGTAAAGGGGTGGAATCGGATAAACGTAAAATGATGGTTCCGCTGTCGGTGATCATCATCACGTCTTTTTTCCTGTCTTTTTTCCTGATCCGGACCTCGTCCTGGGCAAATGCCTGGAGCTGCGCCAGGAATAGGAAACATAAAAAGAGTATTCTCATCATCCAATAAAATCGTTGTTCTGGAAATAAAGAAGAATATGGTCTTTCATAAAATCCTCCTGCTCTTTAAGGCTCATGGGAGGAATATGCTTGAGTTGGCGGAAATGCGGCCATCCATCCGAATCAACGGCGTCCAGCTCGTAGAAGCCACTGGTTGACAGCACGGAACAGACAGCCACATGCATCAGGTCCTGTTTCTGTTCTTTCGTGAACTTTTCCCGGGGATCGCCAAATTCCTGTATACCGATCAGGAAAAGAATGGTCTCCATATCGGGTTTCTTGCCAAAGCGCTGCATCAGCCTTTCTTCCAGTTTCCACCACCTCGCCTGCAGGTCATCTTGTATTTGCATCCGGCAAAATTAACAATAACGGCGGACGGATTATCTTTGCGAAAATTTTTTACATGTTGCAGGTGAATCTGATCCGAAAGCAGAAAGAATGGGTTTTGGAAAGATTGGCCGTTAAAAACTTCCCTGAGCCCGGGTTAGTTGACAGGGTTTTAGAGCTCGACGATCAGCGCCGGAGCCTGCAAACTGCTTCAGAACAGCTGCTGGCCAGGCGGAATGCCGCTTCCAAAGAGATCGGTGCCTTGATGGGTCAAGGTAAGAAAGAGGAGGCCGAAAGCCGTAAAAAAGAGGTGGCTGACCTTAAAGAGCAATTAGAAGGGATAGAAAAAGACCTGGCCCTGGCTGACAAAGAACTCCAGGATGCACTGGTCAGATTACCTAATCTCCCTTCAGAAAAAGTGCCAGCCGGCAAAACTCCGGAAGATAATGAAGTGGTCAGGCAGGGGGGAGATATCCCGAAATTGCCGGAAGGTTCCCTGCCTCATTGGGACCTGATCCGCAAATATGATATTGTTGATTTTGAAACCGGGGTGAAGATCACCGGCAGCGGTTTCCCCTTGTTCAAAGGCCAGGGCGCTAAACTGCAGCGTGCCCTGGTGGCTTATTTCCTGGACTACAATATTGCTGCGGGGTATACAGAATACACTCCTCCCTATATGGTGAATGAAGCCACGGCCTATGGTACCGGCCAGTTGCCGGATAAGGAGGGGCAGATGTATTACATGCCTGCAGATAATTTCTACATGATCCCAACTGCAGAGGTTCCGGTTACCAATATTTTCCGTGATGAGATACTGAAAGAATCTGACCTGCCCGTAAAGATGACGGCCCATTCACCCTGTTTTCGCAGGGAAGCCGGAAGTTTTGGCAAAGATGTACGCGGACTTAACAGGGTTCACCAGTTCGAGAAAGTAGAGATCGTACAACTGGTGCATCCATCAAAAAGTTATGAAGTGCTGGAGAATATGGTACTGCATGTTGAGAAGCTTGTCCAATCACTTGGACTGCCATATCGCATACTTCGGTTATGCGGCGGTGATATGAGCTTTGCTTCCGCACTCACTTACGATTTTGAGGTGTATAGTGCTGCACAGGAGAAATGGCTGGAAGTAAGTTCTGTTTCCAATTTCGAGTCGTTCCAGACCAACCGGATGAAGATCAGATTCAAAGATGCCGATGGAAAAATGCAACTGGTGCATTCGCTGAATGGCAGTTCCATGGCCCTTCCCCGGATCATTGCGGCTATATTGGAGAATAATCAGTTTGAAGGCGGAATCAATATACCGGAAGTTTTAAAGCCTTATTTCGGAAGAGAGAAAATTAGCTAAATAGTAAGATAGGGAGTAATCTTAGTGCTACTTGCAATGAGATTGCTCCCTATCTTACTATCTGACTATTTTTCTATCTAATATCAGGTCCTATTTAAACACACAATTGTCCAGCATCACTTCTTCCATAAGATCATTATAGGAAGTTAACCGGCCTTGTATCTTTACCTGGTCACCTGTTTTAACAGAACCCAATTTTGCCAGGTTTGTAGAGTCCATACTGCAGATAATATTTCCGAGGGAAACATGGTTTCCTTCAACGCCGGTGACAGCACCTTCAACCAAAACTGCCTGGTCAACGTATTTTGTGAGCGCTGCCGTATCAGATTTGAATGATTCAGTCAATGCCGTGCTGGTAAGCTCGAATTTTGGTTTTTCAGCGCTTACATCGCGGTGGGGTTTGTAAAATACATACCATACTGCCCAACCGCCAACAATAAGGCCTACTAATACGCCGAGTATCAGGATGTTCTTGAATGTTCTTGAGATCTTCATAATATATAGATGTCGTTAAAAATTATTGGTGGGGTCAAAATTGATCACAAAAATTTCCGGGGCACATGAGGAATATCAGTCCACCGGCAAATAATTGTCACAGGAATGTCAGCTTTCGCTTTATAACCTTTGTGCTCGCTTTTCAAAAGCAAACATCCCTCATCCTCGACCACACACAACAAATATTTTAAAACCACTAGTATGGGCAATCTCAGACTGAGAAAAATTGCTACATCTATTGTAGTGATCATTTTCATCCTTACAGCAATGATCCAGTGCACCAAAGATGGTGTAAACGCACCTTTGATCGAAAGGGCCGTTGTGGATCCCGATTCCACTGTTTTCTCTTCATTTTATGACACAGTGTGGATTGAAAGACGTGATGTGACCCCGGATGTGAACGACGTGATCGGATCATCTGGCGTTCTGTCCATTATCAAGAGTAACTGTGGCTCATCTGCCTGCCATTCAGGTAGCTTCAAGCCAAGTCTCTCTACTTACGCTGATATCAGGGCATTGGTAGTTCCAGGCAACCCTGAAGGAAGCAAGCTTTATCAGCTGATCACTACCAGTGAAGTGGCAAAGGCCATGCCCCCGGTGAATTACGGGGTGGACCTGTCTGTTACAGAAAAAACCAAGATCTATAACTGGATCAAACACGGGGCAAATGAAAGACCGGTATTGGAAGATTTCCGGCCAGCAGCAGTTTCACTGATCACCAATGGATGTGGTTCTGCAAACTGCCATAACCAGGCTACTGTAGGTGGTGCATGGGCCAGGAGAAAACTGATCGATGTTGCACCAGGTGATACTGTATCATATAATTATATCAATCCTGCTACAGGAGCAGTCACCATTTATGCACAGCTGAAAGAACCTAAACTTTCACAGGTTTGGAATGCATATAAAGACAGTGCAAGAAAATTTGCAACTGATACTGTAGCCAATGCAGGCTTCAGGCCTTATAAAACATTTGGTACACCCATTACTGCATCTAGTATCCGCGGTGCACTGAATAACTATGACGACCTGATCTTTGATATTCACTATCCAAAGAGCCTCAGAACCAGCGGTACGCCTTTGTATACAAGCCCTTCAGGTGTTAAATACTACAACCGTGGTAACGTCCTGAATGCTACAAGTGCACTGATCTCCCGTATCGATTCTACCATTCTGCTGGCAAATCCTTCCACCAAATTATTCGCTACATCTCACCAGGGTGACATGGCATATGGAGACGGAGGACTGAGCAGGAGTGAGATCGCGCTGATCAAGGCATGGTATTTCGCCGATCCGAATATCTCCGAAGTATGGAAATATGGTACGGATGGCAGCGGCATATTCAAATACAGGAAAACCGGAACCATCATCAAGAAAAATTAGTAGAACTCTTCAATCTTAATTATATGAAGAAAGCAACGTTATTCACAATCATTCTTATAGCTGCCATCTGGCTCCCGTCATGTTATAAGAACTACTACGATGTTACCGATGAAGCGCTGACTTCCATCAATTCAGTATCCTTCAGGAACGACGTAGTGCCCATCATGGTCAGTGGCGCATGCGGATGCCATAATAATGGAAGTACTCGCCAGATCTGGTTCTCTTATAAAGACACGATCTATTATTCTGCCATCCAGACCCGTGCAGGCGTACTCAACGAAATGGCAAAAGGTGGGGCACACCCAGGCGAAGGAAGTATTTATTTCACTCCTTCACAGGCGTCCATTGTGAGAAAATGGTTCGATCAGGGTGCAAAAGATGACTATGTGCCACCTCCAATCACAGGTGATGTGACCTATGGTGTTCATATCCTGCCCATATATAAAACTGATTGTAAAGGAGGTTCATGCCATGGTGGACTGGCAGTCGCGCTTGATTATACTTCTATGAAGAATAACGAGCCCATTATCAAAACCATGATGAATTCGGGTGGTGCCTCCGGACACCCCGGTGGTCCATTAGGTATTTCACCTACCACATCATCTACATACCTGGCATGGATAGCACAGGGATATAAACCCTGATCGAAGTCCAACAACAATTTAAAAACTGAAAAAATCAGCATATGAAAAAAGTCCTCCTTGCAGCCTTACTGACCATTGTGGTTCTGGGCCTCAACGCACAAACATTCAAGACAAGAGATGGCAACATCTATTTCAATCCGAATAAGAATCAATCCAATAAAGAATATTCAGCATTAAGTAAAGAAGCTACCGCTGTTCTGAATGCCGATAAGTCTGAAGTGGCATTGCTGGTTCCGATGAAATCATTCCACTTCAACAACGCCCTGCTTGAAGAGCATTTCAATGAGAATTACCTGCACACCAATAAGTATCCAAATGGTACTTATAAAGGAAAGCTCATTGGATTTGATAAATCCATGCTAACTAAAGATGGCGAATATAAACTGAGTTCTGAGGGCACTGTGGACATGCATGGCGCACAGAAACCTTTTAAATCACCGGTTACGCTTAAAGTGAAAGGCGGAGTGGCAACATTCGTATGCAATTTCACCATCAAGGCTGAGGATCACAAAATTGAGATCCCTGACCTGGTAAAACCAAAGTTGTCTGAAGCGACACCTCTGGACGCAACCATTTCTTTTAAAATTAATTAGACATCCATCAACTTAATCAATAAGTCATGAAAAGGATACTATTGATCTCACTTGTCGGCCTGTTTTTATCGGGAAGTTTATCCGCCCAGGATGATCTGCTGGCAGACCTTGTGAAAGAAGATTCTTCCACGGTGAAACAGAATATCACTATTGCAACATTCAAGTCTACCCGGGTTATCAATATGCACAGTGTTGAGATGACCGGTGAAGGCAACCTTCAGTTCATGATCATTCACCATTTTGGCGCGATATGGGATAACAGCGAAGGCGGAGCGAACTTTGCCAGGTTGTTGGGTATGAACTCAGGTTTTGCCAATACCTATATGTCGTTTGACTATACACCCGTAAGATGGTTGAACCTTGGTCTGGCATGGTCTGGCAACACTTCCATGGAAGGAACCGCCAAGTTCAAATGGATGAGGCAGCAATCCGGACAGAAAAACTATCCAGTGAGCATCGCGTCTGTACATGTGGCCCGCGTGGACGCGTCTCAAAAACTTGAAACGCCTAACGATCTTTACTGGAACAGGATGTCTTTTGTGAACCAACTGCTGATCGCAAGGAAATTTTCCGAGTCCATTTCCGCACAGTTGATCCCGTCATGGGTGCACTACAATATTGTGCCTTATGGCAACCAGGATCTTCACGATATATTCTCAGTGGGTGTCGGTGGCCGCGTGAAACTGTCTGCAAAAAAAGCCCTCACATTTGAATATTCACGTCAGCTGAATGGTTACGACAATGTGATAGACAAGACAGGTGAAATTGTAAGCTATTCACCAAACCTTTTCTCTCTTGGATATGATTGGGATACCGGCGGACACATCTTCCAGTTCTTCCTGACCAACAGTTCTTATGCAAGCAATATCCAGCAACTGTCTGTTAATACCGTTAAGGATAATTTTGGACAGTGGTCATTGGGATTCAACCTGAACAGGAGTTATGCCATTAAACATAAAGTACAAACTAAATAACCATTAAAATAGGTCTTAAACAGTGAGTCGTCCGGGAGTGTTCATGAGGAATGTTCCCGGATTTTTTTTACCCTCGGGTTCATCACGGCATACCATGCAGGAGTCAGAAGTGAAAGAATCATCATGCCTGGATAGCCGGTAGGCATCTGCGGTGCACCATCGTGATGGCGAAGCACCTGGTATTTCCTGCTTGCGATATAATGGTGATCGCTGTGCCTGGAAAGTTCAAACAATACTATTCGCCCGATCACATGGTTGCTGTTCCAGCTGTGTTCGGGCATAGCCCTTTCATAGCTGCCGTTTTCTTTCTTTTTACGCTCCAGACCATAGTGTTCGATATAATTCACAGTTTCGAGAAGCAGGGCGCCAATGAGGGCAGCCACAACAAAAAACAGCGTTTCGCGCCAGCCAAAAATCAGGCCGATCGTGACCACAAAGCCGAGCTGGATAAACTGGTATTGCAGCATCTCGTTTTTCCAGTGAAAAACAGGCAGGCCCTTCTTTTTCATTTCCCTGTTGGCGATCTGCCAGGCAGAGATATAAGAGAACAGTACAGACCGGAAATAAAATGCGTAGACAGACTCTCCATACCTTGCACTGGCCGGATCTTCGGGAGTTGATACCCTTTTGTGATGGCCTTTGTTATGCTCAATGAAGAAGTGCATATAAAGTGAGGAGAGTAGTAATAGTTTAGCTAAAAATTGTTCGGATCGGTTACTCCTGTGTCCCAGTTCATGCGCCACGTTTATTCCGAATGTGCCGCAAAGCAGCCCCATGACCAATACTTTTCCTGAAAGCTCCCACCAACTGCCTGAAGTTTGTTGCATTGCCCGCAGAAAGAGATATAGTGCAGCATATTGGAATAATACAACCAGGTATAGCCAGATATCGTAACTGCGATCATGCCTGGCCAGTTCTTCTTCAGCCGCTTCCAGGTTCCTGTTGTCAGGGTTTTGAAATAATTCAATAAGCGGTATCAGCACCCACACATAGACCAGGGGAATGAATATGATCCAGCCATTGCCGGTGAGTGCAAAAAAAGAAGCAATGAAAATAGTGAAGGGCGTTGTGTATTTCAGTGACTTCACATGCATATCCTAATATAAACAGAAATATTTCATGATATATACAGGAGCCATTAAACCATGCGTTACATAATGCGTCAAACTTCAAATTTCCTTATGCAAGCTGATCTTTCGGGTAACCTGCATTTGTTATGGAGGGCGGGATTTGGCCCTTCGGCCGAAGACTTACCTGCTGTCAACAAACTGGACATTAACAGTTTATACAGGCAACTGCTGAAGAATTCTTCCGGCAAACCTGAATTCCTCAATGTGGCTTCAGGCACATTGGACGGACTGGTCAAGGGGTTACAGACAGAAGGTAAAATGCAGGAACTCAGTAAGGAGCAAAAAATGCAGATCAGGAAAGAAAGCCGTGAGGCATTGAAAAACCTTAACCTTCGGTGGCTCAATGAAATGGTAAGTTCCAAAGCACAACTTCGTGAGAAGCTGGCTTTTTTCTGGCACGGGCATTTTGCCTGCCGCGAGATCAATGTTTATTTCCAGCAGCAATTGCTGGATCTGATCAGAACCCATGCTTTGTCCGATTTCGGCACCCTGCTGAGGGAAGTTTCGAAATCCGCTGCCATGCTGGCTTTTCTGAATAACCAGCAGAACAGGAAAAAGCAGCCTAACGAGAATTTTGCCCGGGAAGTGATGGAGCTTTTTACTTTAGGAAGGGGGAATTATTCGGAGCAGGACATTAAGGAGGCAGCAAGGGCATTCACCGGATGGGGTTTTGATCTGTCAGGGCAGTTTGTTTTCAGAAAACAGTTCCATGATGGCGGCAGCAAAACAATTTTCGGCCGCACGGGATATTTTGACGGGGATGATGTGATCAATATGCTCCTGGAGAAAAGGCAGACTGCATACTATATTACCTCCAAGGTCTACCGGTTTTTTGTAAACGAACAGGTTGATGAAGAACATGTGAGGAAGCTTGCTGATTCATTTTACCAGTCTGGTTATAATATTCAAAAGTTACTGGAAAACATATTTCTGTCATCCTGGTTCTATGAAAAAAAGAATATAGGTGCAAAGATCAAATCGCCGGTGGAACTGATCACGGGGATCAGGAGGATGTTGCCGATGGAATTAGGGAATGAGGAAGTGCTGTTGCTGTATCAGCGTCTGTTGGGCCAGATACTTTTTTATCCTCCCAATGTGGCCGGATGGCCGGGAGGAAGGAACTGGATCGATAGTTCATCGCTCATGTACAGGCTGAGATTACCAAGGTTATTGAAAGATGATGAATCCATTGGCGTGAAACCTAAGGATGATGATGATGTAATGATGGGACAGAATGATCAGGTTGCAGGTGGCAGGTTGCAGGTGGCAGGACGGGGCATGGTGAATGTCAAAATCAATTGGCCGGAGTACAGTTCCAAATTCAATAATATTTCGCGCGATAAACTGGGAATATCTATTGCCTCGAATTTGCTTCAGGCAGGACAGATCGACCTTGATCTGCTTAATTCTTATGCTGACATGAACGACAGGGAATCATATATCAGGTCATTTACTGTGCAGGTCATGAGCCTGCCTGAATATCAGATGATGTAAAATAATAGACATGCTTATCAAACGCCGTTCTTTTATACAAATTGGAAGTCTTGCCACAGGTACCCTGCTGGTACCGAGGTTTCTGAAAGCATTTGAAAAACCGGCCATGGTTCCTGCCGGGAATAAAGTGGTTGTGGTGATCCAGTTCTCGGGCGGGAATGACGGCCTGAATACGGTTATCCCTTACCGTAATGACGAGTATTACAGTAAACGTCCGGCTATCGGCATAAAAAGAGAAGCGGCAGTTTCCATAAATGACGAAACCGGGCTTCATCCGGCACTTACCCATTTCCGTGAACTTCATGATGATGGATCACTTGGCATACTTAACAGTGTTGGATATCCGAATCCTGATCGTTCCCATTTCCGCAGTATGGATATCTGGCAGTCTGCCAGTGACAGCAGAACCATTGTGAACACCGGGTGGCTGGGCAGATACCTGGATGCGCAATGTAATGGCTGTGACAGGCCAACACAGGCGCTGGAAGTGGACGATGTGTTGAGTCTTGCGCTAAAAGGGGTGAATTCAAAGGGTCTTGCGTTCAGGAGGCCGGCCAGTTTGTATGGCAGTAGCCAGGAAAAATTCTTCCGTGATCTTGCAAAAGAACATGCTGCTCAGCATGGTGAGGATCCTGTAGATTATTTATATAAGACGATGGCAGATACCATTTCCTCAGCCGATTATATATTTTCCCAAAGCAAGTTGCATCCGTCGAGGCAGCAGTATCCTTCTACCCAGCTGGGACAGAGTCTGAAAACGATAGCAAGCCTTATTTTCAGTGACATCAATACCAGGGTCTATTATGTTTCCCTTGGAAGTTTTGATACCCATGTATTGCAGGTGGCGCAGCAGAAGAGATTATTTACTGAACTGAATGATGCGTTAAAAGCTTTTACCAGTGACCTGAAGCAGAATAACCGGTTCGATGATGTGCTTTGTTTCACTTTTTCTGAATTCGGAAGAAGGGTTTCCCAGAATGCGAGTGGGGGCACTGATCATGGTACGGCCAATAATATGTTCTTTATTTCCGAGGCTTTGAAGCAGAAGGGCTTGTTGAATGCACTTCCGGATCTCACCGATCTCCAGGACGGTGATCTGAAGCACAAAGTTGATTTCAAATCGGTGTACGCAACAATATTAGACAAATGGCTGGGCGCAGATGACGCAAAAATATTAGGCGGAAAATTTGATCAACTGAACTTTATATAGAAAGCCAAAGTCAGAGAGTCTGTGAGCCAGAGAGTCAGAGAGTCAGAATTCTGATGGCAAGCAGCACCCTGAATTCTGGCTCTCTGTCTCACTGACTCTCTGACTCTGTCTCTCTGTCTCTCTGGCTCTCTGACTCTCTAAATTTGTTCTTCTTTCTTCATCCCAATGCGATAGAGCATATAGCCCATGAGCAGGAATGAAAGAGCTCCCAGCAGATAATATCCGCCATGTCCGAGAACCCCTGAAAGAGCATGTTCCATATTGATCTTACTCAGGCTTGCATAGATGCCTTCGTTCACAGAGAGGAAGGCCACGATCACTCCAGCCAGGGCACCTCCTGCAACCAGTCCTGTTGCAAACAGGTTGCCGCTTCTCAGGTCTTCTTCCTCCTGGTTATTGTCTCCTTTCTTCGTGTGTTTACGATCTACAATTCCCCTGATCGCGCCGCCGATGAAGATCGGCAGGGTAGTGGACAGAGGCAGGTAGATACCGATAGCGAAGCTCAATGCTTTGATGCCGCACAATTCCATCACGAAAGCAATGGCAACACCCACCAGTACAAATTGCCAGTCGAGGTTGAACGACAGGATCCCTTTGATCAGTGTAGCCATCAGGGTAGCCTGGGGTGCTGAATATTTTTCTGTACCAATAGCGTGATGGATTCCCTGGGAAAGCATTTCCTGGGTTGGCGTATCAAGCACTTTGACGGTGAGGCCTATAGCCAGTGATGAAACGATCGCGCCAATAAACAGTGCCAGCTGCTGATTACGGGGAGTAGCACCAACGATATAGCCGGTTTTAAGATCCTGCGAAGTGGCGCCGGCGTTTGCTGCCGCAATACAGATCATTCCTCCTACCACCAGGGCCATGGGTTCATATACTTTTCCTGTCCAACCTACTGCAATAAATACCAGGCAGGTACCCATGATGGTGGCTATGGTCATGCCCGAGATCGGATTATTGGAAGACCCGATCAGGCCAACGATCCTGGATGATACAGTAACGAAGAAGGCTCCGAAAATAACCACCAGTACGCCGAGTAATAATTTGCTGAGCACAGAATCGCCCGGTACTGATGGCAGAATGGTCATCAGCAGGATGAGGACAATGCTGCCTATTCCGACAATCTTGATAGAAAGATCCCTTTCTGTTCTTGAAACGGCAGTGGTTTCCGAGCCACCTTTCAATGAGCCCAGGCTTCCAGAAAAAGAAGAAACAATGGTGGGTATGGTTTTAAAAAGTGTAATAAAACCTCCTGCTGCAACGGCACCTGCACCGATCTGCCTCACATAGGCCCGGTAAATTGCAACGGCATAGTCGTTGAAAGTATGTGTGGCAGGATCCCAGCCACCTGGTCCGCCTGAAGTGGCAATATCTTTCAGATAACCCAGCTTGATCAGTTGTGTGGCAATCACATCTGAAGGCACCAGTGAAGCAAGAAGTGGATTGAAAACAAACCATGTGAGCACTGAACCGGCAACGAGCACACCTGCGATCTTGGGACCAATGATATAACCTACACCAAGATATTCGGGAGTGATCTCCCCACTGATCTTTGCAGAAGGGAAAAATTTGTTGGCCTGCCTGGTCATGTACTCAGGCGTTTCAGCGATCACGTGCAGGATCTTTTGCAGGAACGCATAAACCGCGGCTACGCCTACGCCCAGGAATGCAACACGGGCAAAATTCCCGCCTTTTTCACCCGCCTTCAACACAGAAGCGCAGGCAGTTCCCTCAGGATATGGAAGCGTTTCGTGTTCTTTTACGATCAGTGCTTTTCGCAACGGGATCATCATCAGAGTTCCCAATATGCCTCCGAAAATGGCCAGTGTGAGAATAGTGAAATAATTGAAATAGTCGGCACTTCCCGATTCACTGAGGAACAGGAACCCGGGTAAAGTGAATACTACGCCGGCAGCTATACTTTCTCCTGCCGAGCCGGTGGTCTGGATGATGTTATTTTCGAGTATGGTTGTGCGTAAGAAGAGTTTGCTGAGTGCGATCGACATCACCGCGATGGGGATGGATGCGGAAACGGTGAGGCCTGCTTTGAGGGCAAGATAAACTGTGGCGGCACCGAATATGATTCCGAATGCAGAACCCACCAATACGGATTTGATGGTGAATTCCTTCATGTTTGTTTCCGGAGAAACAAAGGGGACAAATTTCTTTTCTGACATGTCAAGCAGTTTTGGTAGTCGGAAGATAGTAAAATGCAGGTTGCAATTGGCAGGTTGCAGGTTGCAGAATATAAATTTGTTGCAACCTGTTACCTGTAACCTGCAACCTGTTACTTCATTCCGTGCATCATTTTCAAAAGCCATTTATTCAAAAAGAAAAGAATAATCGAGGCCAGGCCTGCCATGATCACGAAGAGGATAAAGAAGTCGTACAGGTTGTTGATCTGGTAGCCGAATATCGAATTGAACTGATAAGGTATTTCGAGTTCTTTGAGTTTGGAGATCTGTTCAGTAGTGGCTTTGGTTGACCCGGTGAGGATGGAAGGCAGATCTATACCTGATTCGCCTGCTTTTTTGAATTCGGCGGGTCCGGGGGGATACAGGGCACTGAGTTTTCCCGCAATAACATTTGCGGCCGCATTTGCCATGTACCATACTGCCATCAACAGGGAAGCGAATCTTAACGGAGCCAGTTTATTCACCAGGGAAAGTCCGATGGGTGAAAGACAAAGTTCACCCCAGGTATGAAGTATATACATGCCTGTCAGCCAGATCATACTCACTTTCACATTGGGTTCAACATCCTTTACGCCGAGTGCGATCCAGGCGTAGCCTATTGCCAGCAAAAACAGGCCCAGCGCCATTTTCATTGGTGAATTCGGTTCTTTATTCTTTCTTCCCAACTGCAGCCACAGCCATGCGAAAGCAGGTGCAAAAACAACAACAAAAAATGAATTGAGTGATTGGAACCAGGATGGCGGCACCGAATAATTCAGGAAATCAATGCGAAGATTGGTTTGCTCTGCTGCAAAAAATGACAGCGATGCTCCTGCCTGTTCAAAGGCACTCCAGAAGAAAATAACAAAGAATGAAACTACAAAGATGGCGATTATCCTTTCTCTTTCTTCTTTTGTAAGTGATTTGTCGCCGAATATTACGTACAGAATGATTACTACAGCTGCAATAAGCAGGTAGCTGATGTCGAACTTGTCCTGTGAATGTAAATAGAGTAATCCCATTGCTGCAAGGCAAATCCCAAGAATACTCAGCATTGAAACTATAGACGTTGGATGTTTGATGGCTGAACTTGTGTTGGCCATATGTTCAGGTGTAACGCCAATAGGTTTGTTATTCGGGTCCACAATATATTTATCCTGGAACGTAAGCAGGGTGACTACGCTGATCAGCATACCAATACCAGCTGCCAGGAACGCCCATTTAAAGTCTGCCGGGTCTCCTGTATTTCCAACAAGTCCACAAATGAAAGGACCAACCATGCCCCCCACATTAATGCCCATGTAAAAAATGGTATATGCCGAATCAGATCTTTTATCATTCGGCGTATAGAGCTGACCTACCAATGAGGCGATATTTGCTTTGAAGAATCCGTTGCCCGCAATCATGATACCCAGGCCTACATAGAACAGCATGGTAGATAGTTCCGGTGCTGATGCATACAGACTGGCACAGAAGAATAATACAAATTCAGCAAAGGCCATGATCAGGCCACCCAGCACGATGGATCTCCGGTTGCCCCAAAATCTATCCGCCATGTAGCCTCCTATCAGGGGAGTGAGATAAACAAGGCTTGTATAGCCACCATAGAGTTCGGAAGCAAAAGGCTTTGAAAACATCAGGGCGTCGGTCATGAAATAGATCAGGATGGCACGCATCCCATAGTAGTTGAACCTTTCCCACATTTCGATGGCAAAAAGCACGTAAAGGCCTTTGGGATGTTTCTGGGTTGAATCTGTTGTAGCCATTATTTTGTTGTCTTGGCGGGCAAAATAGGTAAATTATAAAAATTTAACCCCTGAAAAAACGGAGAAATATATCTTCGTGCATATTTAGTTCAACCTATCCATGAAAACAAAACAGATTCCTTCATTATGAAACCAGTTAGAATTCTTCTCTTAGGATCAGGAGGCAGAGAGCATGCTCTGGCCTGGAAGATCAGCCAGAGCAGTTTGTGCGAAAAACTCTTCATTGCTCCCGGAAACGCCGGCACGGAGACCTGCGGCGAGAACGTGAACATCTCTTATAACGATTTCCTGGCAGTGCAATCACTTTGCCTTCGGGAACATATCGAGCTTGTGATCGTGGGGCCTGAAGAGCCCCTGGTCAATGGTATTTATGATTATTTCAAATCTGATGCTGCCTTAAGGAATATCGCTTTGATCGGGCCTTCGCAATATGCTGCGCAGATGGAAGGAAGCAAGGCTTTTGCCAAAGCTTTCATGCATCGGCATAAGATTCCAACTGCTTCCTACCGTGAGTTTGATCTTTCCAATTATGAAGAAGGCGTTGCCTACCTGCAGTCGCTGCCCATTCCCATCGTATTGAAGGCAGACGGTTTAGCTGCCGGTAAAGGGGTGATCATCTGCCAGAATCATGTGGAGGCCATGGCCGAATTTGAGCTGATGATCCAGCAATCGAAGTTCGGCGAGGCGGGAAAAAAAGTGGTGGTGGAAGAATTTCTCAAAGGCATTGAACTAAGTATGTTCGCCCTGGTTGATGGCAGGTCCTATGTGTTGTTGCCCGAAGCAAAAGATTATAAAAGGATTGGGGAAGGTGATACCGGCCTGAACACCGGTGGCATGGGTGCTGTAAGTCCTGTGCCTTTTGCTGACGATGTATTCATGCAGAAAGTAAAGGAGAGGATCATTGAGCCTACGGTGAAGGGGCTGCAGCAGGAAAATTTTGAATACACAGGATTTGTGTTCTTTGGCCTGATCAATGTGAATGGGGATCCTTATGTGATCGAATATAACTGCAGGCTGGGTGACCCGGAAACGGAAGTAGTTATCCCCAGACTCCAAAACGATATTGTTGAACTCTTCCTTGCTGCCTCTCAACAGCGCTTATCGGATATCAAAGTCAGTTTCGATCCCAGGGCTGCCGCCACCGTAGTGGCTGTCAGCGGAGGTTATCCGGGGAATTATGAAAAAGGATTCGACATAGATGGCCTTGATATATTACAGGAAGATGACGTGTTCATTTTCCATGCAGGAACAGCCAGGCACAATGGCGTGGTAGTTACAAACGGTGGGCGGGTGCTTACCATCACCTCTTTTGGAGACACTGTAACCAAGGCTGCAAAGCGATCTTCAGAGATGATGGAGTTCCTGGATTTCCATGGAATATATTATCGGAGGGATATCGGGTACGAATTTTCCTGAAGAAGAGACGCGGAGGGGACGCAGAGACGCAGAGGATCTCCGTGTCTCTGCGTCCCCTCCGCGTCTCTGTATTTTTATATTTATTAACAGTTGTGCCAATAAATCAAGTTTGGCGTCGTTGTTTATTCGGATTATTTCATCAATTTTGCCTCCATTACATTAATGACTACCCAATATCATCTGTACAATGGGACTATTTAACTGGTTCACCCAAGATATTGCCATAGACTTGGGAACAGCCAACACACTTATCATAC
>DATGXN010000299.1:0-15860 GCA_035298945.1 Chitinophagaceae bacterium | reverse complement strand
TTCATACATTTTTTCTAATCTATTTTTCGATAATTTCCCAGCCCCAAAACAAAACAATGAAGCTTTTTCAACTGCCTATCCTGATTGCCTTCAGCCTGCCGCTGGCCTTAAACGCCCAGAAACAAGTGGATCTCAACATGTTCGCAAACATGAAACCCCGGGCGATCGGTCCAGCGGGCATGAGCGGACGGATCACTTCGATCGATGCCCTGGCTTCAGACCCCAATACCATTATCCTGGGGTCGGCCTCAGGGGGTGTCTGGAAAACCACCAATGGGGGCAGCACCTGGGCACCCATTTTTGACGAACAGTCTACCCTCAATATCGGCTCGGTGGCTATCCAGCAAAACAATCCAAACGTGATCTGGGCGGGAACCGGCGAGGGTAACCCCAGGAACTCACTTAACCTTGGGGAAGGGATCTATAAGACCATGGACGGTGGCCGCAGCTGGAAAAAAATGGGGCTTGAAAAGACCCGCAATATCCACCGCATCCTGATCAATCCGCAGAATCCTGATATTGTATACGCTGGCGCCATAGGAAATCCTTATAGTGAGCATCCCGAAAGAGGCGTGTTCAAAAGCACTGATGGAGGCTCCACCTGGGAAAAGATCCTGTACACCAACGACACTTCCGGTGTGGCAGACATGATCATGGACCCTTCCAATCCCAATAAACTGATCGTTGCCATGTGGCAGCACAGAAGAAAACCCTGGAACCTGAATAGCGGCGGGCCGGGCAGCGGCTTGTTCATGACCGTCGACGGAGGAAAAAGCTGGAAAAAGCTTGACAAGGCGGCCGGATTGCCAACAGGAAACCTGGGCCGTATCGGTCTGGCCATTTCCCGAAGCAACCCCAACAGGATCTATGCCCTGATCGAGGCCACCAAAAATGGCCTTTACCGTACTGACGATGGAGGATATACCTGGGAGCTGGTGAACAATGATCCCCGCTGGGTCACCAACAGGCCTTTCTATTTCCAGGATATAGCCTGTGATCCCCAGAATGAAAACCGCATTTACCTGATCTACCAGGTGATCTCTGCCAGTGTGGACGGAGGAAAATCTTTCCAGCAACTTGAAAGGGGCTCGGGCCTGCATGCGGATCACCATGCCTTCTGGATCAATCCACTGGATGGAAGATTTATTATTGATGGGAACGATGGAGGCATTGGCATTTCACGTGACCGGGGAAACACTTGGTTGAGTGACGAGAACCTGCCTATCGGGCAGTTCTATCATATCAATGTAGATAACCAGGTGCCCTATAATGTAATGGGTGGAATGCAGGATAACGGATCCTGGAGAGGCCCTGGCTATACGCTCACCGGCGGAGGAATAAAAAATGATCATTGGCTCAGCGTTCAGGGTGGAGATGGGTTTGATGTAATGGCTGATCCCGGAGATCCCAATTGGATATACGGCATGAGCCAGGGAGGTAATCTTGGAAAATACAATGTCCAAACCGGTGAAAGATGGATCATCAGACCTCCGGCCACCGATCCCAAAAAACCATATCGGTTTAACTGGAATGCCGCATTGGCACAGGACCCTCACGATAACGCCACCATATATTATGGTAGCCAGTTTCTCCACAAAAGCACAAACAAAGGTGCAAGCTGGGAGATCATTTCGCCAGATCTCACCACTAACGACAGCTCTAAAACAGACCAGTCCAATAATGGAGGTTTGTCAGTAGATATCACCGGTGCCGAAAACTTCTGCACCATCATGACCATCGCTCCTTCTGCAAAAGAAAAAGGAGTGATCTGGATAGGAACAGATGACGGTAATGTACAGCTGACCAGGGATGGCGGAAAAACCTGGACCAATTTCAGGGGCAAGATCCCGGGCATGCCGGTAGGCGCATGGATACCGCAAATACAGGCTTCCCGACATAATGGAGCCGAAGCATTTGTGGTCTGCAACAACTATCGTAACGGAGATTTTGCGCCTTATATATTCCGCACCACAGACTATGGTAAAACCTGGACAAGGATGATCGATGAGAAAAAAGTCAGGGGTTATGCGCTCTGCGTTTTGCAGGATCCTGCGGAACCCAACCTCCTGTTTGCCGGCACCGAGCATGGTCTCTGGGTTAGTTTTGATAACGGTGTAAATTTTCAACAGTGGAAAAACGGATATCCTTCTGTTTCCACTTATGACATGACCATCCAGGAAAGAGAGGCTGACCTGGTGATCGCAACATTCGGAAGAGCAATATGGATCCTCGACAATATCAGACCACTCAGGGAAGTGGCTGCAGGCAAGGGAATAATCCCTACAGGTAAGCGATTGACAGCATTTAAAAGCGGTGAAGCGATCCAGTATAATGTAAGAAATGCTGCGGGGCAAGACAGGGCAGCATGGGGCATCTGGGAAGCACCGAATAAAATGAGGGGTGCTGCGCTCAATTACTTTGTCAATTTTCAGCCGGGCGATTCTGCTGTCAAATCACTGGATTCTGTCAACGTGAAAATATTCAACAACAAGAATGAACTGGTAAGATCACTGAGATATAAAGCGGATACCGGGATGAACATCAGGTATTGGCAGTTCGAGCAGAATGGGTTCAGAACAGCCGGAGCATCCAGGCCATCTTCAAGTTCTGCCCTGCCTCCCGGATTACCTGTTCTATCGGGAAATTATAAAGTAGTGTACAGTCTTGGCACTAGTGTTGATTCCACCATGGTCACAGTGACCGATGATCCTGTGGCGGGGAACAGGAATGAAGAGAAGATGGCAAAACAGGTTATGGTGGACAGGCTTCGTAAAAGCAATGATAATCTTGTAGCGGGAGTTGACAGATTAAATGAAGCAGATGAAGTGATCAGGAAGATGGAAACGCAACTAAAAGATGTTCCTGGAAAACCGGCTGACTCGCTGCGGAAACTGACGAGGGTCATGAAAGACTCTGTTAAACTGATCCGGGAAACCATCACGGGTAAGCCCCGGGATAAGCAGGGTTATTATGGCGGATTTGCCAATGAACCAACCTCTGCTAATCAGCTGGGCCTGGCTTATAGGTATATAGCGGGTAAATCGATCGCTCCGGGACCCCAGGAGGAGATGCTTTTAAAAAATGCCGAATATATGGTGAATGAGTCGCTGAACAGGATCAACAACTTCTTTGCAGGACCCTGGAAAAATTACCGGAACCTGGCAGAAGGCACAAAACTTGAACTTTTCAAAGATTATCAGCCCATATCAACCAATTAACTGGTTTAACTTTACAGTATGCAACAGGAACATCAAGCAGGAACGGCAAGCAAGGTAGTTTTATCTGAGCTTGCAGAAACCCTGATCGGTAACGAGATCGTGAAAATGAACGGGGAGATCAAGGAGTTGATGAGCAAGGGCGAGAAGATCTTCAATTTTACAATTGGTGATTTTGATCCGGCCATCTTCAATATTCCAAAAGAACTTGAAGAAGAGATCATCTATGCTTACCGCAAACATTTCACTAACTATCCTCTTGGAGAAGGCGACACTGATCTTAGAAAAGCAGTCAGTGCATTCATCCTTGACAGGGAGGGATTGAAATATAATCTTGATGAAATACTGATCGCTGCAGGAGGTCGTCCACTGATCTATACACTATTCCGTGCCATTGTAGATAAAGGTGATAAAGTGATCTATTCAGTTCCTTCGTGGAATAATAATCACTACGTACATTTTACTGGCGGTGAGCACTGCCCTATAGAAACCACGGCCAGCACCAATTTCATGCCTACTGCCGCCATGATCGAACCACATCTGAAAGGCGCGGTACTATTATCTCTTTGCTCACCGCTGAATCCAACAGGAACGGTATTTACCCATGAGCAACTTGAAGAGATCTGCGATATGGTGATCAGGGAAAATGAAAGCCGGCCAGAGGGTGAGAAGAAATTATACGTGATGTTCGACCAGATCTACTGGCAACTCACTTATGGTTCAACAGTGCATCATAATCCTGTATCCATCCGCCCGGAACTCAAACCCTACGTGATATACATCGATGGTATCAGCAAGTGTTTTGCTGCAACAGGTGTACGGGTAGGATGGGCTTTAGGTCCTGCCATTGTGATCAGTAAAATGAAAGCCATTCTTTCCCACGTGGGTGCTTGGAGTCCGCTTCCTGAACAAAAAGCTACCGCTAAATATTTGATGCAGAAAGGTTCTGTTGACCAATACATGAAAATTTTCAGGGCAGAACTCCAGGAACGCAAGCATAAGATCTACGATGGTTTCATGAAACTGAAGGACGAAGGATTTCCCGTGGATGCCATTCCCCCACAGGCTGCCATATATCTTAGCGTGCAACTTAACCTGAAAGGTAAAAAAACAAATACGGGGGAAATACTTGAAAAGCAATCTGATGTTACCAGTTATATATTGAACGAAGCCAAACTCGGGCTGGTTCCTTTTCCCATATTCGGAGCCTCTTCCGGTTCATCCTGGTATCGGTTAAGTGTTGGAAATTGTAAGAAAGAAGAGATCAACGAAATGCTGGGTAAATTGAAAGAGGCACTTAAAAAACTGAGCTAAAAAAAATCCCCGGTGAATACCGGGGATTTCTTTTTAATGAGGTTTGCATTAATTGAGGTTACATAAAAAAAGAAAAGGCTTGAGCGATTTCTCTTTTGCAATCTGCTGCAACTGTTTTTTATCATGAACGATCTTGAACTTATTCAGATCAAGTAATTCATGCGAAGTATAGAATCTGTCAGAAGTTTCTACATTGAACAGCATATTATTGAGCTTTTCCACTTCCTGCTCAATAGCCTGCTCACTCATGGTTTCATCTTTCAACAGTACCAGCAGATCTCTGTTGGGACTTTTCATATTTCCTGGATTTAAAAATTAGACTAATAGCCAACCATGCCTTTCTTGCTGGGGCATCCACAGTTGCTTTTCTTGGAAGCAGTGCAGGAAGTACCGGCAAGTACCAACACTAATAACACTAAAATAATATTTCTGTTCAAAACTTTCATCGGTCCGGTTATGTAAAATAAACTATTTTAAAACAATAATATTGTCATCCAATTGCTAAATCTCCCAAAATAATTATCAAATCCATTCTATTTCCCAAAACCGTAAATGCCTAAGAAAATCATTGTTGGAATTCTGGATTGGGGTTTAGGCCATGCAACAAGATGCATACCCCTGATAGACTATATGCTTCAAACCGAGTGCCAGATTTTCATCGCGGCTTCCGGCCCCCAACGGAAAATACTCCAGGAAGCCTTTCCCAGCCTGAGTTTCCTCGATCCCCCGCCCTATCAGATCCAGTATCCTCCCAGAGGCAAAAACCTTGTTTTCTCCATTATCAAACAATTGCCGAGGCTACGCAAAATTATAAAGAGTGAACATGACTGGCTCCAAAAAGCTATAACTGAATACGGTATTGATCTGATCATTTCAGACAATCGCTATGGTTTTCAGGCTAGGGGCGTTCACTCAGTGATGATCACGCATCAACTCGCCCCGAAGTCGGGCATGGGCACACTGATAGACCGGATCGCCAGAATATTCCAATATCATTATATCAATCAATTCGATGAATGCTGGGTGCCTGACCTGCGAGAACAAGGGGGATTGGCTGGTGAGCTCTCCCACCCCAACTCGGTACCGGAGAGAACCATATACATTGGACCTTTATCCCGATTCAGTAAAGCTAAAGCTGAAGGCTCGCCTAAACTATTGGTACTGATCTCAGGTCCAGAACCTGCCCGTTCTGAATTTGAAGAGTTGATGAGGGCCCAATTGCAGAACTACCATAGGCCATATCTGCTTGTTCGCGGCTTGCCTGGCAGCCCTTCCATTCCCGGACCTAAGGAGCTCAATCACGCCAGTACGGAAACCCTGGGCAGGCTGTTGGAAGAGGCGAGTCTCGTGATCTGTCGATCAGGGTATACCACCGTAATGGACCTGGTCCGGCTGGGAAAAAAAGCTGTTCTTGTTCCTACACCGGGGCAAACGGAACAGGAGTATCTTGCACAGCATTTGCAAAAGCGGAATATGTTCCCTTTCATGCTTCAATCAGCATTTGTTCTTGAGAAAGCTATTGAAATGTCTGAGACTTTCAGCGCTGCCATGCCAACAGTTGATTTCGATGCATTTCATGCCGCTTTGGATCGCGTGATTAAACAATAATAGTGGACCAAAAACTAAAAGCACATCTGGCCGTTCTAAGCGCAAACCTGATATTCGGTGTGAATTTCAGTGTAGTGAAATTTGTGACACCGGGTTTGCTGAAACCATTTGGGCTGAACGTGGTGCGGGTTCTTGTTACTACCGGTTTGCTCTGGCTGATGCATTTGTGGGAAAAGCCGGCCCAGCCTCTTCTTAAAAAAGATCTTCCGCTATTCATTGGATGCGGGCTTACCGGCATTGCCATCAACCAATTGCTGTTCATCAAAGGGCTCTCCATTACCTACTCTATCCACGCATCCCTGCTAATGTTGTGCACGCCTTTACTCATCACTATTTCAGCTTTCTTCTTTCTGCAAGAAAAAGTAACCCTCAGTGTGATAGCAGGTCTTATCATTGGCATTACCGGGGCGGTATTTCTGATCACATCAAAAGAAAACAGTGGTACCGGTGCAAACATCATACTGGGCGATACCCTGATCACACTGAATGCGATCTCCTATACATTTTATTTCATCCTGGTCAAGCCATTGATGACGCGTTATACGCCTATCCAGGTTCTGCGATGGGCTTTTACATTCGGAACAATTTTCATACTTCCTTTTGGTTGGACAGAATTCGCAGAAGCGCCATGGGCTTCATTTTCAGGGATTGAATTAGCAGCAATAGCTTTTGTGGTGGTGGGTGCCACATTTGTTGCTTACCTGCTGAACATCTATGGGCTGCATCATTTGCAGGCTTCGGCAACAGGCACCTATATTTATCTGCAACCCATATTTGCAACAGGGGTTGCCGTGTTGTTCCTCCATGAAAAATTAACGGCCGTTAAAATCATCTCTGCCATAATGATCTTCACAGGCGTGTACCTGGTGCAACGATCGAAACTGAAAAGAACAACAGTATAAAAAAAATTGGCTGTTGACTTCTCAGGCGGGTGTTTGCCTTCAACAGTCAACAGCCAGTTGTTAGATCTTCTATGGTTTTACAACCTGTTTTGAAATCTGTAATCCGGAACTTGTCAGCAGTCTTAATACATAATAACCTTTGGGAATGTCATTCATCGGGACTGTCATCCGGAAGAGATTGGAACTCTTTGTTTCCTGCATTTTCTTAATGGGTCTGCCCGCAGCATCATACAATATAATATAGACCCTTTCTTCCTTGGCACTGGTTACATTGATCTCCAGCCTGTCGGTCAGATTCTTTACAATAGCTGTTCCCACATCGTTGAAGAACAGGTTTCTCTCTACGAGCAGAACTCTTTCTCCAAATATGGTGACGGCATACAGTCTGTATGCATTAGAACCGGTGATCGCAGATTCATCATCTGAATTATAAGTCAATACAGTATTGGTAGTTGCGGTAAGGTGTGAACGCACCTGCTTCAATGACCTGAACACTTTATCTTCTTTCGATTTTTCAATTTCGAATCTGTCGATGCCATATTCATAGCTTGTGCTCCAATTCAGTTTGATCACTGTATCCACTGTGCTGATGCCGAATGCAGCCAGTTTGATGCCTGGTTCTTTCAATTCCACAGATGATGTTGTTTGACATCCGTTGGCATCAGATACTTTGTACTGGTAATTTCCGGCTTTCAGGTTTGAAGTGCTTCCTGTGTAAGTGTAAGGAGCAGTTCCGCCTGTCGCATTCAGTGCAATATCAGTAGCTCCTCCGATTCGTGTGATCGTTCCCGGATTGGCATTGATCGCCAGTGGCGCTGGTTCTGCAATGGTGAGTGAAAGACTTCCTTTTGCACCGTTCGCATCAGTTACACTGAAACTATATGTGCCAGCTTTCAAGTCTGTTGTTTGTCCTTCGTATGCATATGGTGCTTTACCCCCTTCGGCCGTCAATGTCACATTGGTTTTACCGCCATTACATTTTATAGGAGTATGACTGCCCTTCAACACTATCTGTCCTGGTTGGGTGATCGTCACCGTGGCAGAGGCTTTACAACCCAGTGCATCGGTAACACCAAATATATAAGTACCTGCACCGAGATTGGATACATTTCCTTCGTAGGAGTAAGGCGCTACTCCACCCTGTGCGGAAAGACTCACTGATGTAGTTCCGCCGAAGCTTGTAATAGTTCCCGAACTGGCTGTGAGTATCAGTGCTTCAGGTTGAGTGATGGTCACCGTTGTGCTTACGGAAGTATTTGCTGCATCCTTTACTGTGACAAGATATGATCCTGCAGGAAGATTAGATGCATTAGCAGATGTTTGCACCGGATTGGAATTCCAGTTATAGGTATACGGAGCAACGCCACCTGATACCGTTACTGATGCCGTACCGTTATTCCCGCTGTTACACGAAACCTGGGTTGTTCCAACTATGCTGATGGCCAGTTGAGCACCCGCTGGTGGTGGAGGCGGCGGTGGCGGTGGTGGGGGTGGTGGAGGAGTTGAAGGGTCGGAGATCGTAATGGTCTTTGAGTCCGTACATCCTTTTGCATCTGTTACAGAATAAGTGTAAGTGCCTGCAACTACATTAGTTGTGGGGCCTGTAAAATTATAAGGAGCCGTACCTCCCGAGGCCGAAACCGTTACATTGGTGGTACCTCCTGTTGTACTTATTGTGCCTGCCGCTACAGTCAACACCAGCTTCGATGGCTCATTGACATAGGCAGTGGCAGTAGCAGTAGTATTATTTGCATCTTTTACTGTCACCACATAGGTACCCGGAACCAGGTTAGTGGCGGTAGCTCCTGTTTGCACAGGATTTGTATTCCAGCTATATGTATAAGGGGCAACACCACCTGTGAGGGCAACTGCAGCCGATCCGTTTCCTGCACCATTGCATGTAACGTCAGTTGTTTTACTGATCCAGACAGACATGGAAGGTGGCGGAGGTGGTGGTGGCGGCGGAGTTGATCCGTTGCGGGTGTACTGAAGCATCCACTCATAACAATTCCTTACACCATCCAGCTTATAACCAGGGTCATAAGTTTGCGTCCATGCATCATGTCCCCAGGATGAAAAGATCGTCTTCTGAGCTTTGATTGGAGGATTGAAAGAGTTTATTCCATCTACATAACCGTTGGTATTAGACACAGGCACTGTACCGTCTCCATCATTATGGGTGGCCCATACAGGAAGATTAGCAGTTGCCATCACTTTTGCCCTGTTGATATCGGGCCAGGAAGCACCGCAGATAGGCAGGATCGCTGCTACTTTGGAAGCCGCGGTGGCTGAACTTCCCGCATAATCCCAGGTAGCTCCACCTCCCATACTCAGTCCTGTTACATAGATCCTGCTGGCATCTACACGGTATTTCTGCGCAGCATAGCTGATCACAGCTTCCACATCAGGCGCACCGGGCCAGGCAATGAACTGGGGGCAAATGACAATAAATGAAAAATTGGTACCTCCCACATTGAAAGAAGAAGGGAACCTTCCCTGGTTGATATACTGGGGAAGACCGGTATTCAGAATTTTTGGAAGATCTGAACTTCCATTTCCCAACTCACCGAGCCCATGGATAAAAACAAGAAGGGGGTAATTTTTTGTGTTGTTGGCAGCGTCGTTGTAACCTGAAGGCAGGTATTCGTAAAATCCGCCAGTATTTCCGTTCACTGCGACAGTTCTCCCGGTCCAGGTCTGGCTAGAAGCTGCCGTTGAACATAACAGCATGATAGCTAAGCCTAGGCTAAACAGGAGACTGGAATTGGTTTGGCCAATTTTTCTCATTTGGATATTTTGGATTTTTAGAACCTTAACTGATTCTGATAAAACGTCAGTGATCAGTCGAAAATTATAGGGGTTATACCAAATAATATGCCATTCGCCCGTTTAGGGACCGTTTAAAATTTTGAATCACCAGATCTTGAAATCGTAGTGGCTGGGGTTCAGACATTTATGACGAAAGCCCCTTCCGGGGCTTTCTTTACAATCTGATAACTTGTTTTGAAGATTTTATGGTAGGCGATATTATTCGCAATACATAACTACCCCTGGGCAGATCATGCATATCAATTGTGGTTCTGATACTATATATATCTTTCCTGGTATTTAGTGATTTCAGGGCCCTGCCATTCAGGTCAAACAGGGTGAAGTTGATATTCTCTTCCAGGTGGCTCGATATGGTCACTTCGATCCTTTCCGCCAGGTTCTGGATATTCAGTTTGGACTTCTCAGTAAACATGATACTCTTCTCCTGGAGGAGAAGCTTTTCTCCGTAGATGGTCACTGCCGCGATCCTGTAGACATTCTTCGCAGGAGATGGCCTTACATCGTTCATGATATAGTCTAACAATGCTGCCGGGCTCCACCTGCTGTTCACTGCACCAATGGCATTAAAGCTGGATCCATCTGTTGATTTCTCCACCGTGAAATGATCGATGGCATATTCGTAACTGGTTTTCCAGTTGATCCTCACAGTGGTATCCACTGTTCCAATATCAAATGAAGCAAGATTCACTTTTGGCTCTTTGATCTCAACTGATTGGGTTGCAGAACATGAATTAGCGTCAGTCACTGAATACGTATACGTGCCAGCAGTGAGATTGCTCACATTACCTGTAAATGTATAAGGCATGGTGCCCCCTCTTGCATTGATATCAACAAAGGTGGTTCCGCCCACTCTCTTGACCGAGCCTGGATTTACAACCAGCTCGAGAGGAGCAGGATCCTTGATCTGCAGTGTTACATTAGCTTTCTGCCCTGCAGCATCTTTTACAGTGAAATTATAAGTACCTGCAGTCAGGCCCTTGGTATTGCCTTCATAGGTATAAGGCGCAGTACCCCCGGATGCCGTCAATACAACATCGGTAGTACCGCCATTGCATTTAATGGTACCTGCCACTGCGGTCAGGCTGAGTTTTTCAGGCTGCCCTACAGTTACAGAAGTTGTTGCAGTACAACCTCCGGCATCTGTCACGGAGTAAGAGTAAGTACCTGCACTCACACCATTTACCTCACCCGTATATACATAAGGAGCGGTGCCTCCGGTTGCAGTGAGGACTACATTGGTAGTGCCTCCGTTCACGGGAATACCTGATGCTGAACCGCTAAGGGTCAGCACCGCAGGTTCTTCGATTTTAACTGTGGCTGTAATGCTTGCATTCAGTGCGTCAGTCACGGTCACTACATAGGTTCCGGCTTTCAGCCCGCTGGCTGCGGCACCGGTTTGAGCAGGACTTGTATTCCAGCTGTAGCTGTATGGTAACACACCACCGGCTGCGCTTACAGCGGCAGAGCCATTGGCAGCTCCATTGCAACTTACACTTTTGTTTTCGGTGATAGTTGCAGTAAGTGCTCCCGGAGCAGGTTCTGTGATGCTCACAGATTTAGCATCTTTACAACCAGCTGCGTCTTTCACCTCAAATGTGTAGGTTCCAGCTTTCAGATTGCTCGATACACCAGTAAACTCATAAGGTACGGATCCCCCCGTTGCCGTTAACGTCACGTTGGTAGTTCCACCGTATGACGCTATCGTCCCTGCGACTGCCGACAACGAGAGTTTTGCAGGTTCAGAAATATTTATAGTTGCTGTTGTGGTTGCATTAAGTGCATCAGTTACAGTCACCTGGTAAGTGCCTGCTTTCAATCCTGATACTGCAGCACTGGTTTGTGCAGGTGTTGTATTCCAGCTGTATTTGTATGGAGCAACACCGCCGGCAACAGATACTGTTGCAGCGCCGTTATCAGATCCGTTACAAGTTACATTGGTACTGCTTACACTGGCGGTCAGTTCCAGCGGGGCAGCATCGGCTATAGTTAATGTTTTTCCATCAGTACATCCGGCAGCATCTTTCACTTCATAACTGTAGGTACCAGCTTTGAGATCAGCAGTTGCGCCGGTGAAACTGTATGGCCCTACTCCGCCCACGGCAGAGAGATTCACATTGGTTGTACCACCATAAGTAGTAATGGTGCCCGGCGTTGCTGTCAGAATTAATTTAGCCGGTTCAGTAATATTTACAGATGCTGTTGTGGTTGCATTAAGTGCATCAGTGACAGTCACCTGGTAAGTGCCTGCTTTCAATCCTGATACTGCAGCACTGGTTTGTGCAGGTGTTGTATTCCAGCTGTATTTGTATGGAGCAACACCACCGGCAACAGATACTGTTGCAGCGCCGTTATCAGATCCGTTACAAGTTACATTGGTACTGCTTACACTGGCGGTCAGTTCCAGCGGGGCAGCATCGGCTATAGTTAATGTTTTTGCATCAGTACATCCGGCAGCATCTTTCACTTCATAACTGTAGGTACCAGCCTTGAGATCAGCAGTTGCGCCGGTGAAACTGTATGGCTCCACTCCACCCACGGCAGAGAGGTTCACAGTGGTTGTGCCACCATAAGTAGTAATGGTGCCGGGGGTTGCTGTCAGAATTAATTTATCCGGTTCAGTGATGTCTACCGTTGCTGTGGTTGTAGCATTAAGTGCATCTGTTACAGTCACCTGGTAAGTACCTGCTTTTAGTGCTGTTGCAGTAGCACCGGTTTGAACGGGATTGGTGTTCCAGCTGAAAGAGTATGGAGCTATACCGCCGCTGACTGATACTGTTGCCGATCCGCTGTTAGCACCATTACAACTTACATTATCTTTTTTAACAGCCACAACGAGTGCAGCAGGCGCCGGTTGGGAGATAGTAATCGTTTTGTAATCAGTACAGCCTTTGGCATCAATCACATCAAAAGTATATGACCCAGCGGTCAGGTTATCTGTTTGGCCAGAGAAGTGATACGGAGTGGTACCGCCAGTTGCCGACAATACAACGCTGGTTGTGCCGCCGTAGCTGGTGATAGTTCCCGGGGTTGCCACCAGATTGACCTTCTCAGGTTCTGTGATGGTTACAGTTGCTGTAGCTACCGCATTGTTCGCATCCCTCACGTTTACAGTATAAGTGCCTGGCTTCAGAGATGCTGCAGACGCTGCTGTCTGAACCGGGTTGGTATTCCAGCTATACGAATAAGGGGCAACGCCGCCAGTAGCTGTTACCAGTGCAGTTCCATCTGCGGCACCGTTACAGCTGACATTGGTACTACTATTGATCTGTGCCGTCAATACTGAAGGCGCAGGTTGTGTGATCACAACAGTTTTCTGGTCAGCACATCCCCTTGTATCTGTCACTTTATATACATAGGTTCCCGCCGGCACATTATCTGTTTGCCCACTGAATGTATAAGCCGGATTGCCACCAGTAGCCGATAGTGTAACAAAGGTAGTCCCACCGTAGGTGCTGATGCTACCTGCCGAAACATCTATTAATAACCGTTGTGGTTCCCTGATCACAACAGACGCAGTTGCCGTTGCACCACTGGCATCTTTCACAGACACCGAATAGGAGCCTGCTTTCAAAGACCCTATGAAGGCCGTTGTTGCGCCCGTGTTCCATGAATATGTATAGGGTGCCACACCACCACTTGGATTGGCCTGGGCCGAACCGGTTGCCCATCCCCAGCAGGTAACATCCGTGCTGCTGATCGCAACAACAAAATTTGTTGGCACTGCGGGCTCAGTGATGGTTATTGTTTTGGAGTCAGTGCATCCATAGGCGTCTTTCACCGTGTAGGTATATGTTCCGGCTTTTACATCGATAGTGGGCCCGGTGAACGAATAGGGTGCAGATCCGCCGGTTGCAGACAAATTAACCGTAGTAGACCCGCCATAAGTTGAAATAGTACCCGCTGTTACACTGAGTACAAGCTTAGGTGGTCCTGAAATATATGCTGTAGCAGTTAACGTTGTGCCCGTGGCATCTTTAACAGTAACAATATATGTACCAGGGGCAAGATTAGATGCAGTAGCTGTAGTTTGAACAGGATTGGTATTCCAGGAATATGTTATGGGTGCAACACCGCCAAATGTAGTTACGGTAGATGAACCATTATTTGCACCGTAACAGGGAGGTGTATTGTTACTGATCCATACCGCCAGGTTGGAATTGGTGTTAGAGGCTGCTGGTTCTGTGATGGTGATCGTCTTCGTATCCGTACATCCCCTCGCGTCTTTCACCGTGTAGGTATATGTGCCAGCCTTCACGCCTGAAGTTGGACCGGTGTATGTGTAAGGTGCTGTACCGCCAGTGGCAGAAATTGTTACATTAGTTGTACCACCATTTGTAGAGATGGTGCCAGCAGTAACACTGAGTACAAGTTTATCAGGTTGGGTGATGTATGCCGTAGCCGTGCCTGTTGACCCAAGTGCGTCTTTCACCGTCACTACCCAGGTTCCCGGAGGAAGCTTGGTAGCCGTTGCCGTTGTTTGAACAGGATTTGTATTCCAGGAGTAGGTCAGCGGAGCAGCTCCACCAGATGTTGTTACAGTAGCCGTGCCGTCGCTGGCTCCATTACAAGTGACCTGGGTTGTTGAACTGATCCAGAGCAAAAGGTTGGAAGATGTGGGTGCCGGCTCAGTAATGGTAATTGTTTTCGAATCTGTGCAACCCCTTGAATCTGAGACCGAATAGGTATAAGTTCCGGCCTTCACATTTGTAGTAGGGCCAGAAAATGTATATGGGGCTGTTCCACCGGTAGCTGATAAGGTAACATTGGTTGTACCACCGCTATTGGTGATGGTACCAGGACTAACAGTGAGCGCAAGCGCCTGAGGTTCTGATATGTTGGCGATCGCTGTAGCTGTTGCACCAGCGGCGTCTTTCACCGTAACGGTATAACTGCCGGGAGGAAGGTTGGTAGCAGTTGCGCTTGTTTGTACAGGGTTGGTATTCCAGCTATATGTATAGGGAGAAACACCACCTGTTTGCGCTGCCGTTGCTGTACCATTATTCCATCCTTTACAGGTAACATCGGTCTTCTTATCTATCCATGCAGATACCGGGGATGGCGCAGGCGGAGGTGGTTGATAAGCCCCTCCACGTGAATACTGAAGCATCCATTCATAGCAATTCAACGTTCCGGTCAATTTGTACGCAGGATCGTATGTTTTTGTCCAGGCATCATGTCCATACACATCAAAAATGGTCTTCTGGGCTCTGATCGGGGGATTAAAATTATTAATGCCATCTACGAAGCCGATGGTGTTTCCCACATATACCCTGTCGTCTCCATTATTATGTGTAGCCCAGACTGGCAGGTTCGTACTGGCCATGTACTGGCATTTCTGGGTGGTGGGCGAAGTAGCACCGCAAATGGGTAAGATGGCAGCAACACGATTGGCCTGAGTTGTGGAAGTTCCTACATAATCCCAGGTTGCACCGCCGCCCATACTCAATCCTGTGAGGTATAAACGCGTGGCATCAGCTCTGTATGTCCTTTGAATATGATCGTAAAATGCGTCGATATTGGAAGTGCCGGGCCAGTTCACAAACTGGGGGCAAATGACGATAAACTGAAACTGTTGACCGTTAACAGTAAAGGAAGAAGGAAACCGACCTTGATTAATGTATTGAGGAAGACCGGTATTATTCACCTTGGGCAGGTCACTTGTGCCATTGCCAAGTTCGCCTATCCCATGTACGAAGAGGATTACCGGGTATTTCTTAGTAGCGTTCGCAGCGTCATTGTACCCCGCGGGGAGGTATTCGTAATATCCATTGCTGTTTCCATCAATCGATACATACTTAGCAGTATAGGACTGCCCCCAGAGCGTTACAGGCAACACTAACAGTACAAACAGCTTAACCAGGCTGTTGTAAACAGAGCCAAATTTTCTCATCAGATCATTTCGATTTTAAAGAAATAAACACACAAATACCTAGGGTAAGGAGTCGAAATGATTTCAGAAGCTAAGCGTAAGCAAAACTGCACAAAATCATGT
>DATGXN010000298.1:0-4639 GCA_035298945.1 Chitinophagaceae bacterium | reverse complement strand
TGCAGGCTTGAGGGTTACCTTCTGATGATTAACTTTAGGACTAAACTTCTTACATGTCGAATGTTCTGATCATTGATGACGAAAGGGCTATACGCAAGACACTGTCTGAAATCCTCTCTTATGAAGGATATAAGATCGATGAAGCAGGTGACGGTGAAGAGGGGCTGAAAAAATTCAGGGAGAAAGCTTACGACGTAGTACTCTGTGATATCAAGATGCCCAAACTGGATGGTATAGAATTTCTCGACAAAGCCAGGGAATCCAATCCCGATGTACCGGTGATCATGATCTCGGGCCATGGCACCATTGAAACTGCAGTGGAAGCTGTAAAAAAAGGAGCGTACGACTATATTTCCAAACCACCCGATCTGAACAGGCTGTTGATCACTATCCGTAATGCCACAGATAAAACCAACCTGGTCACTGAAACCAAGGTATTGCGCAGGAAGGTCACCAAGGTGGAAGAGATGATAGGTGAATCATCAGCTATTCTGAAGATCAGGGACACCATAGAAAAAGTGGCACCTACTGATGCCCGTGTGCTTGTAACTGGTGAGAATGGAGTGGGAAAGGAACTGGTGGCAAGATGGCTGCATGAAAAAAGCAACCGGAACAAATCGCCTTTGATCGAAGTGAACTGTGCCGCTATTCCCACCGAACTTATTGAAAGCGAACTTTTCGGCCACGAAAAAGGCTCGTTCACCTCAGCAGTTAAACAACGCATCGGAAAATTTGAGCAGGCCCACGGCGGCACTTTATTTCTTGACGAGATCGGTGATATGAGCCTGAGTGCTCAGGCCAAAGTATTGCGCGCTCTGCAGGAGGGCAAGATCACCAGGGTAGGAGGAGATAAAGATATCAGCGTGGATGTAAGAGTGGTGGCCGCTACCAATAAAGACCTGCTGAAAGAAGTAGAAGAAAAGAATTTTCGCCTGGATCTCTATCACCGCTTAAGTGTGATCATCATACATGTTCCTTCTCTCAATGAGCGGAGGGATGATATACCTGCGCTGGTCAATCATTTTCTCAACGCGATCTGTTCTGAATATGGCATACCCGTGAAGGGGATTGAAAAAGAAGCTATCGAAGCGCTTAAGCAGAATAACTGGACCGGAAATATCAGGGAACTCAGGAATGTGGTAGAAAGGCTGATCATACTTTCTGGGAAAACGATTACTGCAGGTGATGTTGCCAGTTATGTCATGTTAAGGGGTTGATCAACGATCAAGGTAATTCAGGAAATCCTGAACCGACGTGAATAGCTTCACCCTGTCTCCGGCTGTGATCTCCATATTCCGGAAACTATATCCTGCAACGTTAATTTGCACGGCGGGGAAATTGATCTTGAGTTCTTCGATCAATTCCAGGGGTTCCTTATTGGTGAAGTTGGTAGCCATGAAAAGAAACAGGTGTGTGGCTTTTTTTTCCTGCTGATAGTCCCGCACAAAATCGATACTGGTATTGATGCCGAACAGGACATTAGAGATCCCTCTTAGCTTTAAACTGTATTGGACAAACAACAGCGGGATTTCATGGTACTCAGATGGCGGGTTGAAAAGTATATATTTTTTGAGACTGGAATTCTTTTTAACCGGCAATCGCTCTGTTGCCGCGAGGATCTTATTCCTGATGATATTAGAAGCAAAATGTTCCTGGGCCGGTATAATATTTCCTGTCATCCATAGTAAACCGATCTTAGTAAGGAAAGGATAGATCACCAGGATCATTGCTTTTTCCAGGCCAAGGCTGATGACCGCATTATCCATTGCTTTACGGAAAATGCCTTCCTCGAAATCAATGGAAGCTTCCATCAGCTGGTTGATGAATATCTCATGGTTCCCTTTGGATTTGAATTCGAGTGAAAGCTTCCTGATCTGGTTCTCATCCATTTCAGCAATGCGGGAAATTTTATAACCCTGGCCGTAGAGGTAAGCGATCCGGAGGATATGCTTAAGGTCTTCTATCCCGTAAAGGCGGTGGTTACTGTCTTTACGCATGGGCCGTATGATGCCATAGCGTTGCTCCCAGGCCCGCCACGTATGGGCCTTGATCCCGCTCAGATTCTCTATGTCCCTGATGGTGAATGTGTTCATGAAGAGCCGGTTAAAAATAGAAAATAACGTGTATTCCCGTGATTAAATCTGTTAATGCTTTTATAATATAGCATTAGATTGTAACTTATTTGTAAAAGGGCCGACAAATCCTGAGTCGCTGAATTATAGTATTTTTGGCCACATTTTAAACAACCCGCATGAGTTTTGGCTGGATCATTTTCATTCTCGCTACTATAGGTTTCCATATTGGACTTTATGGAATGTTCAAAAAAGCAGGTATCGAAGCCTGGAAAGCCCTGGTTCCTTATTACAACACCTGGGAAATGGTGGAGAAGATGGAACTCAAGAAATACTGGTTCTGGCTTCAGTTCGTGCCTATCGCAGGGCAGTTCATCAGTATCTGGATCTATATCAAATTTGTTGAGCATTTTGGAAGGTTTTCCGTACTGCATCATGCTGCTGCGGTTTTCATTCCATTTATATATTTTCCCTACCTGGGATTTTCGAAGAATGAAAGATATGCAGGCCTCCGGGTGGTAAAAGATTACAGGAAATCATCTACACGGGAATGGATAGACGCTGCAGTGTTCGCGGTAGTGGCCGCAACCATTATACGCACGTTTGTATTTGAAGCCTATACCATTCCTACCGGTTCTATGGAAAAGACCCTTTTGGTCAATGATTTCCTTTTCGTAAATAAATCCAGTTACGGACAAAGGCTTCCCAACACGCCATTATCTTTTCCTTTCGTACATCATACACTTCCCATCACTAATTCAAAGAGTTACCTGGAATGGATCAAGATCCCCTATAAGAGGATCTTTGAAAGTCCTGTTGAAAGGAATGACGTGATGGTGTTCAACTATCCTGTGGGAGATACAGTGATCAGGGAATACCAGTCTGAGATCAATTATTACGACTATTTGCGCGCATACCAGGAGCGAGGTGGAACCAGGGAACAATTACTGGCCGAAAGAGACGATATCATCATCAGACCTGTAGATAAACGCGAGAACTTCATCAAGCGCTGCGTAGGAATTCCAGGAGATACCATTAAAATTATTGATGGCATATTATATGTAAATGGACAAACCGGCGAACAACCTCCTAAGTCTGAGACCTATTATTATGTCACAACAAATGGCAAGGAATTTTTCTCTGAAGAGTTTTTGAAAAACGAACTCAATGTGGACCTCGACGATCCTGAGCAAAGGGATGTGATGCAAGTACCTGGGGTGCCAAATACATGGAGAATGAACCTTACCAATGACCAGATTGAAAAAGTAAGATCACAGCCTTTCATTGCACCCGGGGGCGTAAAAAGGGATCTTAATACTGCCGGATTTGGAAATACATTTCCTTACGACAGTGCTCATTATAAATGGTCGGAAGATAATTTTGGACCTTTATGGGTTCCCAAGAAAGGAGCAACAGTGACGCTGACGCATGAAAATATAGCGATCTACCGGAGGATCATCGATGTGTATGAGGGCAATGATTTTGAAGAGAAAAGCGGAATTTTTGTCATCAATGGCCAGCAGACCAATACCTATACGTTCAAGATGAACTATTACTGGCTGATGGGAGATAACCGTCATAATTCACAGGATTCAAGGTTCTGGGGATTTGTTCCGGAAGACCATGTGGTAGGCAAGGCGTCACTGATCTGGTTCAGCTGGCAGAACGGGCCCAGGTGGAACAGGTTGTTCCGCAGTATTAAATGACCATACATGCACAAACAAACAGCTGGTTTCGAATATGAAGTTTATGAAAGCTTAAGTCAGCTCTCTCCTGAAGATGCCAGCTTGTTGGTGAAAGCCAGGGCTGTCACCGAGAGCGCTTATGCTCCCTACTCTACATTTTATGTGGGGGCTGCGGCCCTCCTGGAAAACGGTGAGATTGTAACAGGAACCAACCAGGAGAATGCATCTTTCCCCGCAGGAATCTGTGCCGAAAGGGTTGCCTTGGCTGCAGTGTCTTCCCTACATCCGGATCTTCCCATTAAAACGATGGCCATCAGCTATAACGGGAATGGAATACCGAGTGACCATCCTATTTCACCCTGTGGCGTTTGCAGGCAGGTGTTGACAGAATATGAAGGCAGGATAGGAGCACCTGTAAGACTTGTATTAGGAGGCCTGAAAGGAGAGATCTACATCATACCCTCAGCCAGCGCTTTACTTCCCCTGGCATTCACTTCAGATGAATTGCCCTGATCTATTCTGAACCCACTTCTCCAAGGATCAACTGGATGGCAGTGGCTGCCAATTTCTCCCGGAACAAAGCATTGATATACCGGTCTTGCGCTTCGATCAGACTTAATTGCGCCTGGCGAAGTTCAATGGTATTTCCCTGTAGTTTCTTGAATCGTTCTGTGGAGATGAAATTATTTTCTTCAGCGATCTTCACATTGATCCTTTCCACTTCTGCAACATGGGCGGCATTGCGGAACTCTTCAAAAGCCACATAGATATCCCGTTGTAATTGAGTTCGTATCAACTCGGTCTGCAATTTCTGTTGTTTTTGCTGAACCTCATTCACCCTCAACTGGGTTTTGAAAACGTTTGAATTGTAAATGGGAATAC
>DATGXN010000297.1:0-2613 GCA_035298945.1 Chitinophagaceae bacterium | reverse complement strand
ATAATCATTGAGGAACAACCTGAAATCAGGTTTGGTATTGAATGTTGATTTGAACTTGTTCTTGAGTTTGAGGAAAGGCGGGGCTGACGACGATGCATATTCATGGATGCGGAGGGCGTTAGTTCTTTTAGAACTATCGGTTCCCATCATCATCCATTCTACGTCAATGTTGACTGAGCTGTTTTTCCATTCTTTGAAATCAAGCACCATCGTAATGAATCCTTTTTGCGAGAAGAATGCCTGGTAGGCCTCTATCTCCGGCAGGAAACTCAGGTGGTCATGAATGAAAGCAATGGTCATCAATGAAGATAAGCAGATAAAAGAAAATCCTTAACATCCTGGTATACAGGTTTGATCAGGGTACTTTTCTTTTCCTTATGCCTGATCTTTTCCACCTGCGGTGGATATTCCAGTGACCGGCCCAGGATCTTCTCCACGCTTCCGGGAAATTTCACAGGATGAGCCGTCTCCAGTATCATTCCTTTTGAACCCGGGTTGGCGGCAAGATATCTTTCCAATGCCGCATATCCTACTGCGCCATGCGGATCAAGAAGATAATTGTGCTTGTCGTAAACTTTTGCGATGGTCTCTTCTGTTTCCGCATCTGTAATGCTATAACTGCTAAGATGTTCTTTAAGCCGGGGGTAGCTCTGATTGAAGATGTTCAGAATACGAACGAAATTACTTGGGTCGCCAACATCCATAGCATTGGAAATAGTTGCTATAGCAGTTGCTGATTTGTATTCACCACTCAACAGGAATTGGGTTACCACATCATTTGCATTGCATGCTGCTATGAAATGTTCCACTGGCAATCCTGATTTCCAGGCCATCATGCCCGCGCAGATATTCCCGAAATTCCCACTGGGCACACAAACAACAGGCAGTTCTTTTTCTGGCCATTGCTGCAGGGCCAGGAAATAATACATCTGCTGCGGCAGCCATCTGGCCACGTTGATAGAATTGGCGGAAGTGAGGAACAATTGATCTTTCAGTTCAGCATCGGCAAATGCCTGCTTCACAATTTTCTGGCAGGCATCAAAATCGCCCTCCACTTCAAGCGCATGGATATTGCCTTCGTAGGTGGTCAGCTGAAGTTCCTGGACAGGACTCACTTTTCCTGAAGGATAGAGGATCACCACTTCAACACCTTCCACACCATGGAATCCATCTGCCACAGCACCACCGGTATCACCGGAAGTGGCCACCAGCACAATGATCTTTTCTTTTTTTTCTTTTGAAAAATAGCCCAGGCAACGGCTCATGAATCTTGCCCCTACATCTTTGAAGGCGAGGGTAGGACCATGATATAATTCCAGCGAGAATATATTTTCGTTTATACGTACCAGTGGGATATCGAAGGAAAGGGTTTCTTTAATGATCCGTTTCAGGTGGGCATCGGGGATCATGGGATCCACATAGGGCTTCATCACGCGGAAACCTATCTCTTCAGGAGCAAGTCCCTGCAGGCTTTCAACGCTGGTAAAACCATGCTGTGGGATGGATTCAGGAAAATACAATCCCTTGTCCGGGGCCTGTCCCAGGATGGTGGCCTCTCTGAAATCAACTATTTCGGATTGCTTATTAAGGCTGTAGTATTTCATCTGCAATTATCTTAACACCTTCATTATTGATGGTGGTGACATAGGTATTATAATCGATGCCTGCTGCTTCGTAGATGGCAGCCATTTCTTTCTCTACGGCCTTGGCTGTTGATTCATCTTTGCTGAGCATGAAAATGGATGGTCCTGATCCTGAGATCCCGCCGCCCAGTGCACCTGCTTCGAGAGAGCGTTTCTTCACTTTGTCGAATGCCGGGATCAGGATACTTCTCAGGGGTTCAATGATCACATCTTCCAGTGACCTGCCGATCAACTCATAATCGCCCATGGTGAGTCCTGCAACCAGACCTGCAATATTTCCCCATTGCCTTATCGCATCTTTGAGCAGGATCTGTTTTTTCAGGATCTGTCTTGCATCTGATGTCCTGACTTCTATCTGGGGATGTACGATAGTAACAAAAAGCGGCGGAGGTTTGATGGGGACAATATCTAAAGGATGAATACTGCGGATGAGGGTGACACCTCCGAGTAAACAAGGTGCAATATTATCAGCATGTTTAACCCCCGAAGCAAGTTTTTCACCATTCATGGCAAACTGCACCAATTCTGTTTTTGAGAACATATTGCCCAACAGGATATTGGCGGCAGCTACTGAACCTGCGGCGCTGGCGGCACTGGATCCGATACCTGATCCGGGTTTGATCTTTTTTTCAATACTCATCTCGAAGCCTATGGGCTCGGGCAATGCGGCCATCAGGGAGAGCAGGGAAACGCCGGCAACATTCTTTACAGGATCTTCCGGCAAGCCGTAGCTGTCGATGTTTTTGATGACAAGACCGGGTTGGTCTGTTCTCTTCAACGTCATGACATCACAGGGATCGTTGAGCGCCAGGCCAAGCACGTCGAACCCGCAAACGAGGTTGGCGACTGTGCCGGGGGAAAGTATTTTTACAGAGTTCATTTTACTGATTTAATATTCCGGATTCCGGATTGTGGATTCCGGATTCTTATTTAATTCGGAATCCGCAATCCGGAATCCGGAATTGTCTAT
>DATGXN010000296.1:0-2433 GCA_035298945.1 Chitinophagaceae bacterium | reverse complement strand
TTGCAGAATCGGTATGGAGAAACAGGTTTGAGGGGAATGTGACACTCACATTTCCAATAGGAAAAAGATGAGAAGGAAACTGTTTTTGGGGTGTTGGATCATATTCATGCTTTTAACTCCGCTGCAGCTGAGTGCAGCCGGCAGGATGATTGCAGACGCCGGTGTCATCATAACCAGGCAGGATTCAATTCAGACATCACCGGCAGATGCAAGGCACCTGATAATAGGGAATAAAAGTCCCTGGCTGAGGAGCATCACTTACAAGGGACACTCCTTTGCACTGGTAAATGCCCTGATAACCTTCATCTTCTTCTGCTTTATAATAATGATCCCGTCCCGGGGTTATCGAGGTGCTTCCGGCACTGCCGCCTTCGCTTACAAAAGGTTCTATTAACGGAATGCTTCTCAGGACTTTCGCAAAGCTCGATAAGCTTCAGTGGAACATGGATGAGAGGAGCTGCGGCATCACCATAACTTCAAGGAAAGAGCAGGATGTTACTTTGATTGCCAGGTATGGCATAGAGGAGATCTCTGCTCCGGGCTCAGTTCTGAAAGCTGAACCGGCACAAGGCCAGGCTGACTGCAATTTGCACCTGCCGGAGGGTCGATCAGTAACAATTCATCTCAAATTGGGTACAGGAATCCAATGGACTGGATCAAGTGGGTTTAATCGTAAAAACATCAGGTAAATATATGAAGCGCAGAAATTTCGTTAAGACAAGTGCAGCTGCAGTTGGGCTGATTGGTTCTTTACCGGAGGTTGAAACAATAATGGCTGAAAAAGCTCCTGCACCGCAAAAGAAGGATGCTCCACTGGCAGATAACCGCCATGCCGAATATCTTGAAAGAGTTCAGAAATCTCAATTATCACCAGGTTCTCTCGCCGGGAAAAAATACCTGATTCAACCAATGCCTGTCGACGAAAGATTGAACAGGAAATTAATTCCCCAGCATGGTTTTTGCAGTATCGCCCCAGGTGAACTTGTCAGTGAGGCACTGATCTCCGGCAATGGCACTATGAATATCGAATTACTGGGTAATCCTTTCTCAGAACAGATCCTTTTCCATCATGAGAGTCTCGTGATGCCATGGAAAAAACCATTGGAAGCGCCTGACGTTTCGAAGATCTTTCCGGAGGTGAGACAAATGTTACTAGATGGTAAAACAAAAGAAGCAGTTGCACTCGCCCTTAAGCATATGAATGAAACCCCGGTTAAGCAGGATACTGAGCCGCATCTCACGGTACCTGCTTTCCTGATGAAAATTGACCTTCCGGCATCTGCATCTCCAAAAAATTACATTAGGACTGTCGATTTCGAAACAGGTGAGTTAAAGGTCTTCTGGATTGATGAGAAAGGTGACTGGTTACGAAGGGTGTTTACTTCCAGGCCCGATAATGTTGTTGTGCAATGGCTCACTGCACCTGAGGGCAGCCGGATGAATATCAGGATCACCCAGCAAAAGTCGGCTTCATGGACAATGTCATCAGGAATGGACTGGGGAGCCCTTAAAGGCATTGGATCAACAGATCCGGATATGTCAGCATTTGCAAACCTGGCTGCAGTTCAAAAGGATCTTGCACCCGCGGGTGTTGAAAAATGTAAAGTCCGCCAGGAAATAGATGGTCAATGGCTGATCTATAAATGCCTCCTGGATGAATCGATTGATCATAGTGGTTACGCCGGTTTAACACGGGTGATAAGCAAGGATGGAACTGTCAGGAGTGAAAAAGGCTCCATGGTAGTTGATAATGCGACTTCCGTTATCCTGGTCACACGAATTGAATATTTTGATGATTACTCTGATTTGAAAGTTGAGTCTGTCCGCATGGAAGTGGAAAAGATCACTCCTGACTATTCATTATTGCTGGAGAATCATCATAAAGCGCAATCTGAGATCCTGCACCGTGTAAAAGTTAATTTCGGTGGTGCAGAACAGAATGGGATGTCTGCGGAAGAGCTGCTGGCTGATCAGCGGACACGACCTGATTTCTCCCCTGCATTGTTGGAAAAAGTATATGAGATGGGTCGTTACTGGTTCCTGCTTAATGCCGGAAAATACCCGGCAATTGCCCCGGGAATAAACTCAACAATTAACCTCCTGATGGCTGGAGCCGTCCAGGGAGACATGACAGAAGGGACGAGATCATTTTTTAAATGGATGGACGAAATAGCCCCTGATTGCAGGAAAAATGCAAGCAATGTCTTTGGTTTCGGGGGAACATCTTATCCACTTTTCCCGGGTAAGGGAACGGGCGCCAGCTTTTATTATACATCTAATACGGATATTGGACTCTGGCCATATTGGATTTCATCAAGTGGCTGGCTTGCCAGGAATTTCTGGGAGCATTACCTGGTGACCGGGGATATGGATTTTTTACGCGACAGGGTAGTGCCTGTGTATAAAGAAATTGCACAGTTCTATGAAGATTTT
>DATGXN010000295.1:0-9557 GCA_035298945.1 Chitinophagaceae bacterium | reverse complement strand
GGGGGCTTAAAGAAAGATGTTTCACTAACTCCCAGTCTGGCATATCCGAAAGTTCGGGATCCAGAACAATTAAGTCTGGCTTATTGCCCTGACGCAGGAAATACATGGCACTGATGCCATCAGGTACTGAAACTACTTTGTAATGCTTTTTGAAAATGGTGTGCAGTAAGAACCTCATAGCCTTACTACCTTCCACGATAAGAATTTCCTTTTTCATACACTTCGATAATTTGACTCAACTTGATCAGACCCGTTAGGGACGGAAAGACATAGTTATTGGGCAAGTTGGCTGCAATGGTCGTTGCTCGTTTCGAAGGTATTGGAGAGTAAGGTTTGAAAACAGGAAATTGTGCAGTTGCACAGGGGACCTAGGTTTTCAGCAGAGGAATTGAGATATTAAGGCTGGGTGTCTCAAAGGTAAACAGTCTATCTCAGATTTGCAATTGCTGAGATATTTATTTTTTTAACATGATGATTCAAATTCTGATATAAACCCACGTCAGGTGGGTAATTCCCTCCTGGCCTTTTCCCACATAGCGGATTGAGCACCATTCAGATATCTTACCAGGCCACCCCACACTGAAACATTCATGAAAACAAAATAATATGGAACATAAAAAATTTTAAATCTGCCTTTCGGGGAGCCTGAAAACAGCCAACCCAGCAAGGCAAGAATGTAGAACAATACTTGTGCCGCCAGTAAAAAACTGTACATCTCCCCACCTTGGGTGCCAACTATGATGATATTTAGCAACAATATCAGTGGTAATGCGAAAGGACAGACCGCCCACCGGAACACCCGATGGGATATGTACTGGAAGGCAAGCCGTCCATAGCGGGTGATATCGAGCAGATCTTTCATGATCACCATGGACTGAAATGCGCCGGCACTGATCCTCAGTTTCCTTTTCTTTTCATCTTTCAGGGAAAAAGAAGGCGTTTCCATCGCAAAAGCGTTGGGTTCGTATCTTACCATCAGTCCGCGCCTGCAGATATTGAGTGAGATATAGAAATCGTCCAGCACAATGTTTTCAGGCACCTTCTCAAAAAGTTCCCTCCTGAGCGAGAATAATTCTCCAGCGGCGCCTACAACCGAGTAATAATCTGAATCAAGTTTTTTCAGCACAGATTCATATTTCCAGTAGAGTCCTTCGCCCTGGCCCGGCACCTGACCATCAGAGATCACTTTTTTCTCACCTGATACACCTCCAACCCTGGGATCACGGTAATGGTCAATAATATACCTGAAAGATTCCCTGTTAAGAAGCGTATTGGCATCACTGAAAATCAGGATATCGACATCGCGTGTTAATTCAACTGCACGATTCATAGCGGCAACCTTCCCTTTTCGCATGGGCTGAAAAAGCAGCTCCACATCAGGGTATTGTTTAACAAGCTCAGTAGTTCTGTCTGACGAGCCATCGGCAACTATGATGATCCTTGAAAGATGCCTGGGATAATCTATCGAGAGTGCGTTATCGATTTTTTTTCCAATAAAATCTTCCTCATTATAAGCGGCAATGATATGGGCCACACGTGGAAGATCTTCATCGATCCTGTACCCTGTTGCAGGGCTGGTCCGCTTACGCAACTTGATGAGCAGCCAAAGTAAGATCCCGTATCCTATATAGGTATAAAGGACGATCGCAATGAGTACCCAGAACAATATTTTTATCAGCAGCATAAGGAAATGAGAATCAATGTAAATTAACGCAGAAGGCGTGTCTACTGGTATGTAGCGCTGCCAAAACCACGAAATAATTATAAAAAATTCAGTTTTTGATGTATTTTGCAGGCGCTTTCTTACCTCAATAAAGTGCTTACCAGATCCTTTAATGAAATTCCGCCCACTGATATTCACTGAAAAGCCTGCAATGGTGCAGCTATGGGTTCGGATATAGTTCAAAGCCCCAAGGAAAAAGGAAACCACAAATAAATTCCCCTTTTACCATCGGCCTCACTTCCCGTAATTCAGCTCACACTGTATAACAGTTATTCTATTTTATTGCTATATCAATTCTTTAAATCGTAAACCGACCATATGGATATTGCTTATCTACTGAGGGTACTTTGGCGCAGAAAATTCATCATCCTGGCCATCACAGCATTGGCTGCTGTTCTTGCATTTGCATTTTCTTATATGCAACCCAGATTCTATACTTCAACCGCACAGTACTCAACGGGTGCAGGCACACAGAAAGTGAGCCTTTCCGGCGGTGGCGGAGTAGGTTGGGCAGAAACCGAGATCAGCGTAAACAATGTGATCGCCACATTTAAATCGCCAACCGTGCTGGGCATGGTCTCTTACAGGCTTCTGCTTGATGATATAGAAAAATACAAGGATCAGATCAGTAAGCAAACCTTCAGCGATGCATCTAAAAAAGAGCTGATGCAATTTGTTTACAGCGACAGTACGGCAAGGGTTTTGCGCGACAAACTCGCCAAGCAGGAAACACTTGATCCTACCAAGCCGTACGAAAAAAAGATCATCGATGCCATCGAAATGTATGGTTTCGGCTACAATACACTCAGCAATAATATCAAGATCAACCGCATCCCAAGTACAGATTATATCGATGTGGCTTACCGCAGTTCTGATCCCAATACATCTGCTGCTGTTGTCAATACAGTTGGCATTGAGTATCTCAGATTCAATGAGAGCCTCAGCAGCCAGCGCGGAAAACAAACAGCAGACACTATCGGAAGCGTAATGGATGCCCAGCAGCGCAGGGTGGATTCACTGACTAACCTGCTCATCGAAGAGAAAAAAAGACAGGGTGCCATCAAACCTGAAGACGTTAGTGCTTCTGCTTTCCAGACCATGAATCAACTGGAAACCAGGCTTACTGAAGAGAAAGCAAGATATAATACAGCCAGCGCAACTTATGAGAGTCTGAAGAAACAGCTCGATATCCTTTCAGGCAATGTATCCAGCAGCATAGGCGCTACTGATGAAGTGATCAAACTGCAGAGCCAGAAAAGGGAACTGCTGTCCAAACTGAACCAGGGCGGAAATGATGCTGATATCAGGGCGCAGATCGATCAGATCAACAAGAAGATCGCTGCTAACGCAGGCAATGCCACCAATACAAGAAAGAAAGAAAAGATAGATGATCTTAACCTGCAGCTTGCAGAACAGCAGGGTATCATCAATGCTTCCAGTAAAACAATTAATGAACTCGAGAGCAATATCAGGAACGCCAGCAGTAAAACCAATCTGGGTGCCGGCAGTGAGATCAAACTGTCCACATTATGGAGCAGCCTGGATATGGAAAACAGGCAACTGGTGCAGATCAAGGATAAATATTTCCAGGCCCAGGGCATGTTGAAAGAATCACCGAATACCAATTTCAGGCAAACGCTGGTTGGACAGCCCTCAAGCTCACCCGATCCGGATAAGACCTTTGTAAATATGGGTGTGGCAGGTACATCAGCCTTCATGATCACCTCCTTCCTGTTCCTGCTTGGAGCCCTGCTCAGCAATGCGGTCAAAACGCCATCTTATTTCAGGAAACTGACTGATATGAAACTCCTGGCTGTTTTGAACAAGATCAACAACAGGAAAGGTCTTCCGGAAATATCTCAAATACTTTCAGCTGATCCCGCAATGCGGAACAGCGCTACCGACCATTTCCGTGAAAGCATGAGGAAACTCAGGTTCGGAATTGAAAGCAGTGGCAAGAGAAAAATACTTTTCACCAGCCTGAAACCAGGTACAGGAAAAACAACCCTGATCCAGGCACTGGCACAGACTATGAAGCTCAGCAGGAAGAAAGTATTGCTGATCGACACCAATTTCCAGCACAACTCTCTGTCGCAGATCTATGGTGTACAGGCTTTCCTCGAAGATTCTGCCAAGATGCATCCACAATCTGACCAGATACGGAAGCTGATCTCCAAAACCGATGATCCATTCATTGATATCATCGGCAGCAGGGGCGGTTCTTATACCCCTTCAGAGATCCTTCCACATCATAACATATTAGGACATCTCGATGAAATGCTCTCAGATTATGACTATATCATCCTTGAAGGACCAGCACTTAACAATCATGCTGACAGCCAGGAACTGATCCGCTATGTGGATGGTGTGATAGCAGTATTCTCTGCCGATGAGCAGATCACTCCCAGCGACAACATGATCATGCAATACCTTGAGGACCTGGATCAGAAACTCATAGGTGCTGTTTTGAATGATGTTAACCTGGAAGACGTTGATGCCTGATCAGTAAAAGCTTATCACATAACTGACTGTGCAAAATTTTCTTAACAGGGTAACAAAATTCCTGAAGAGTTCCTTCAGCGTCCATGAAAGAAGCCTGGGCTGGATCAATCTGGCCAGGGGGTTCATCATCATCATGGTTGTCTACAGGCACTCCTTTGAAGGGATCAGAAATTCGGGTATAGATATTTCAGCATACAAATACCTGGAAGTACTCAACAACATGATGTATACGTTCAGAATGCCGTTGTTTTTTGTCATATCGGGAATATTGATGAGCCTCAGCCTTAGGAAAAGCGGGCTTGGCCATTACGTCCGTAAAAGAGCGGAATACATCCTGTATCCGTATGTGATATGGTGTGTGATCCAGATCTCTTTGAAGATGTTAGTACCCCAATTTGTAAACGGAAAAACAAGCTGGAGTTCATTCCTGGATATATTATACAACCCCAGGGAGATCGAGCAGTTCTGGTACCTCTATGCACTGTTCAATATCATGGCCCTGTATTCACTGTTGAAAGTGAAATTCAGGATAAATCCGGGATTACATATTCTGATAGCGCTGGCATTTTTCTTAATTGCCCAGTACACATTCGTTCATGGCATCAGGCTTTATTTCATCAATGACATTCTGGGGCATTATATATTCTTTGCCACGGGAGACCTTGCGTCATCATTTGTACTTGATCCCAAAAACAGGGAAAAAATAGGTTCATACAGATCTTTACTGATTGTTTTGCCGGCATTCCTGGCATTACATTATTACTACCTGGCACACCCCGAAGTGCTGACGCAGCCCTTTATACTGGTCATCACTTTTTCGGGAATAATTTTCGCCATCATCGTTTCCTTTATGCTGGAAAACACAAAAGGATTACAATGGCTGAAAGTATTGGGGGCGAATTCCCTGTACATCTACCTGATGCATGTAATGATCATGGCAGCCAACAGGTTTTTTTTGCTGAAAGTACTAAAGATCGAATCCATTCCAGTAGTGTTGTTTGCCAATATCCTGGTGGGCCTGTTCCTCCCTATTGTTGTTTATAATATCATGATGAGAACGGGATTCTGGTGGCTTTTCAGTCCAAATAAACCTGTAAAAATGAAAGTGGCATACGTAAAGCACAGTGCATGAGAACGAACAAAAAAGATATCAGCAAAATCAAAACCTCTGGGGCAGAGGTGATCACTATACTGTTCCTGATCGGGTTCGTAATTGCCTTATATATTAAAGTATTATTCTACTGATGGTACCGGGTATTTCAAAATACAGACTCAATTCAAACGCAGGTGTAATGGCCCTGGCACTCACTTCCATACTGATGGCATGGATGGCAGCCAGGTATGAATACTCGCTGATACCACTGATCATTGCCGGTGCAGCAGCTGTGGCTTTTACCGTACTGGCTACTTTAAAAAATCCTTTCCAGGGATTATTGATAAATCTGGCCATTTGTTTTTTCATATTCATTCCGCAAAGGGTATTGGGTCTTCCATATTCCATCGCATTGATCTGGGAAATACATCTGGTGATTTGCTTTTTTGCTGCCATGCTCTCCATGAAAGGATCCAGGCTGCAGGCTGGCAACATTGGATTTTTCAGGAACCCGATCACCGTAATGATGATCGTTTATTTCCTGTATATCATTTTGCAGTATTTCAACCCTAATGTTCCAAACAGCCAGGGCTGGCTATACTTCATGAGAAGGGCGCTTTCATTTGTATTTATATTCTTTTCTGCTTACTATATCTTAGATGATCTCTATAAGATCAAAAGGTTTCTGCAATTGATGGTTGGCCTGATCTTCCTGGCAACTGCATATGCATACTGGCAACAGATGATTGGTCTGCCTTCCTGGGACGAGAATTATATCAATCAATCTTCCATAGTTTATAATCTGCACGTTCAGTGGGGTCTGTTCAGGAAATTCTCATTCCTGGACGTAGTAACCTTTCCCATGATCGCCAATGTGGCAGCGCTTATCCTGGTGATCTTTGCCCTTTTTGAGAAAAGGAAGACAAGATTGTGGCTTTACCTGGTCGCTGCACTGATCATGCTTGTAGGCGCCACATTCTCCGGTACCAGGTCTGCCAGTTATATTTTTCCGGCAGGATTGTTATTATACACAGTAGTAAACATCAGCAAGCCAAAAACCATCCTGATCTATGCCGGCGTGATCGCAGCCATTTTCCTGGTGATCAACCTGCCGATCCACCGGTTCAACACGTTGAACAGGTTCCGCTCTTCATTTACATCGGATGATGCTTCCCTGGAGGTAAGGAATATTAACCGGGCCAGGATCCAGCCATATATCTACGAACATCCCATAGGCGGCGGACTGATGTCTACCGGGGCAGGTGGGGAAAAATATTATCCAAGCCATCCGCTGGCTAAGTTCCCACCGGATAGCGGTCTACTGGCTTCGGCGCTGGAAAAGGGATGGATCGGGCTGGCCATTGACCTGCTCTTCTATCTACTGATCATGATTGAAGGAACCAGAGGATATTTCCGAACTCAAAATGAAACGCATAAAAAATATTACCTGGCATTGACTTGTGGAATATTCAGCCTGGTGCTTGCAGAATATGCACAGGTGGTGATCCCCCAGATCCCCATTTGCACTTTCTTCATGTCAACAGCTGCCATCATCGTCAGGCTAAGGCAATTAGACAAACAACCTGAAACCCTATTAATTAAATCGAAATGAAAAAGCTCGTATTATTTCTAATGTTCGTGAGCGGTCTTGTAGTTACACAGGCCCAGATCTCAGAATCTTATGCAACCAGGAAAAAACTGGACTCCATGATCTATTCAGATGTGCGTGAAAAGCTGGTTGACCTGGCATTTCAACATCCGGAAGTTGCGATCAGCGATGCCCAGATGAATATTGCAGAAAATAATCTGAGCCGGGCAAAATGGTCGTGGACCAATATCTTCTTCGCACAGTTCAACCTGAACGAATTCACTATCAATGGTTCACCCAGCGCTGCATTCTGGCCTAAGTACAACTTTGGTATCAATATGCCATTTGACGTGGTTTCACGCACGCGTGGTGAGATTAAAAATGCAAGGGAAAGTATGGATATCTCAGTGGCCATGAAAGAAGATACCTACCGCAAATTAAAAGCAGAAGTACTGCAGCGATTTGAAGACTATCTTTTCCACAGGGAGATGTATGAAATGTCGTCAGTGGTGGTAGACGAAGCTTATACCTCTTTTCTTTCCATGCAGGAGAAATATAAGATCGGCGACGTCAACGATATCGACTACAGCATCACCTTCCGTCAGTTCAACGATGCCAAAATGAGGCAGCGTGAGAAAGAAAGGGATATGAATGTGTCCAAACTCGATGTAGAAAGGCTGATCGGTGTGAAACTGGATGAGGTACTTAAGAACTACCAGATACAGAAGAAATAATAGGTCTGCTGGGGCTTCCGGATTTTACTTATTAGTAAATTGTTGCCCCATGCAAACTCCCCTGGCAGAACGGATAAGACCGGCCTCATTAAGTGAACTGGCTGGTCAGGAACACCTGACCGGCGATCATAGCATTCTGCGTAATGCCATTGAGCAACAGCGCATACCTTCTATGATCTTATGGGGGCCTCCCGGCACGGGCAAAACAACCATCGCCAACATCATTGCCAATTCTGTCCATGCTGATTTTCACATTCTCAGCGCGATAAGCGCAGGTGTCAAAGATGTCAGGGAGGTGATCGAAAAAGCCAAACACCAGGAAAGAGCCATACTTTTCATCGATGAGATCCACAGGTTTTCAAAAAGCCAGCAGGATGCTTTACTGGGTGCAGTGGAAAAAGGGATCATCACACTGATTGGCGCTACCACCGAAAATCCCTCCTTCGAAGTCAATAGCGCCCTGCTCTCCCGTTGCCAGGTTTATGTATTAAAACCACTTTCAGAAAAAGACCTTGTCAAACTGTTGCATTATGCCATGCAGCACGACCGCATTCTTTCCCAGAAAAAGATCAAACTCAGCGAAACCGAAGCGCTGATCAGGCTGTCTGGGGGTGATGCCCGCAAACTCCTCAATCTGTTTGAACTGGTGATCGATACAGCAGTAAGCACTGAGATCGTGATCACGGACAAACTCGTACTTGAAACGGCGCAGACGAAGATCGCCATGTACGACAAGCAGGGAGAACAACATTACGATATCATCTCAGCTTTCATTAAATCCATCAGGGGTTCGGATCCTAACGGTGCCGTATACTGGCTGGCAAGAATGATCGAAGGTGGCGAGGACATCAAATTCATTGCACGCCGCCTGGTGATACTGGCATCCGAAGATATCGGCAATGCCAATCCTACTGCATTGGTAATTGCAAACACATGTTTTGAAGCCGTAAACAAGATCGGGTATCCCGAAGGCAGGATCATTCTGTCACAATGCGCCACATACCTGGCATCTTCCCCTAAAAGCAATGCATCATACCTGGCCATCGATATGGCGTTGGCTGAAGTGAGGCAATCTGGTGATCTGCCAGTACCCCTGCATATCAGGAATGCTCCTACCAAACTGATGAAGGAGTTGGGATACAGCCAGGGATACCAGTATTCCCATGATTTTGATAAAAATTTCGCATCGCAGGAATATCTTCCTGATACAATCGCCGGCAAAAAATTCTTTGATCCCGGCAGAAACGCCAGGGAAGAAGAAATGAGAAAATTCCTGAGAGAAAGATGGAAAGAAAAATACGGATACTGATCAAAACATAACATCATGATGATCAAATGGATCTGCAAGAAATTTCATGAACTTACTGTTGATGAACTTTATGTTCTGCTAAGACTCAGAAGTGAAGTTTTTGTAGTGGAACAGAACTGCGTGTTCCTGGATATGGATAATAAAGACCAGGAATGCCATCACCTGCTGGGCTGGATCGGTGATGAACTCGCTGCATCTGTGCGCATTGTACCAGCTGGCTTATCATACAACGAACCTTCGATTGGCCGGGTGGTAACCTCTCCCAAATTCAGGGGTACCGGATCAGGAAAGCTGTTAATGCAGGAGGCCATCAGGCTTACGGTACAACTTCATGGAAACCAACCTATAAGGATAGGCGCACAACTCTACCTTAAAAAATTCTATTCCACACTCGGCTTTGTTGCAGAGGGAGAAATTTATCTGGAAGATGGAATAGAACATATTGAAATGGTGAGAGTTATGTAAGACCATTCAAGTATTTTGAATTACTGCAAAATATTAACATAATACCGGGCGTTATTCTCTGAGTCCAGAACTTTTGAAAACGCAAATCCGGTATCATGAAAAAAAGTTTACACCCGTGTTTCCTGAAATTGATTGTATTAGTG
>DATGXN010000294.1:0-11716 GCA_035298945.1 Chitinophagaceae bacterium | reverse complement strand
CGGATCTGATCATTCTTGCGGCAAGGCCTTCAGTAGGTAAAACCGCATTTGCGCTCAACCTGGCTCGGAATGCAGCGCTTCATCCTACCAAACCTACTCCTGTGGCTGTGTTCAGTCTTGAGATGAGTGCGGGCCAGCTGGTTCAGAGGATATTGTCTGCAGAGAGTGAGATCTGGCTGGAAAAGATTTCTCGTGGTAAGATGGAAGATCATGAGATGCAGCAGCTCTATAAAAAAGGTATACAAAGACTGTCAACTGCTCCCATATTTATAGATGATTCGGCCGCGCTGAATATTTTCGAACTGCGGGCGAAATGCCGCAGACTGGTGCAGAAGCATGGTGTTGGCCTGGTGCTGATCGACTATTTGCAGTTGATGAGTGGTACCAGCGAGAACAGGAATACCAACCGTGAACAGGAGATCAGTACTATCTCCAGAAACCTGAAAGGTCTGGCTAAAGAACTTGATATTCCCATCATCGCACTTTCCCAGTTAAGTCGTGAAGTTGAAAAACGTAAAGAAGGCAACAAGATGCCCCAGCTGAGTGATCTCCGTGAATCGGGTGCTATTGAGCAGGATGCGGATATGGTGATGTTCCTTTATAGGCCGGAGTATTACGAGATGCAGACCAATGAATTTGGTGAAAGCACAAAAGGCGAAACCATTGTGCGGATCGCCAAGCACCGTAATGGTTCGCTGGAAACCATCAAGCTGCGTGCCCTGCTGCATATCCAGAAATTCCTGGATGGAGAAGAAGGCGGCGGTCCGGGCTTACCTCCGCAAGGTGGAAGTTGGAAACCTGTCAGTGATGTTGACGGACCTAAGCTTTATATTCAGAAAGGCAGTAAGATGAATGACCTTCCTTTCAGCGACGATGAAGACCAACCATTTTAAGATCTCCTGATGAGCCTTCCTTTTTTCTATGCTCCCGGGCTGAGTGCTGATTCAGCAACTCCAGAGCTGGAAGAAGAAACCATGCGTCATATGGTGCAGGTGTTAAGGATGAAGGTGGATGATCAGTTGAAGCTCACCAATGGCCAGGGACTTAGCGCCACTGCATTGATCGAAACCGTTTCCAAAAAACACTGCACAGTAAGAGTAGTTGAAACTGAACATACACCCCCGGTTCAACACCGGATCACGATTGCTATTTCCCCGTTAAAAAATCCTTCACGTTTCGAATGGTTCCTTGAGAAATCTGCTGAGACAGGTATAGCCCGGATAGTACCGCTGATCTGCAGCAGAACAGAAAAGCAGCATATTAAAAAAGAAAGATGGAACAGCATCCTGGTGAGTGCCATGCTGCAGAGCCAACAGTCATGGGTAACCGAGATCGGAGACGCTGAGGCATTCATTAAGTTCATTTCTGCAGGAAGGGAGACACAGCGATATATTGCGCATTGCATGGAAGGGGAGAAGGCCGAGCTACAGCAACTGGTTGAAAAAGAACATCAGTCTTCTTTGATACTTATTGGTCCTGAAGGCGATTTCACTGCTCAGGAAGTGGAATTAGCACTGGCAGCGGGTTTTAAGCCCGTGTCCCTGGGCCATACAAGACTGAGGACGGAGACCGCTGGAATCACAGCTGCGATTTTGTTATCACATGCCTAATTAGAGAGTCAGAGAGCCAAAGAGCCAGCGAGTCAGATTTTTCGCTTTGACTCTCTGGCTCTCTGACTCTCTGGCTCTCTAATTAGTGCGCCGAATCATCATCCACTTTAACCCGAGGTGCCCTGATCATGGGTTCCCTGAGTTCGATGGGTTTTCTTTCTCTTTCTTTTTTGCGCATCCAGAGATTAAGCAGTTCCACGATGAAAGAGAATGCCATGGCGAAATAGATATAGCCTTTGTCAATATGGCTGCCGTGGATCGGTTCGAGGCCTTCGAAGAAAAGACTGAAACCCACCATCAGCAGGAAAGAGAGCGCCAGCATTTTGAGTGTTGGATGTTTATGAATGAAGGCTGATATTTTTCCGGAGAACAGGAACATGATGATCATGGCGATGATCACGGCAACGATCATGATCTCCACGTGCCGGGCCATACCCACTGCAGTAATGATGCTATCGAATGAGAACACCATATCCACCAGGATGATCTGACCTACTATGGCAGCGAATGAATCGGATGTTGCTTTGATGTCTTCGGGATGTTCTTCGCCTTCCAGTTTATTGTGGATCTCCTTGACTGTTTTATAAATAAGGAACAGGCCACCCACCAGCATGATCAGGTTGCGCAGGTTGAAACCCAGGTGCCTCTCGCCCCAATTGATTCCGAACAGCTCTTTATTGCCATTGTTCACCAGCCATCCCAGTCCAACCAGCAAAATGATACGCACTGCGATTCCGAGTACCATCCATAGTCTGCGGGCCTTGAGCTTTTGTCTGTCGTCCAGCCTGCCCATCAGGATGGATACAAAGATCACGTTGTCGATACCCAGCACGATCTCCAGTGTGGCCAGTGTGATCAGGCTGATGAGTGCGTCTATGTTGAAGAGATGTTCCATATTTTAAATTGGTTGTAAATATAAGTTTCAGTAAGCAGTGAGCAGTGAGCAGTAAGCGGAAAAACATAACTGCTCGCTGCTCACTGCTCACCGCTTACCGCTCACTGTTTTTCCTGGAGTCCCGCACAGATCTTCTTAACAATCCCCGGTCCTTCATAAATAAAACCCGTCCACACTTGCACCAGGGAAGCCCCGTTATCCAGTTTTTGTTTTGCATCAGCACTGGTGAAAATTCCACCGGAACCGATCAGCGGGATCTTTCCGCCGGTATGTTCATGGAGGTATTTTAATACTTCGTTAGACCTGCTCCGCAAAGGCATGCCACTGAGTCCGCCTGCACCGATCTTGTCTGATTCAGATCTGGATATATCAGACAAAGCTTCCCTGGAAATGGTTGTATTAGTAGCCACCAATCCATCAAGTTTTAGTTCCAGCGCCAGTGAACAGATATCGGAGAGCTGGCCTTCAGTCAGATCTGGTGCAATTTTCAGCAGCAGGGGTTTTGGTTTGGCGTATTTAACGTTATCATGCTGCAGTGCCTGGAAGATCTTCGACAATGCATCTTTCTCCTGTAATTCACGAAGTCCTGGTGTATTGGGTGAACTCACATTCACCACGAAATAATCAACCTCGTTGTGAAGTGCATTGAAAACTTTTACATAATCAGTCCATGCCTCTTCATTGGGTGTTATTTTGTTCTTCCCGATATTTCCGCCAATGATCATCTTCGAATCCGCATTGCGATTTCTCCAGGCTTTCAAACGCGTGGAAACTATTTCCATCCCATCGTTATTAAAGCCCATCCTGTTGATGATGGCCTTATCTGCAGGCAGGCGGAATAACCTCGGCTTATCGTTGCCAGACTGGGCCAGCGGAGTGACCGTGCCCACTTCCACATGGCCAAATCCCAGCACGTCAAGGATCTCCAGGTAAGTGGCATTTTTATCAAATCCAGCCGCCAGGCCTACCGGGTTGGAAAAATGAAGACCCAAACAGTTAACCGGCAGTTCTGCAGGCTTGAATTGCTGTTTTAGCAAAGCCTTTAATCCCGGAACCTGGCAGGCGACCTTAAAGCTCTGCATCGAGAACCCGTGGACCTGCTCTGCGTCGAACCGGAACAGGAAATCCCTGATAGTTTTGTACATGGCTGCGAAGATAAAATGATTTAACTGGTTGTTTCTGCAACTAATTGTGATTTTATTTACCTTAGAGGACATAAATCTTTGGTTATGCAGGAAGCATATATTGTTGCAGGGTACAGGACAGCAGTTGGTAAATCCAAACGTGGGGGCTTCAGGTTCACCAGGCCCGATGATCTGGCCATTGAGGTGATCCAGTCCTTGCTGAACAGTGTTCCCCAGCTAGACAAGAAGCGGGTGGATGATGTGATCGTGGGCAATGCGGTACCGGAAGCAGAGCAAGGTCTCCAGGTAGGCAGAATGATATCTGTCAAAGCAGTGGGCATTCATGCGCCGGGTATGACGGTGAACAGGTACTGCGCTTCAGGCCTGGAAACGATCGCCATAGCTACGGCCAAGATCAGGATGGGTATGGCGGAATGTATCATCGCTGGTGGAACCGAAAGTATGAGTATGGTGCCAACCGCAGGCTGGAAAACGGTTCCAGCTTATTCCATCGCCAAAGAAGAGCCCGATTATTATCTCAGTATGGGTCTGACGGCTGAAGCCGTAGCAAAAGAATTCAATGTTTCCCGGGACGACCAGGACTTGTTTTCTTTGAATTCTCACAAGAAAGCCCTTTCTGCGATCCAGAATGGATATTTCAAAGAGGGTATACTGCCGATCAAGGTGGAAGAAACCTATCTCGACGAAAAAGGCAAGCGCCAGGTGAGAAATTTTGTGGTGGATACCGATGAAGGTCCAAGGGCCGATACCTCTATAGAAGCATTGGGTAAATTAAAACCTGCATTTGCAGTGAACGGGACCGTCACGGCCGGAAACTCTTCACAGACCAGTGACGGCGCTGCTTTTGTGATCGTGATGAGTGAAAGAATGGTGAACGAATTGGGACTGAAGCCCATTGGCCGATTAGTGAATTGTGCAGTTGCCGGTGTACATCCGAGGATCATGGGCATCGGACCCGTTGAAGCAGTTCCTAAAGTGCTGAAACAATCAGGTCTTAACCTGGCTGATATCGACCTGGTGGAATTGAATGAAGCATTCGCTTCTCAGGCCCTGGCAGTTATCCGCACGCTTGGCCTGAACCCCGACATAGTCAACATCAATGGTGGTGCTATAGCATTAGGGCATCCATTGGGATGTACAGGTACCAAACTCACTGTCCAGATTCTGAATGATATGAAGAGGCTGAACAAGAAATACGGGATAGTCACTGCCTGCGTGGGCGGCGGACAAGGTATTGCAGGTATTATTGAGAACATTAGTTAGAATTCAGATAGCAGTAAGCAGTGAGCAGTAAGCAGTGAGCTTTTCTGCTCACCGCTCACCGCTTACTGCTCACTATTTTGTTAATGTTTCTGCATTTTTGCAATATTGTTGCAAAAATTGGATATTTGCCTTCTTTTCAACAAGTACCGGAAAATGGGCAAGCTCAGGATTTTATTCATTTCTCTTTTTATCATCGTTTCAACGCAGATTTCTGCCCAATGTCTGCTTGAGTTTTCGGGAATTGTACTCGATGCTGACACCCGCCAGCGCCTGGCTGAAGCAACCATCACCATTAAAGAACTCAATCTGAATGCGGCAACAACGGCAAACGGAGAATTCAGGCTGAAAGGGCTTTGTCCTGGCAGTTATACGGTGATCATCTCTCACATCAGTTGTCAGCCTTTGACCGCTCATATCCATTTAAAGGAAGACCTCCATAAAGATTTTGAGCTACCACACAGTGCAGGTCAGCTGGCAGAAGTGGTGATCAAAGGAAGTGGTGCCACTGCAAGTGTAGCCAGTATTTCGGGGGATCTGCATGGAAAACAGTTGGATGCTACCAAGGGCCAGTCCTTAGGTGAAGCGTTGAAAAGGATCAATGGCGTGACGGTATTGCAAACTGGTAATAACATCTACAAGCCCGTTATTCAGGGTTTACATAGCAACAGGGTATTGATCTTGAATAATGGCATCCGGCAGGAGGGTCAACAGTGGGGTAGTGAACATGCGCCGGAAGTAGACCCCTATCTTGCGAACAGGCTGACCGTGATCAAAGGAGCTTCTTCTATCCGTTATGGGGGTGACGCTATCGGTGGAGTCATCCTGGTTGAACCGAAACTCTTGCCCTATGGAGTTCCCGGGACTGCAGGGGAAGTCAATACCGCGATCTTTTCCAACAACTGGCAGGGCGTTCTTTCTTCCATGGTGGAAGGGAGTTTTGCAAAACATCCTGCTTTTGCATGGCGGCTACAGGGCACTGCTAAGAGAGGGGGAAACGCACGCACACCTGATTATTGGTTGGCGAATTCCGGAAACCAGGAATTGAATATGTCTGCCACTGCCGGATGGAATAAGAAGACGAAGGGTCTTGAATTATTTTACAGCTTGTTCAGCACCAAGATCGGCATCTTCACAGGTTCCCATATTGGGAATGTCACAAACCTGGTCAATGCGATCAACAACGGCGATCCGCCAGACTATATAAAGAATGTTGGTTTTACGTATCAGATCGATCGTCCGGATCAGAAGGTGCTTCACCAATTGGTGAAAGCAAAAGCATTTTTCAATACCGGTGATTGGGGCCGATTGAATATCGTTGGATCTTTTCAGAATAATAAAAGGCAGGAATACGATATCGTCAGAACACCCCGCACCAATCCCCAGCTGGAATTATCTCTTTACACCACAGGTATCGATATCGTGCTGGACCATTTTAAAAACAGCAAGTGGAAGGGATCGGTTGGCTTATCAGGGATCTACCAGAATAACGATATCAATTATCGGTTTTTCATCCCCAATTATCAGTCAAAGAATCTCGGGATCTTCGGAGTTGAAAAATATTCATCGGGGAACTGGATATTGGAAGCGGGTTTACGGTACGACTGGAAAGTCATCGATCACATCACTGATAATGATGCGCCGCCTTATGATGTGTTGATGGGCTCTGAATACGTGCCTGGAGATCCATATGGCACCAGGTCATTCTCCGGATTCTCCGGCAATCTGGGTGCGAATTATAAATTAAATAACTGGAAATTCACCCTCGCAGGATCTACTGCGTGGAGGTCACCCCAGGTGAATGAATTATTCAGCAATGGCCTGCATCACGGTGCGGCAAGGATTGAAAAAGGGGATCCCGGACTGCAACCCGAGAGATCATATGGGATTGCAGCTGCCGCAGACTATAGTGATACAAGATGGGATGTAGACGTGAATGTTTATTATAAGCGGATAAACGATTTCATGTATCTGAAACCCACCTATCCTCCGCAACTCACCATCCGTGGCGCTTTCCCAAGCTTTGAATACCACCAGACGGATGCCAGGCTGATGGGCACGGATGTACAGGCCTCATATCTTATCGATAACCATTTTAGATTGATGGGCAAGATCAGCCTGCTTCGTGCCTATGATATAACCAATGACGATTGGATCATACAAATGCCTTCAGACAGGTATGAAGGTTCTGCGGAATATCTTTTTGATGGTGGCAACAAGTTCAGGCAGAGTTATATCAAATTGTCCGTGGGTCATGTGAATGAGCAGACGCGTGTGCCGGCTACCGGTAACATTAAAGTAGAGCATCCTGACGGATCGGTGAGCTTTGAATCTGATTATGCGCCGCCCCCACCTGCTTATACATTATTTGGTGTGGAGGCCGGAACTGATATAGATGTAAGTCATAGAAGTATGACCATTATACTTGGCGTATCAAACCTGTTCAACACAGAATATCGTGATTACCAGAATTCATTCCGTTATTTCTGTGACGACATGGGCCGGAACATTTCCCTTCGGGTTAAAGTACCCTTCGAGTTTAAATCAAAACCATAAACACGCAAAACTTATGAAACGGAGCACATGGATGCTGATGATTTATGCTGTAACGATTGTTTTCTTTTTGGGATGTAATAAAGAAAACAAAGTGGACCCCAATGAAGGGGAGTTGATCACCACCTTGAAAGTTTCCCTGGTTGAACAGGGGAGCAGCACACCACAGGTTTTTGAATTCCGTGATATTGACGGGCCCGGGGGCCAGCCTCCCTCGAAATTTGACAGCATCATTATCAATGCCAACAAAACTTATAACGCTACCATTCAATTTCTGAACGAAAGCGTAAACCCTGCCGATGATATCACCCTGGAAGTGAATGCAGAGGCAGCTGACCACCAGGTCTACTACGAATCTTCCACTACATCACTCAGTGTAACTAATTTGAATAACGATTCAAATGGCCTGCCCCTGGGTATCAGTTCCACCTGGACCACGAGCGCCGCAGCGAAGGGCACACTCAGGATCACACTCAAGCACAAACCAGGTGCAAAAGCAGCCGGTGACCCCGTTTCTAAGGGAGAGACTGATCTGGAGATTGGGTTTGGGATGAGAATACTATAGCAGGTTGCAGGTAACAGGTTGCAGGTTGCAGAAATCTATTCTGCTCACCGCTTACTGCTTACTGCTCACTGCTTGTACTATCTTTGGATCATGGAAATCAACCTCAACACGCCCGCTCTGCTTTTCCCCGCGATCAGTCTTCTGTTACTTGCCTATACCAACAGGTTCCTGGCCATCGCTAATGTAGTGCGTAAACTTCACGATGACTATGTCCATAATAAAGACAAGGAGAATGCTTTAGAGCAGATCCGAAACCTGAGAAAAAGACTCCGCTATATCAGGCTGATGCAGGGTGCAGGCGTATTCAGTTTTCTGCTTTGTGTGATCTGCATGTACAGTATTTACAATGGCTGGATGGTGGCCGCTAATTATATTTTTGCGGCCAGTTTGTTGAGCCTGGTTTTCTCTCTTTTTTGTTCACTGATCGAGATCTTCCAGAGCCTTAATGCCCTGGAAGTTTTGCTCAAGCACGTAGAAGATTAATTCTGGCCCACCAACAGGTCTTTTTTCCTTTCCCCGATCTGCTGCCTCCACATGGCATAGTAAAGTCCTTTGGTCTGCAGCAATGATTCATGGGATCCGGTTTCTTCCACTTCACCGCCTTCCAGCACATAGATCCTGTCTGAATGCATAATGGTAGACAGTCTATGCGCGATCAGTATGGTGATCTGGTTTCCTTCGCTTGAGATCTGGCGGATCGTTTTTGTGATCTCTTCTTCCGTAAGCGAGTCCAGAGCCGATGTGGCTTCGTCAAATATCAGTATCCTGGGTTTTCTCAACAATGCACGGGCTATTGAGAGTCGTTGTTTCTCTCCGCCTGAAAGTTTCAGGCCGCCTTCTCCGATCACGGTCTCCAGTCCGTTATCAGCCCTGCTTAATAATTTCTCACAGGAAGATTTCTTCAGGGCCACCATCAATTCTTCCTCAGTTGCTTTGGGGTTTACAAACATGAGGTTTTCCCTGATGGTGCCAGAGAATAGTTGAGTGTCCTGCGTTACAAAGCCGATCTGTTTGCGGAGATCATTGAAGTTGATACTGTTTTCATCATGACCATTGAACAGGATCCTGCCTTCCTGGGGACGGTAAAGGCCAACCAATAATTTCATCAACGTGGTTTTGCCTGATCCCGATGGACCTACAAATGCAATGGTGTCCCCTTTTTTCACCGTGAAACTGATATTGTCAATGGCCTTGTGTTTGGCGGATTGATGTTTAAAGCCGACGCTCTTGAAGCTCAGTTCGCTTACGTCGTCAAGGTGCTCAGGATGTTTGGGCTCCGATTCAGGCGCTTTCTGCATCAGGCTGTTGAAATTATTTAACGAGGCTTCGGCTTCGCGATAAGACAATAAAATATTGCCGATCTCCTGTAAGGGTCCAAATACAAAAAACGAAAAGAATTGCATGGTCACCAGCTGGCCGGCATCCATATGATTCCTGAAGATCAGCCACATCAGGATGAAAAGGATCACCTGCCTCAATGTATTCACCATGGTACCCTGCACAAAACTGATGCTTCTGATCCTTTTTACTTTGGTCAGTTCAAGTCCTAAGATCTTATAGGTGTTCTTATTTAAACGGTCAACCTCTTGTTGGGTGAGCCCGAGGCTTTTTACCAGTTCAATATTTCTCAGTGATTCGGTTGTAGAACCTGCCAGGGCAGTGGTTTGCCCTACGATCGTTTTTTGTATGATCTTGATCTTCCTGCTGAGCACATTAGTGATCATGGAAAGTAGAATGATGCCAACCACATAGGCCAGGGGTATGGACCAATGGATAAAGGTGGCAGCATAGAAGAAAACGAACACCACGCCGATCAGGATGCCGAACAGCACATTGATGCAATAGGTCATGAACTTCTCCACATCGGTTCTGACTTTGGTAAGAACGGAAAGAGTTTCACCGCTTCGCTGGTCTTCAAATTCCTGGTAAGGCAGTTTCATGGCATGTTGAAGCCCATCTGTAAAAACCCGGGCGCCGAATTTCTGGATCACGACGTTCAGGAAGAAGTCCTGGAAATTTTTTGCGATACGGCTGATCATGGCCACCGTGATTGACGCGAGCACCAGGAACCAGACCCCGGGCTTTGCCCATGAGAAGCTATTGAAGTATTCGTTGTAGGAAAAAGGTTTGCCGGCATCTGCAGCGGCTTTATAGGAACCTGCCAGATTGACTATCTTACCAAACAAGATGGGATCGACCAGGGAAAAGCCGGTATTAATGGCTGCCAGCAAAAGTGTAAGTGCTACCAATCCGGAATAGGGCCGGAGGTATTTTATGAGGATCTTCATATGAATGAAGGTCGGAATTCTTTGTGATTCCCGATGGTTAAACGTTGAATTCTGGATATGCGGCTTAATTTCGATTTCAATCGTTTTCTGATTTTCCGCCGAAATATGGTTATAATTTCTACCTAATACTATAAATATGAAGCTTCTGCTATCCGTATTCTTTTTTCTCTCCGTGATTAACGCTCCCATCGATCCGGTGGCATCTGCATCTTATCCGTGGAAGGCAGACGCTACGATATTCAAAGGCAAGGGAGCCGTACTTGCCTATCATGAATTGAAGGGCAATTCGATGAAGCTGGGGGATATGAAATTCTATAAGGCAGACAGGATGGAAAGATTTTTTATTGTGAAAAAAGGCCCGGTGGAGGTGGTATTGGGAAGTAAGAAATATTCTATCGATAAAGGGTCCGTGATCTTTTTACTTCCCGGCGACAAGGTTGCTTTTGGAACTGACGGGAAGAATGATGTGGAGTTTTATGAAATGGTATATTCTTCCATTCAAAAACCAGACTCTGCCAGGGGGAAAGAAGGTGGGGCCAGTTTCGTGATGAACTGGAACGATATGGTGTTTAAACCGCACGATAAAGGCGGGGTACGGCAGTTGTTCGATCGTAAAACTGTGATGTTCAACCGCTTCGATGTTCATGTCACTACACTGAACCCTGGATTCAAAAGCCATGAACCCCATACTCATCAAAATGAAGAGATCATCCTGATGTTGGACGGGAATGCTGAAATGACCGTGAATACCGGCATGGTCAGATGTAATACAGGTGATGCTGTATATGTAGCATCCATGGTTCCCCACAATCTTGTCAACTCAGGTAAAACCGCCGCCACCTATTTCGCCATACAGTGGAATTGAATGTTGGTCCAATGATATATGACAGCCGTCATTTGCATTTTGATACCTTATGCATTAACTTAATCGTTGATCCGGGCCACCCTTGTTGATCACATTAAACTTTTCGTTATGAAAAATGTGTTGGGGTCCATCACTGCGATAGTTATTTGCTTTAGTATTTTATTGTTTAGTTGCCAGAAAGAGCAATCAACTCCTGTGAACGATCAGGATATGTTGGTCAGTAATGCATTGGCAGCAACGCCTACTCCCATTCAGATCTATGGTGTATGGCATGCCGGTAACGATTATTGCTCCTGGGCAACAGAACGTACGGTGACAGAATTTGATTCAAAGAACCATTGGATCATAGACAGGGGTAATGGGCAACCCTCTGTAAACATTGTTGTCCTGAGTTTCGTCAACCCTTTAAAGCTGTTGAACAAAACAACAGATGCCGGAAACCTGGATGGCATACCCAGGGGGATGACTGCCGCCATTGTGAATTATTTTAAAACCAAGGGGATCAGGGTGATGCTTTCGATCGGCGGGATCACCT
>DATGXN010000293.1:0-18994 GCA_035298945.1 Chitinophagaceae bacterium | reverse complement strand
TCCAGCTGAATTAATTCGCCTGACCTGTTCCTTACATAGAAAGCCTTGAGGTCAAGTGGTTCGTCACGGTCTTTCCTGTCTACCTGGCCTATCACCTGGTATTGCTTTCCATTCATAATGAAATAGCCAAACCTTCGGCCACTCAGGGCAAGTTGTAATGTATTGGTAATATCAAGAATGGATACACCCAGTTCACTGGCTTTCAAACGATCAATGGTGATCTGCAGCTCCGGTTTATTGAATTTCAGGTTCACGTCAAACCCCTGGAATACCGGGCTTTTCGAAACCTGTTCCATGAATTTCGGAACGTGTTGTTTGAGTTTGTCGAAGTTCAGATTCTGAATAACGAACTGCACGGGAAGACCGCCACGGCCACCAAGGCCCACCGAAATGGTCTGCTCCTGTATGGTAAGTACACGCACCAGCGTGTAGTTCCGGAACATCCTGTTCATCTGTTGTGCGATCTGGTCCTGGGTTCTTTCTCTTTCTGACGCGTCTACAAGACCCATACTGATGAAGGCTGCATTAGCACCACCAGAGCCACCAAAGCCCGGAGCGAACGACAGCACAACATATCGTTCAGGGACGGAGTCCATGATCTTTTGTGTGATATCGGTGACCGCCTTGTCCATAAAGTCGAAATCCGTGCCCTCTGCGGCCAGGATACTTGCGCGAAGCCTGTTACGGTCTTCCAACGGAGCCAACTCAGATGGCAGTGTGCGTCCAACTATATAAATGATGCTTACGCAAACAAGAACGATCACCAGGGCGATCCATCTTGCTTTCATGAAACTGGTCAACAGGTATCGGTAACCGTTTTCAAGTCCGCGGAAGAAAGGTTCGGTTTTGTAATAGAACCATGAATGCCTTATACCTGATTTTGGCGTAAGAAATATATTCAGTACCGGTGTCAGTGAAAGTGAAACGAAAGCAGAGATCAATACAGCACCTGCCACTACAATTCCGAATTCACGGAATAGCCGGCCCACAAAACCCTGTAAGAATATGATAGGAAGAAACACGATAGCCAGTGTGATGGAAGTGGCAATTACCGCGAAATAGATCTCATTGGCACCCTCTCTTGCAGCTTTCCACTTGTCCATTCCGGACTCCATTTTCTTGAAGATGTTTTCCGTCACCACAATACCATCGTCCACCACAAGGCCCGTGGCCAGGATCAGCGAAAGCATGGTGAGTACATTTATCGAGAAACCCGAAATGTACATGATGAAAAAAGCACCTACCAGTGATACCGGGATATCGATCAAAGGCCGGAAAGCTATACTCCAGTCGCGGAAGAAGAGATAGATGATGATCACCACCAGGAGTATGGCCACGAAAAGAGTCTCCTTAACCTCCGTAATGGCTTTGCGCACAAACGTAGTTCTGTCGTAGCCGATCTCAATGATAATATCTTCGGGAAGTTCTTTTTTCAGAACATCAAGTCTTTTCAGCAATTCGTCAACGATCGCCACCTGGTTGGATCCTGGCTGCGCTATGGCGCGCATGGATACCACCTGGATATTATTTTTCCGGGCAGAAGATTCTTCATCGTCAGGCCCCAGGGTGGCATAGCCTACATCTTTCAATCGAATGATCCTTCCTGCCGCCTGCGAGATGATCAGGTTATTAAAATCGTCTTCGGTAGTCAGCTTACCATATGCTTTCACCGTGAGCTCCGTAGTGTTACCTCTCACTTTACCACCCGGTAGTTCAATGTTTTCCCGGTCGAGGGCATTTTTTACATCTTGTATCGTAAGCCGGTAGGCGGAAAGCCTCGCCGGGTCAAACCAGATGCGCATGGAATAACGTTTACCCATAACCGCCACAGAGCTGATGCCCGGCACCGTCTGTAACCTTTCCACAATAACGTTTTCAGCTATGTCAGAGAGTTCCAGTAAAGTTCTTTTATTGCTCTGCACCTGCATGAAGAGGATAGGGTCAGAGTCTGAATCCTGTTTGGCCACAGCAGGCGGGGCGTCAATATCCTGGGGTAGCGCATTTAAAGCCTGGGAAACTTTTTCGCGTACGTCATTGGCTGCTTTTTCCAGGTCAACACCCAATTCAAATTCAACAGTGATATTACTGCTGCCCTGGCTGGAAGAAGAAGTAATGTTTTTTACACCTTCCACACCGTTCACTGCTTTCTCCAACGGTTCAGTGATCTGTTGTTCGATGATCTCCGCATTGGCACCGGTATATTGTGTACGGACGTTAACAACAGGAGGATCAATGTTGGGATATTCCCTTACACCGAGGAAATTGAAACCGATGGCTCCGAAAATGATGATGACGATGGAACAAACGATCGCAAGAACAGGTCTTTTTAAACTGAGTTCAGATAAATTCATCAGCTTCGGTTTCGGTTCAGTTTACAATTTTAGTGAGCTTGATCTTAGAATCATTCTTCACAAATAATAATCCCGTAGTGATCACAGTATCGCCGGGGTTCAGGCCACTGGTTACCTGGATCATACTGGAATCCCTGACACCTGTTGTGATATCAGTCATCGCCGATAGACCACCACGAAAAACTGCCACTTGTTTATTTCTGGCTTGCGGGATCACGGCATTGCTGGGGATCATCATGGCGTTATCATTTCTGCCAAGGATCATGTTCACCTTCGCAAACGACCCTGGAACCATGTACGCATCTATATTCTGAACTACAGCCCTGATCCTGAGATTTCTAGTGGCCTCATCTACATAACTTTCTTTGGCAAGTACATAGGCCTTGTATGTTTTGTCTGACCCTTCGATGGAAAAATCTATGGGCATGCCATTTTTGATCTGGGAGCTGTATTTCTCAGGTACACTGAATTCGATTTTCATCTGCTCCACCTCGGTGATGGTGGTAAGCAGGGTAGAGGGGGTTACGTATGCGCCGGGGCTGATATTTTTCAAACCAAGACGGCCGGTATAGGGAGCCCGAATTTCAGTTTTGTTGATAGCTACCTGGGTTAGTTCGATATCGGCTTTGATATTACTTACCTGCAGTAAAGAAAGATCGTAATCCTGTTGGGCAATGCCGCCGATAGCCAAAAGTTCTTTCTGCCTTTCTTCTGTCTTGTTAGCGATCTGCAACTGTACCTGCAGCTTTTTCAACTCGGCCTGAAGGTCGCCATCATAGATCTTTACAAGCAGGCTGCCTTTGGGAACAATGACGCCTTCCTTTAAATTCAATTGAACAATCCGGCCCGAGATCTCAGGTCTGATCTCCGTGCTTTCATTGGCCAGTATGGTGCCGGATACTTCTACAATTTCTTCAATGGAGCTGGTTTTTACAACCATTGCTTCCACTTCCAGGACTTGCTGCGGCATATTGCCGCCCGGACCGGCCTGGGTGATCTTCTTGTCTGACTTGCAGGAATACAATGCTGCAATTAAAATAAGTACCGAAAGAATTCTACTCATGGGATTTGAAAATACTTCTAACCGTTAATAAGAGCCGACAACTCATCAATAGATGCCGTTAGTTCCTTAAACTTGTTTGCGAGCGGTAAAGATATGAAGCTGCGGATGTATTTCAGCCAATTTTAGAACCATTCTTGACCGGATGCCCGGGTTTAAGAAGAACAACTTCTCCATTTTCATCATATATCCCCAGAACAAGGCACTCGCTGAAAAAGTTCGCGATCTGTTTGGGCCGGAAGTTCACAACTGCAATCACCTGCTGTCCAGTCAGTTCCTCTGCTTTGTAATGGGCTGTGATCTGGGCCGAAGATTTCTTAATTCCCAGGGACCCAAAATCTATAGAGAGTTGATAAGAGGGTTTTCTTGCATTAGGGAAGGGGCGGGCTTCAAGAATAGTTCCAAGCCGGATATCGATTTTTTCGAAATCATCCCAACTGATCGGCGACATATGGTTTTCAATTTTACTTAACTTACCAAAAAAACCAACATGGATCAATATTCTTCCAGGAGGAAGTTCATCAGGAATGTAGGCGCAGCAACGGCAGGTTTTTTCATCGTGCCAAGGCATGTGCTTGGAAAAGGGTTCATTGCCCCCAGTGATAAGCTGAACATTGCTGCCATTGGGGCAGGTGGTAAGGCTCTCTTTAATATTGCTCAGGCCTGGAATAACGGAGCGGAAAATATAGCCGTGCTTTGTGATGTGGACGACAGGCAGTCTGCCGAAATGCGTAAGAAATTTCCGAATGCCAGGTACTATAAGGACTACCGGGAGATGCTGGATAAAGAGGCGAAATCGATTGATGCGGTCATCGTGACTACGCCCGACCACATGCATTATGTGCAAACTATTGCGGTTATGCAACTGGGTAAGCATGTGTATACAGAGAAACCGCTTACCCACGATATCGCTGAAGCAAGGTGGTTGACCGAAGCTGAGCAGAAATATAAAGTAGTTACTCAAATGGGCAACCAGGGCAGCAGTGGTGATGATACCCGCAATGTGGAAACCTGGATTCAAAAAGGAGTTATCGGAGATATTCATACGGTGCATGTCTGGACCAACAGGCCGGTATGGCCACAGGGCATTACCAGGCCAACTGCGGTTGATCCTGTGCCCGCGGAACTGAACTGGGACCTTTGGTTGGGAACCGCTCCCTATCGTGATTATAACAAAGGATATCTTCCTGCTACCTGGCGTGGATGGTGGGATTTCGGTACCGGCTCACTGGGTGATATGGGTTGCCATTTTATGGATGTGCCTTTCCGGGCATTGAGATTAGGGTATCCGGATAAAGTGGAATGTAGTGTTACCGGTGTCTGGTCTGGATTTTTCCAGGAAGCAGATTATTCTGAAAGCGGACCTCCTTCTTCCAAAGTTCATATTCATTTTCCTGCCCGCGGAAATATGAAAGAAGTTGAAATGATCTGGTACGATGGCGGGATCAAACCCAAGAGGCCTGAGGAATTAGGACCCGATGAAGAAATGGGTGAGATTGATGGCGGAATCATTTTTGAAGGTACCAAAGGAAAACTGATGGCAGGATTGTTTGGAAGAAATCCAACTTTATTGCCTACCTCAAAGATGGCTTCAACTAGTTTGCCGAAAGCGGAAAGGCCATTTGTGCCAGGAGGATGGGATGGCCACCAGAATCAATGGACCGCAGCCTGCAAAAAAGGATGGGGCGCTTATACCAGTTCTCCGTTCTCATTGGCCGGCCCGCTCACTGAAACTGTATTGATGGGCAACCTGGCCACCAGGAGCTATAATTTACGCAAGGCAAAAACCGGCGGCGGTTATACATACCCGGGACGTAAGCAATTGCTTTGGGATGGAAAGAATATGCGCATTACAAATTTTGATGAAGCCAATCAGTTTGTGAAGCGTGAGTATAGAAAATTTTAAATAGTGTGTTAGCCGGCTAATAAATCAGGTAAACAGGATAGAGGTAAACCATGGTGATGAGATATCTTTTCCTTTTTTTCTTATTTACCCAAACTGTACATGCCCAGAGCAAGCAGGAGAAATTAGAGGCCTATTTTTCAGCATTGGTAAAGAACCAGCAATTCAATGGAAATGTCTTGATAGTTGAAAATGGGAAAACTGTATATGAAAATTCATTTGGATATGCTGACTTCGACAACAATGAACTAAATACAAAGAATACAGTATTTCCCATTGCATCCATTTCAAAAACCATTACTGCCACTGCCATTCTCCAATTAGCTCAGGCGGGCAAATTGCAGGTATCTGCCCCGGTGGTGAAATACCTTCCGGAATTTCCCTATCCTTCAATAACGATCCAACACCTGCTCTCACATAGTTCAGGCTTGCCGCCCTATAACGCTTTTTTTGACGGAGTACGGAAACAGGATCCAGGCAAGGTGTTTACCAATGCCGATTTTATCAATGGCCTGATCGCAAATAAACAGTCCCTGATCTATCAGCCTGGCGAAGATGGAAATTATGACAACATTAATTTTATTGTGCTGGCTTTGGTGCTGGAAAAGGTTTCGGGAATGAATTATACCGAATATGTAGAGAAATACATCCTGAAACCTGCTGGAATGACCCATACTGCATTCCTTCCATTGAAACAGCAATATGCCCAGATCAATAACAGGAATTTTGCTTTTCCGCACCTGTATCCACACCTTTATTCCGATAGCATAATACGGGCTGATAAAGTTCCATATATCGTAGAATATTGGTCAGCTTATAATTTCACAGGTTTTAGCGATTATCTAAGTACTACCCATGATCTGTTGAAATATGATGAAGCTTATTATAATGGCAGTTTATTGAATGATCAGTTGTTGCAGGACGCGTTCAGTCCTGTGAAGCTTAGGAATGGAAAAAACAATCCTGGCAAATTTGGTTTAGGCTGGGAATTGGAACAGGATACCACGATGGGAATAATTCCATATCACAGCGGTGGTGCAACGGGACTAAGTTGCGTGCTGTTGAGAAATATTTCAAAACATCAGACGGTCATTATATTTGATAACACCCATTTTAATGCACATGAGGTTGGATACAATGCATTAAAGCTGCTCAATGGCCTGGAAGTCCCTTATCCAAAGAAAAGCATTGCGAAAATATATGCAAGAATTTTGTTGCGCCAGGGAGCAGAAATTGCCAGGGATAGTTTGAAGGTTCTTAAAGCAGATAGTTTGAATTATTGGTTAAGTGAAGATGAAATGAATTTGCTGGGCTATGATTTTTTGGGCGGCGCCAACAATCCAAATCCATTTCATTTCCCGGAAGAGCATAAGGTTGCAGAAGCACTTGAAACATTCAAATTAAATGTGGAACTATTCCCGGATAGCTGGAATGTATATGACAGCTATGGTGAAGCGCTTTTGGTCGTTGGACGAAAAGAGGAAGCCATCAGGATGTACAAAAGATCCATTGAACTGAATCCGAAAAATGAAGGCGGCAAGAAAGTGCTTGAGCAACTTAAAAAGTGAGTAACTCAGCAAGCCTGAGTAATTCAACCTGCTTATACCGGTTCACATCGTTATCAAAACATTTGGAATATTCTTCGAGCAGGAACTGTATTGTTTTTCTCGGAGAAACAGGTTTGAAATGGGAAGCTGTTGGATTTACATTGATACGTTTGAAATAATTCTCAACATCTTTTTGCGTGTACACCTGCCCGGTCATGGGATCTATAAAGAAATGGATCTTATTCTCGGGAGTGTGTGTACTGAAATATTCATGCGAAGTGTCATAATAGGCCAGGATATATTGACGGGGGATATTGACCGCTTTCACAGGGATATCCAGCATCTGGCAGAGGTACTGGTATAAGATCCCATTGGTGATTGAGTTTCCTCTCCTGGTTTCTACTACTTTATTCAGCAAAAATTCTTCCTGGTGATGGTAGGACACTTCAACGCCCTTGAATTTATGATATGAATACAGGATCTTGTTCACCACATTCACCTGTTCCAGTGCAGTAAGGTAACTGTTGAGTTCAAGCCAGATATTTCTCCTGAATTTTTCTATTTCCTGGATGATAGGTGAGGCATGGAGATCGGGGTATTTATATCGTGCCGCCAGCAGGGCACCTTCCACCAGGTCAGGGTATTCTTTCCCACTCCACTCAGTCATATCCAGTCTCAACTCGTCGTAATGCAATCTGTGGATCAGCAATTCGATCCGTTCCTGGATTTCTTCTACCGGTGTATTCTCCCATAGATTCTCCAGGTTGGGGATGATCTCTTTACCAAAGCTTATGATCTTATCACTTACCGTGGTAAACACTTCCTCGTCCGGGTCATCGATCAGGTGAAACAGGGCTGATATTTCCTTGTTTTCTTCCATGGGGGTTTACGTTCATTTATATGACGTTGTACACCAACAAAATATTGTTACTGAATTGTAAAATAAATATCGGGGGTAGTACGTTCCCGCAGCTTTCTATTTTTCCACAATCGACCAATTTTTGTGGAAACCACAAAAAAAAGTGGCATAGAGGCATCGAGGCTTAAAAACTGAAAGAGGGAGGGGCAACAACTAAATACTATTCTCTTGCATTATACCACTATGCCACTACGCCTTTACGCCTCTTTCTTAATTATTTTGCTTTCTTCTTCCTGAAGTTCTTCTTCGGTGGGTTAGCAATGGCTTCCTCGATCATTTTCTTTACTTCGTCAATGCCCAGGTCTGCAACTTTTTCCTGTTGTTCTTTGGGAATCGGGAAATTCCTGAGGCCTTTCTTGATATAAGGACCGTAGGGTCCGCGGAGCAGTTGTATTTTTTCTTTTTCAAATACTTTGATTGTCCTTTCCTGCTTGGCTTGCCTTTTTTCAACAATGATCGGCAACACTTCATCCAGCATCACTGAATAGGGGTCGAACTCCTTGGCCAGGGAATAGAACTGTTTGTCATGTGCAATATAAGGGCCAAACCGGCCGATGCTCACTGAAACCGGCGAGCCTTCAAAATCTCCAAGCACGCGGGGAAGTTTGAACAGTTCCATCGCTTCATCGAAACTGATGGTTTCAATACTTTGTTCCTGCTTCAGTTTGGCGAATCTTGGTTTTTCTTCATCGTTCACATCTCCGATCTGCACCATAGGACCAAATCTGCCCATCCTGGCAATTACTTTCTTGCCCGTAGCAGGGTCCATACCCAGATCTCTTTCACCGCTTATTCTTTCAGCAGTCTCCATGGTATTATCTACATCCTTTTTGAAAGGTGTGTAGAAATCATCTACCATTTTATTCCATTTCACTTTGCCGTTAGCGATCTCGTCAAATTCATTTTCAATCCGGGCCGTGAATCCATAATCCATCACATCATCAAAATGCAGGATCAGGAAATCTGTCACTACCAGTCCAAGATCAGTAGGGAAGAGTTTTGATTTCTCAGCGCCTGTATTTTCCTGTTCTGTTTTCTTGGTGATCTTGTCTTTGGCCAGCACCAGGGTTCTGTAATCCCGCACCACACCTTCTTTATCCCTTTTTTCAACGTAACCTCTTTTTAAGATGGTTGAAATAGTGGGTGCATATGTGGATGGACGACCTATACCGAGTTCTTCCAGTTTCTTTACAAGAGATGCTTCCGTATATCTTGGAGCCGGACGCGAAAACCTTTCTGTGGCTTTCATTTCTTTCAGGCTGAGATCCTGGCCAACAGCCAATGGAGGCAACATGCTTTCCGTTTTCTCATCACCATCTTCTTCATCATCATCCCTGCTTTCCATATACACTTTCAGAAAACCGTCGAATTTCAACACTTCTCCTGATGCAGTCAGCAGCTCTTTATTGGTACTGATGCTGATCTTAGCGGTGGTTTTCTCCAATTCTGCATCGGCCATTTGTGAAGCCATGGTCCTTTTCCAGATCAGTTCATATAGTTTTTGCGCATCCTGAATGTCCACCTGCCTTCTATCCATATAAGTAGGGCGGATGGCTTCGTGAGCTTCCTGGGCAGATTCATTCTTATTCTTGAACTTCCTGGTTTGAATATATTTCTTCCCGTATTCAGCGCCGATCTGGCCTACAATATTCTCCATAGCAGTGTCACTAAGACTCACACTATCAGTACGCATGTAGGAGATATAACCCGCTTCGTAGAGTTTTTGTGCAAGGATCATGGTCCGGCTTACGCCATATCCCAGTTTACGGCCGGCTTCCTGTTGCAATGTAGAAGTGGTGAATGGGGCAGGAGGTGTTCGTTTAGACGGCTTGACCTGTATATCAGCCACTTTGTAGTTGGCTCCCATACAGCTCTCCAGGAATTTCTCAGCACCTTCTTCATTATTATACTTACTGCCTTCCGCTTTGAAACTTACCGCTTTGCCATTAATGTCTTTAGCAGTAAAAAAAGCATCGATCCGGAAAGTACTTGAGGGTATGAAAGCATTGATCTCCCTTTCCCTTTCAGCGATGATCCTCACGGCAACACTCTGCACCCGGCCGGCGCTGAGGTTGTTCTTCATGCTCATTTTTCTCCATAATATAGGAGAGAGCTCAAATCCAACGATCCGGTCAAGTATACGCCTGGCCTGTTGGGCATTGACCAGGTTGAGGTCTAATAGTCTTGGGTTTTTTACAGCGGATTCAATGGCGGGCTTGGTGATCTCGTGGAATACTATACGCTTGGTTTTGCCTGGATCCAGGCCCAATACCTCACATAAATGCCAACTGATCGCTTCCCCTTCACGGTCCTCATCCGTTGCAAGCCATATCTCTTCAGATTTTTTAGCCAGTTGCTTAAGTTCCTTGACCACTTTTTCCTTGTCTTCCGGCACGATATACCTGGGTTGAAAATTATTCTGTACATCGATCCCCATGTCGTCCTTCTCAAGGTCCCTGATATGTCCAAAACAACTCTTGACCTCAAAATCTTTTCCGAGGATCTTTTCTATTGTTTTTGCTTTCGCCGGGGACTCAACTATCAGTAAATTTTTTGCCATAGTGGTGGTTTCGGTCTGTTTTCTACAGGTGGATATGGACCAAGCATTTTTATAAGTGCTTGATAATCAATGCTTTTTCGCTTAAGCCATCGGGCTCAGCGTTGCAATAATACGGTTTTGCGACAAATTCTAAAATAACATACCCATACCGGATCGGGGGAAAAACACCACTCAGAGGAAAGAAAATATCTTTCTTTTCACCTCATTGTCCCTGTATATTTTATTATGTCCAAGGCCCCGGGTGACCATAAACTCGATATTCGGGTAGCCCTGGTCCATGACTTTTTTGACGTCGGAGATCGGGGTGGTGTAGTCTTCCTCATCGTGGATCCATAGTACCGAGGCTTTGATATGCTTCATGGCCCTGTTGATAGAATAATGGGCCGGCCAATGCCCGGTGTTCCGGTGAATGATGGCATCAAATTCTTTTCGCACTTTGTCATTCAACTGGATAAACCTGAACATGCTGTCTATGGCGGTGGTAGTTTCCGTAGCGGGTGCGATCAGTACCAGTTTGGTATCTGCACTGTGTTTATGCTTTTCCAGGAAAGTGCAAGCTGCTATACCGCCGAATGAGTGGCAGATAAATGCATCGATCTTTCCATAATGCTTTTCTACGTTGGCGATCATCTCTGCATAATCCAGTAAATTGATCTTTTTGCCTTCACTGATGCCATGAGCAGGGGCATCAAAGGCAAGTACTTCATAACCTTTTTTTATCCCCCTGGAAATATGATGATCGAATTTCCTGCAGGAAGATTCGTAACCGTGCAGGATCAGTAATCTTTTTCCGGCACCGGCGTTCCACCTGTATCCTTTGACTTTTTTATTCTTCTGAACGAACTGGAGTTTTTCGCCCCTCTCAAAAATGTCGGGAAACTTGCTTTTTGACCTGTACTGCGGAGTGGAAAATAGTTCAAAAGCTTTTTCGGCAGCACGTGCTGGTGATATCACAGCGAGCATGTTGAGCCTTGCCCTCACATATCCTATCGCAATTTTCTGTGCAAGTTTCATTTCTTATCTTTCGCAAATATAACCTTGGATTTGTTCTCATGGATACAGTGATCATAGGGTCTGGCAATGTGGCTTCCGTATTAGGCAGAAAAATACTGGCTTCGGGGCACCGCATACTCCAGGTTGCTGCACGTAATGAGGTCAAAGGAAAGCATCTGGCTGATCAATTAGGTGCAGACCATGCCCCTGATCTTTCCCAGATCAACCGGAATGCCACCTTATATATTGTTGCCATTTCTGATGATGCCCTGCCTGGCCTCCAGGGAATTTTGAAACTGGAGCGGGCTGTTATAGTCCATACTGCCGGATCGGTTTCAAAAGAAGTACTGAAAGGGGTGTGCAATAATTATGGAGTTCTTTATCCATTGCAAACCCTTAAGGCCAATAGTGACCAGATCCCGGAGTTTCCGTTGCTGGTGGATGCCAATACCGCAGATACTCTGACCCTGATCAGGGATTTTGCAGAAACGATCACTGACCAGGTGGTAGAGGCAGATGATGATTACAGGAAAAAGATCCACCTCGCGGCAGTAGTGTCGGGCAATTTTTCTAATCACCTCTATGCCCTGGTGCAGGATTACTGTAATGCCAATAAACTGGACTTCACCCTGCTGCTTCCCCAGATCAAAGAGATCGTTGGTAACCTGAAAAGCGGACATGCGGCAGCAAGACAAACCGGGCCTGCCCTGAGAAACGATGTTGAAACATTGAATAAGCATATGGAGATGCTGAACGCATTCCCTGAGCTCTCTGAGATTTACGAGCTGATGACTGCATTGATCCTGAATTATCATTCTGAAAAATGAAACAGATATGAACGTACTTGAAAAATTCTTTCCCGTTAACACCATCATTCTTGATATGGACGGTGTGCTTACAGACGGCAGCCTGTTGATCACTCCGGACGGGGAATGGATCAGGAAGATGAATATCAAAGATGGTTATATTCTGCAGCTGGCAGTAAAAAAAGGTTATCGTGTGATCGTGATCACAGGCTCATTTTCCACGCCTGTTGAAAAGCGGTTGAACAAACTGGGTGTGGCGATGGTGTACCAGAATGTGAAAGACAAAATGATGTTGTTAAAAACGCTGATGGCGGAGCATGGGTTCAATGCCAACGAAACATTATATATGGGGGACGATATTCCTGATCTTGAGGTCATGAAGTACTGCGGCCTTTCCTGTTGCCCTGCTGATTCGTCCAGGGATATACTTGCCATGGCCGATTACATATCACCGGTAAAGGGCGGCGAAGGCTGTGTGCGTGAGGTGATCGAGAAATTGATGCGGGTACAAAGTAAATGGGAGCATTCTGTTGATGTTAGCAGTACCTGATGCATTATCTTCATGGCATGAAACTGGCGGTTGCATTTTTCAGGTTGATCAGGTATCCTAATCTATTCTTTATTGCTCTAACCCAGTCTCTTTTTTATTTCTGTATCATAGTTCCCTCATTTCAATCTGTTGGTATCGCCAACCCTCTTGGAAAGGAGGGTTTGTTGTATATAATAGGGGCATCTATTTTCATTGCAGCGGCCGGCTATATCATCAATGATTATTTCGATCTGAATATCGACCGGATCAATAGGCCGGAAAAGCTGGTTGTGGACAACCTGATCAAAAGACGATGGGCCATTCTCTGGCACCTGGGCCTTTCATTCATCGGGATCGTATTAAGTGTGATCGTATCTTATAAGCTGACTAATCCGGTACCTGCTTTATTCAACCTGGTCACGGTATTACTACTTTGGTTTTATTCAACCACATTCAAGAAACAGGTGCTGGTGGGAAATATTATCATTTCACTGCTGACCGGCTGGGTTGTTCTTGTTTTGTATGTTGCGATCTCCCCGGTAGCATTAAGGCCAGCCGATAGTACTTCGTTTAAAGTGATCACAAGGATTTATAAATTTGCCGTTTTGTATGGTGGCTTTGCATTCATTATATCCCTCGTGCGTGAGGTGATCAAGGATATGGAAGATATGCAGGGAGACGCTAAATATGATTGCAGAACCATGCCTATTGTCTGGGGGCTGCCTTCTTCCAAAATGTTCGTGGCGGTATGGATGATCGTCCTGATCTGTTCGATGGTCATCTTGCAGGTCTACGCCATGCAGCTGCGCTGGTGGTGGTCAGTGGGGTACAGTATCCTGTTCATTATTACTCCGTTGGTGATCATTCTCAGGCGGTTATTCCCGGCCCTGGCACCATCGCAGTTCCATGAACTGAGTACTTTGATCAAGATCGTAATGCTTACAGGAATCCTGTCCATGTTATTCATTAAATGGTATTCATGATGAGAAAGATCGTACTTGCATCCCAATCGCCTCGAAGGAAACAATTGCTTGAATGGGCCGAAATTGAATTTGATATTTTGAGCAGGGAAACCGGGGAAACCTGGCCTGAAGGCCTGGCCATGGAAGAGATCCCGGTATATATCTCGCGCGAAAAAGCACTTGCAGTAAGGGCAATGGACCTGTTCAAACGTTACGAAGGCGATATCCCGGTACTGGCTGCAGACACTATCGTAGTGCTTGATGATAAAGTGCTTGGCAAACCTTTGGACAGGGAACATGCCATAGCCATGCTGAAAGATCTGTCAGGACGAAAACATAAAGTGGTAACCGGTGTGGTGATCATGAGCGATGAGAAAGAAATTTCATTTTCAGATGTCACTGAAGTGGAATTCCATCCCATTGCTGAAGAAGACCTTATATACTATGTTGATACATACCAGCCTTTTGACAAGGCGGGTGCCTATGCTATACAGGAGTGGATAGGTGTGGTGGGTATCAAATCTGTCATTGGCGATTTCTACAACGTCATGGGCCTTCCCGTTAGCAGGGTAGTGCAGTCTTTATACCAGAATTTCTGATTTTTTTTCTCCAAAAACACTGTGTTTTTTCTCTTGGACAGCGGCCCTCCGGAATCCTAGATTGCATGCATGTATGAAAAACTGTTGCAGTTCATTTGGCATCACCAGTATTTCAATGTTTGGGATCTGCGAACTGTCTCTGGAGAGCCTTTGTCGCTGATCTGCTCCGGAACCTGGAACAAGAACCAGGGGCCTGATTTCTTATCTGCACGTATCCGTACTGGTGAGCAGGAATGGGCTGGAAATATAGAGTTGCATGTGAGGAGTTCGGATTGGGATCTGCATGGCCATGCGGATGACCCTAATTATGCGAACGTGATCCTTCATGTGGTATGGGAGCACGACAGGGATATTGCGAATCCGATGCCGGTACTTGAACTCCGGCACAGGGTACCTCCGCATCTGCTGCAGAAATACCGCAGTTGGATGATGAATGACAGTATGATACCCTGTTCGGGTGAGATCGGGTCAGTAGACAGGAAGATGGCCTATGCATGGCTTGAATGGCTGACACTGCAGAGAATGAAAACCAGGTCGGCCAAAATACTGGAGAAGGTCATCACTTTGGGAATGGATTGGGAAGAAGGATTCTGGCGTTTATTGGCCAGGGCATTTGGCCATAAAGTAAATTCTGATGCATTTGAAAGCATTGCCGCAACCCTGCCGGTCAAATTAATGATGCGTCACAGGAACAATAGCATGCAACTGGAGGCACTTCTGCTGGGGCAGGCTGGCCTGTTGCGTACGGATAACGGTGACGACTACGCTAAAGCGCTTTTCAGGGAGTATGGTTTCCTGAGAAAGAAGTATCAATTGGTGAAGTCTTATATGCCGGTTCACTTCCTCAGGATGAGGCCGGGCAATTTTCCCACACTGAGGCTTGCTCAGTTAGCGGCGCTTGTGAGCAGGAACCCTGACCTGTTTCGGGGATTACTGGACCTGGGTAACACGAACGAAATGAAAGCTTTTCTCAGGGTGGAAGCAGGAGGGTACTGGGACCATCATTATCGTTTTGGCGAGGGATCCGTATTTCTGAAAAAGCAAACCGGGGAACAGTTCATAGAGAATATCATATTCAATACCATCATTCCATTCCTGGCAGCCTATCACCAGCACCAGGGAAATGGACCCGGGACGGACAGGCTCTTCCAATTCATGGAAGGCCTGAATGCAGAGTCCAATTCCGTGATCAGAAATTTTGAACGTCTTGGTTTCAGCGCCCGGCATGCCGGGGACAGCCAGGCGCTGCTCGAATTGAAACATAATTATTGTGACCAGTTCATGTGCCTGGAATGTGCCATAGGGAAATCCCTTTTGAAAAATTCTTCCATGCTAAAACTCCAGCATTTCTGATACATCTCATATCCTCGGGATGTGAAACAATGTCAATCTTTACTTAACTTTCTGGATAAGCGGCTGAAACGCTTGTAATTCCAGCTTTCCCTGATCATCATGAATAAAAAAAGCAGGGTCGGCAGCGAAAATGAGCCTGAATCCGGGATCATTTTACAGTTAAATTAAATTTTGTCATCAATGGCTAAGAATGTTAATCCAAAAAGAAAAGAGTTCGAAAAATACCTTGGTTCCCTGCGGGTAAGAGAGGGAAAGAAATTTTCCCTGGAGAGAGATTTTGAAACAGACTATGATCATAAAATGATCACCAAAGAAGAGGGGCAGAAGATACTGGAAGAGGGTATAAACAATCTGGCCATTTTGCAGGACAAGTTATATGCGCATGACCAGTACAGTGTACTGATCGTGCTGCAGGCCATGGATGCCGCGGGTAAGGATGGGATCATCAAACACGTGTTGACAGGGTTGAATCCCAGCGGCGTTAAAGTCGCAAGTTTTAAAACGCCATCTAAAACAGAACTTGACCATGATTATTTCTGGCGGCATGCAAAAGAACTGCCTGCCAGGGGAGAGATCGGAATATTCAACAGGTCTCATTATGAGAACGTACTGGTGACAAGGGTTCACCCGGAATATATCCTGAATGAGAATCTTCCTTCAGTTAATTCGGTGAAAGACGTCAATAACAAATTCTGGCAAGACAGGTACAGGCAGATCAATCGCTGGGAGAAAAACCTCGTGGAAAACGGAACGGTGATCCTGAAGATATTCCTGCATGTGTCCAAAGATGAACAGAAGAAGAGATTCCTGGAAAGGATAGACAATACGGAGAAGAATTGGAAGTTTTCGGTTGCAGATGCACAGGAAAGAAAACACTGGAGTGAATACATGCAAGCGTACGAAGAAATGCTCAGTGCCACTTCCACGGACTATGCGCCATGGTATGTGTTGCCGGCGGATGACAAATGGTTCACCAGGCTTTGTATGGGCGCGATCGTATATTTTGAATTTGAAAAACTTGGCCTGGAATATCCTGAAGTGTCAGATGCCCAAAAGAAAAAACTTCAGGAAGTGAAAGTAGAACTGCTGGCTGAAGGTCCAAAAAAGAAGAAAAATCAGGAAGTAAAAGCTGAACCGCCGGCTGCAGGTGCAAAGAAGAAAAAAAAGGGTTAATCTTTGGCGATATAATTGACGGCTAAAATATCAGTATCAAATCAAAAATATTTTTTATGGTGAACACAGACCTAAAGCAAAGAAATCCTATTGAATATGCATTGATACTCCTAATGTTCTTTGCTGTCATTTTCGTAACGTATACAACCCTGAGTGCATTCCTGGGCATATTTGTTTTCGCCTTGATATTCTCAGTGGCATTTTCACCTTTGTTCGAGATTTTTGTGAGGTATCTTGGTGGCAGGAGAAAGCTTGCAGCATTTATTTACGGTCTGATCCTTCTTACCATTATCGCCCTTCCTTTTGTCTATATCATCAATGCGATCGGTGAATATGCACATAAAACACAGGTTGTAGTGGCAGAGATAAAGAACCATAATGTGCCGCCTCTTCCTGAATGGTTGACCGGCCTGCCTTATGTTGGCAATAAAATATCTGCGGTCTGGGCTGCATTAGAGAAAGATCCGGAAACCACATTGAGTTTGTATGAGCCTCAGATCAAGGCATTTCTTCAAAGGTTATTGGCTACGGGGGGTGGTATTCTCACAACAGGCCTTGAACTGGTGGTGGGCATTATTATTTCTGCAGTTGTTCTGAATCAAGGCGAAAAAGCGTTGAAGCCCGTACAGATCTTTTTTTCAAAACTGCTGGGTCCTGAAAATGGCAATGCCATGATCGATGCTTCTGGGAAAGCGATAAATGGTGTGGCTATCGGCGTTATGGGAACAGCCTTGTTGGAAGCAGCCCTTGCATGGATAGGATTTGCGATTGCAGGAATTCCTGCAGCATCGGGGCTTGCTGCTGTCATGTTCATGTTTGCGGTGGTGCAATTGGGTCCAATACCAGTGCAGGTGCCCGTTATCATTTGGCTGGCATCTAAAGGTGAAAATGGCTGGGCCATATTCATGGGTGTCTGGCTGATCATTCTCTTTATTGCCGATAACGTGATCAAGCCCATCCTGATCGCAAAAAGTGGAAAGCTCCCGATCCTTGTTCTTTTCTTTGGAGTCATCGGGGGAATGTCGGCCTGGGGCTTCACAGGAATGTTTAAAGGGGCAGTAGTCCTTGCCGTTATGTATACCATGTTTAAGGAATGGACCCGCGCTGATGTCGCAAAACCTGTTGCTGACGCACAAACTGATCCCGCAAAAACTACCGGAGCTGCGTAAATTAAGGCAATAACCCTAACCTGATCAGCTTTCTGGCCAGTTGAACGCAATATTCAGCTCGATCCCGGGATGTATACTTTCTTTCACCGGGCAGGTCCAAGCGATCTGTTCCAGTTCTTGCTGCTTTTCCTTACTCAATGAAAATCCTTCAGGGAAATGAAATGTTAAATTTATCGCGCTCACCCTCCTTGGGTTCCAACTCATTATCTTCTCCACATCAACACTGACCCGTTGAAGAAGGCTTTCCAGGTCTTTAGCCTTGATCGCCATGGTGGTGAGCATACAGCTGGCCAATGAAGTGGCCAGAAGATCGGTGGGAGAGAACCTTTCTCCTTTTCCCTGGTTATCAGTTGGTGCATCGGTTTCGAAAAAAGTGCCGGATTGAAGATGGGTACATGTAGTTCTGAGTCCGCCTTCATAGATAACAGAAGATGTCATTCGTTTTTTTTGATAAATTTACACAGAAGTAAAATCTGAAGCGTGAAAACATCAGCATTAATATGTCTGGCTTTATTGATCTCGGCGGGAGCTATAGCTCAGGATAAACCTACCAAGGCGGATAAAAAAGAAGCCAAAAGGGAAAAGATCAATCAAATGATCAGGCTGGAAGAAGAGGGAGAATCAGGTTTTCGCAAACATTCCCTGTTCGGGTTCAAATTCAATACTGACGGTTGGGGAGTCTCTTATGAAAAGGGCAAGATAAAATCTGCTTATAAGACCAATATTTTCCAGCTCGAATTCAATGAAAAGAAACATAAGAAAGAGGAAAAGCAATCCAGGAGTGATGGGAATGTGATCTTTGGTAGCCCTTTTGTTTATGGAAAGCAGAACAATTTCTACCAGCTTAAACTGGGTATAGGCCAGCAGATCATGATCGGCGGCAAGGGCAACAAGAATGGCGTTGGCGTGTATGCTATTTACGGAGGAGGTTTTTCAGCCGGTTTGCTCAGGCCATATTATATAGATGTGCAGGATCCTCCAAACTCAGGGCAGGTCAGGCAAATAAAATACAGCCAGAAAGACAGTGCCCTTTTTATGGGCCAGGAGATCCTGGGCAGTTCGGGCCTTGG
>DATGXN010000292.1:0-4331 GCA_035298945.1 Chitinophagaceae bacterium | reverse complement strand
ACCATAGTATCCGGTAACACCAACGCGGCCTGTATCATGATCGGGGAGAAAGCAGCGGATCTTATTCTTGGTAAGTGAGAGTTATTTCTTTCCTTTTTTTGTCTGCAGGGGATCTTTGTACTTGTAGAAATATTTGTCGTCGAAATTGCCGGCTTTCAGACGTTTGATTATTTTCTGTTGTTTCTTTTTGTTTTTGGGAATATCCAGGAATGATTTATCCTTCACCAATATGTTGGCACTATGATCCATGGTCACCGTATTGATGTAATTGAATCCCTGTTTGGCGGTATAAGATTTCCAGACTCCCAGTGAATCCCATGCCGATCTGAACTTGGGATCTTTGAATCTCTTCGCCCATGGATTACCGGCGAAGGCATAGCCAGACCTGAAGAGTCCTGGTTTTGTAGTGATCCAGCTCACAGAACCATAAATGGTAGCATGATTCATGGCATCTGCCATTTGACTCATGAGTGAATCTCCATTCATCCTGTGTGGTGGAAAACTATCTATACCCGCTGAATAATAACTGGCTGCAGAATAGCAGGACCCAATAGATACAATGGTAAGGCTATCACAATATTTGCCAATTGCTTTCACTTTATCCTTGATCCAGGGTTCCTTGAGGGTTTGATAGTTCAGCTCAACATCTCCTATTTCCAGAATAGATACTCTGCGGCCCATATGACCATGACTGTCGAACCAGATATTCCCGATCATGGCATGTTCTTTTTCCATGATATTACTGATCCTGGTAATTGCTTCTTCGATGGTACTGGCAATGATAAAGCGGAGTTTTTTACGGTGCCAGATCTGATTCCACCAGGCCTGGGTATGTAAACTCATCATGGCAGGGTCTGGGTGCGCCGATTTGTTGGATAATACGATGTTCAGTCTTCTTACTGTTGGAGGTAAACTGTCAGTATACCCGGCATAGCTTTGATGCGTAAGCAAAAAAAATATCAGTAAGAAGACGATGGTTCTCATGTATCGAATAACTAAAACTAGTCAATATATTGAAATTGAAACAAGTGTCGTTTGATTTGGAACATACAGGGGTAGGCTTTATTTGGAATGGGATTGATATGAATCTACATTCGATTCATCATGCCTGCGACAAGAAAAATTTACAATTCCGGTTTGCTTTTTTGGCAAGGCATCATCCTGGTTGTATTCAGTTTTTTCATTTTCACCCAGCCGGGTGCCCTGATAGAAAAACTGGCGTTTGCAGCGGGGGGAGTAGCCATATGCACTGCGGGAGCATATTTAGTGAGATATTTTTTTGGTGAAGACCCGGGCCGTTTCTTTCCTGATCTATTTACGGGTATAGCTTTGATGGGAATAGGCTTCACTTTGTTGAAGGGAGACAGTACATGGTTTATGGGAACTATGGTGGCATTGATCATACTGTTGGCCCTGAATGCATTCCTGGCGGCATTTGAAATGAAGTATGCATTTAAATGGTGGTGGCTCTCCGTCATCACCGGGTTTGGTTCACTGTATATCAGTTACCTGGTTATCACCGGGTATGATATGGCAGGATTACCTTTATCATCCCCCTTCGCCATCCTGATCCTTTTACTGGGTTTGCTGATGATCTGGCTGAGTATTCTGGATAAGAGAATTGAGCGGGAATACAGGAAGACGCTTAAGGAGCTAAGGGAGACAGGCTACTGAAACAGGTTGCAGGTTGCAGGTGGCAGGTTGCAGGTGGCAGGTTGCAGGTGACAGGTTGCAGGTGGCAGGTTGCAGAAAAAATCACTATTTTACAAGTGATGACAACCAAAACTTACAGACACGTCAATTACCTGTGGGATGAAGAGAAAGCAGCCCGTATAACAGACCCGGTTGACAGTTTTATATACCGCTCCAATCTCCTGGGAGCCGATCTCAGGCTTACGAATTTTGCCGGAGGTAATACCAGTTGCAAGATCAAAGATGTAGATCCACTTACAGGAGAAACTGTGGATGTGATGTGGGTGAAAGGCTCTGGCGGCGATATCGGGACGCTGAAAAAAAGCGGTTGTGCCGTGCTCTACATGGACCGGTTGCAGGCCCTGAAAAAAAGATATCGTGGTCTGGCTCATGAAGATGAGATGGTGGGCCTGTTCAACCACTGCTTATTTGATCTTAATTCCAAAGCGCCTTCCATTGATACACCCCTGCATGCATTTCTTCCCTTCACGCATATCGATCACCTGCATCCTGATGCTGTGATCGCGATCGCCGCGAGTAAAGACGGTGAGCAGATCACTAAAGAAGTATTTGGCGGAGAAATAGCATGGGTTCCCTGGCAGAGGCCGGGTTTTGACCTTGGGCTTACTATGGAAAAAACCGTTCGGGAAAATCCAGGGATCAGGGGCATCATCCTTGGCAGTCATGGTTTGTTCAGCTGGGGTGAAACTTCTTTTGATTCTTATGTGAACACGCTCGATATCATCGAGAAGGCATCGGCCTATATTGAAGAAGCCGGTAAGGGTAAAAAGTTTTTCGGTGGTGCAGCTCTAACGTCTTTTTCTCAGGAAGAGAGAAGACAAAAAGCCAGGGAGATCTTTCCGGTTATACGCGGGCTGGTTTCTTCCTATCAACCCATGCCCGGACATTTTTCCGATAATGATACTGTACTGGAATTTGTGAACAGCAGGGATCTTGGGATCCTCGCACCAATGGGCACATCTTGTCCTGATCATTTTCTTCGTACCAAGATCCGGCCCATGGTGCTGGATACAAATGATCTCAGCGCTGCCTCCATTCAGCAACAGGTGGAGGACTATCGGAGATCGTATAGCGAATATTATGACCGGTGTAAGCATAGCGACAGTCCTGCCATGCGCGATCCCAATCCGGTGATCGTATTATATCCGGGCGTTGGCATGTTCAGTTTTGCCAAAGACCGCACAACGGCCAGGATCGCCTCCGAATTTTACATCAATGCGATCAATGTGATGCGTGGCGCATCTGTAATATCCTCTTACCAGGGGCTTGATGAACAGGAGGCATTTAATATTGAATACTGGCTGCTGGAAGAAGCCAAGCTGCAGCGTATGCCCAAACCGGCTTCACTTTCAGGCAAGGTGGCCCTGGTCACTGGCGGAACAGGCGGTATAGGCCGCGCGATCTCTGAGATATTATTAAGCCATGGTGCCTGCGTGGTGCTGGCCGATCTCCAGGAGAATCCGGAATATACAGAGTTGTTGAAAAAGAAATCAGGAAAAGACCTTATATTTAGTGTATCCGTTAACGTTAGGAAAGAGGATTCTGTTCAGTCTGCAGTGGATGCGGCGGTAATGGCATTCGGCGGGATTGATATTGTGGTACATGCTGCTGGCCTGTCCATATCAAAACCAATTGAAGAGACAACAGAAGATGATTGGGACCTGTTGAATGATGTGATGGTGAAGGGCCAGTTCCTGGTAGCCAAAGCTGCGGCTGCGGTGATGCGGAAGCAGGGCAGGGGTGGAGATATAGTCAATATTGTGAGCAAGAATGCTTTGTTTGCCGGACCGAATAATGCCGCATATGGTACGGCCAAAGCAGGACAATTGCATTTGTCGAGGTTGTTGGCGGCGGAGCTGGGGAAAGACAAGATCCGCGTGAATGTGGTCAATCCCGATGCGGTGTTGAGGGGGTCGAAGATATGGGAAGGTGCATGGGCGGAAGGCCGGGCGAAGGCCTACGGAATAGCGGTGGAAGACCTTCCAAAATTCTATGCGGCCCGGACTATATTGAATGAAGAAATACTAACTGAGGATATTGCCAAAGCGGTGCTGGTATTTGTAGATGGAACACTTGGAAAATCTACCGGCAACATCCTGAATGTTGATGGCGGCATAGCTGCTGTATTCCCGAGATGATGATGATCAATTCAGAAATATTGGGATCCTCGGAACATGAACAACGTAAAGTTCATGCAGAGCGTTTTGCCGTACTTAAAGGCCAGTTGGAGGATGAGGGCGTCAACGTAGAGTCGCTGGTGCAGGAACTGATGGCCCTTGAGATCGAGGTGCCGAGCTGGGCGTTGGGAACAGGTGGCACAAGGTTCGGCAGGTTTCCCATTGGAGGTGAGCCGGCTGACCTTTACCAGAAGATCGAGGATGTGGCCTTGTTGAAAAAACTGACCGCTTCAGTTTCTTCTATTTCATTGCATATCCCCTGGGATATACCCAAAGACTCCAAAGCCATTCTTGACCTGTTGAACGAACATGGCCTGCGAATAGATTCGGTGAACTCCAATACCTTCCAGGACTATGGTGATCCGGCCGCGAGTTATAAGTTTGGTTCGCTTTGCCACACCGATGCGGGTGTAAGGCGGAAAGCCATCGATCATAATATAG
>DATGXN010000291.1:0-9433 GCA_035298945.1 Chitinophagaceae bacterium | reverse complement strand
GATCTCCGGGATTGCTCAGCTTTTTCGCAAATGCAATGGCATCGATCACTATTTTCTGTCCTGAGTTGGTGTAACCTGAGGTGATCATCGTGTCTGTAAATCGATTCCTTTTAGGCAGGGTATCTGAATTGATCCAGATCTCATGGAACTGCGGCTCCTGGTAATAGGCGGGCCATCCCGATACATTCGGTGGATCACCAATATCCTGGGTCATGCTGCTGCACCAGTTTCTGATGTAGTTCCACATGATATAGGCATTTGTATATGCAGAAGGAAAAACAACACCGAATTCACGCAGGCAGCTCACGACATAATCCACAGGACTTTTAATAAAACAGCCCTGGTTCAGCACATCATAAAAATGTTCACTTTCAAACAATGCCCTCAACACAGGTTTGATCTCATAGTTGCTGTCACGGAAGATCTTAGCCAGGGGTTCGATCACATTCTGCTCCGCAGCCCCATCGATCTTATAATATACAAACCAACGGTATAGTCTCCTGCAGATGTACTTTGACACTTCGTCTTTCTGAAAGATCATGTCGATCAGTTCATCCGTTTCATCCGCTCCTGCCGCGCCCGTCTTTCCATTGATCGTTGATCCGCCATAAAAAGATGAAAATGTTTTTGGCTTGGTATCGTGCCGGGTGGGATCGAAATAAGAAACAAAATTGCTGTTGATGCGCCAGCCTGTCAATACCCGGGCCGCCGTTCTAACGTCTTCTTCCGTGTATTGTACTGCTGAACCTTTGCCCAGGGTGAACAACTCCTGCAGCTCGCGTGCATAGTTCTCGTCAGGAGCACTGGACGTGTTCACGTAGCCGTTAAGATATCTCAGCATGCCGGGATCAATGGTGACCGCTTTGATCAGCTGCCTGAAATTACCAACGGCATTATCTCTGAGCAATGTATGATGGTTATAGACCCAAACGGCATTGCCGATATCGTTAGTTTCCGTGCCAAAAAGATTGGCCCAGAATAAGGTCATCTTCTCCCTGATATTGGACTCCTGGCTGATCATCACGCCTGTCCACCATTTTTTGAAAGAATTTCTTCTCACTGAATTGATAGTGCCGTCATTGGTTGGACTGTTTACCCAGGTGGACCCAGCCGGAACAGTCGGGTCATTGATCGTAGCGCTGTTATAGTCATTTAGTGGAGGAGCGGGTAAAACAGAAGAATAATTCAGGATAGCATCGAGAGTGGCACTCATCCCGGCAGCTGTGAACTGGTCAATGTCTTTCTTTGTGGAACCAAACAAAGTCCTCTTCAACAGGTGTTGCACTTCGTTGTTGGACCAGATTCCATTATATTTCCGGAGGCCCGTATTTGTCCTGGCATTGGCAGCATGATCTGCCAGTTTATGGCTCACCGAATTAGACAGGGCTTCATTCATAACATTTTAAATGTATGTATAAAGCTGGTCGAATGCAAGAGCACTTGTTAAAAAACCATAACTGCCTGAATACAAGCTCAAAATAGCCCCCAGGATTCAGAGGACATCGGGATCAACTGAGCTGTTTTTGAAAATCATCATGGTCCCAGGTGATCGTAATGCTGCTGATCTTTTGATCTTCACCTATCCTGAATATGAAAATGTGATCGCTGTCAAAATGTTTTCCTTTTGATATTATTCCTGCAAACTCTTTCACCTGTGTTCCCCTGATCACCACCTGGCACCTCACAGTTTGGCCATCTTCAGCAACGGCTGCATCCAGGGTGTTATCGATATCCGGGAAACTATCGATCAGGGCGGTCCAGATATTCCTGCCCAGTTCATGAATGAGTCCTTTACCGGCTTCACCGAGTGGCGTGAAATTGACAACGCCTTCTATCTGACATAAGCTCAGCATTCTCTCAACATTTCGTTGTTGATAAGCGAACATGAATTCAACACAAACATTTTTGAGGCTGATATCCATTTGTTGCTTTAACAGACTTTCCATTACTTGATTTTTATACGGCTAAATTAAAATCCCGCATGGCGTGATTATTGTAAAAATGCGTCATTCACGGGGCGAAAAAGGCTGTTGAACCGGCTTATTTTCCAGGTAATTGACCAGCTCATTATTCAGCTTAAGGTATTGGCCGGGACTTCTGCCTGTGAAATTCTCAAAATCTTTTATGAAATGCGACTGGTCGAAATACTCCAGATCATAGAGGATCCTGGGCCAATCAACCTCTTTCTTTCCCGCGATCAGGTTGCATATATAAGCAATGCGGCGTATCCTGACGTAATACTTCGGGCTGAGACCAACTTTCTGGAAGAAATTTCTTTCAAATGTTCTCCGGCTCATGAAGCTTTGCTTTACCAATTCGCTGATATTGACCATGCCGTTCAGCTCAACGATCTGGTTGGCCGATTCATCGATCCTGTCAGGTTTCGGGCTGCTGACTTTAAGTTGTTCCATCAGGAAATCTTCAAGAATCCTGGCACGATCTTCCGGGCCGGATCCCTTCCCGATCAGGGCAACATACTGGTCAACCACTTCTTTTCGAAATATTTTATAGAGGTCGGTCCGCTCTTCCACAAACTCGTACATGGGAAGTCCGAATATCGATGCCAGGGCCGCAGGACGAAATACGATGCCTGCCATACCGATACGGCCAGGAAGGGTGAGGCTATAAGTGTAAATACTTTGACCTGCAATAAACTGTTTAGGCACGTCCAGCTTCACATATTTTGTGTTTGTGATATGAAAGGGGTCGGCGTAATTGAAGACAATAGAACAAAAACCATTGGGAGGGGATTCAACCACCATTGGCTGCGGAGGCATATCATCATTTTCCCAAACAAAATAGCACTCCACAAAAGGAGCCAGTTCTTTAGAAGGTGAAAATTTCTGATACAGCATAGGATTTCTGCTTATAAAAATTAGGCTTATTCCTCCATATCTGCCAAAAACGTATGTTCCAAAGATTCGTTACCTTGAAGATATAATTGAAGGTCATGAAGATGCGTTCCATTTTACTTGTTCTGTCAGTCGTTTTCGCTTTTTCATGTAGCAAAAATGATCCGGCCATACAGACGCCCCCTTTCCTGAATGCAAGAGCTGATGGGGTGGTGAAAGACTGCAATGTGGTCAGGGTAACGTTAACGGCCGGGATATTACAGATCAATGCCCAGACCACGGCCGGCGATGTAACTTTTGTTCTTTCCGTGACCAATTATACTTCAGGCCAGATTGGAACTTTCAATATCGGACCCGGTAATTTCAATACGGCACTGTACAGAGAGGGAACAACCTCCTTTTCGGCAGGAACTTCCGCAGGAACCGGGCGGATCCAGATCACCAACTCCAGTCCGACCCAGTTGGACGGAACTTTTGAGTTTACGGGTGTGAGTAACGGAGGTGCTTCCAAGGTGATCACTGAAGGCCGGTTCACAGCCTATTTCTGATCCATATGGAACAAGCTGCCGACACGAATAAAGAACACTGGAGATCCCGGTTATTCAACGTCATCTTTGAGAGTGATACCCCGGCAGGAAAATTATTTGATGTTATACTACTGGTGCTGATCTTCCTGAGCATTTTGCTCGTGATGCTGCAAAGTATCCCGGCCCTCGATTCAAAATACCACGAAATTTTCTACCATGCTGAGTGGGTGATCTCTATACTGTTCACCGTTGAATATGCGCTACGATTGTTTGCCGTAAAAAGCCCGTTAAGATATGCCACCAGTTTTTACGGCATCATCGACCTGTTATCCATCTTGCCAACTTACCTGAGCATACTTCTTCCGCAAACACAATATCTGCTTGTTATCAGGTCACTCAGGCTGATGCGTGTATTCAGGATCTTTAAACTGACACAGTTCGTGAAGGAGGGCATGACCATTATACTTGCACTAAAAGCCAGTGCGAGCAGGATCCTGGTTTTTCTTGCTACTGTTTTCATCATCAGCATTATCATGGGATCCATTGTCTATGTGGTGGAAAGTCCTTACAACGATAAATTCAACTCCATACCGCAAAGTGTTTACTGGTCGATCGTGACCATTACCACGGTGGGCTATGGCGACATCTCTCCTGTTACCCCATTCGGAAAATTTGTTGCGTCCCTGATCATGTTGTTAGGATATGCTATTATTGCGGTTCCTACAGGAATTGTAACTGTTGAACTCACCAAATCTGCCCGGCAGGAACATCTGCATAGCAAGGCCTGCCCCAATTGTTCAAAGGAAGGACATGATGCGGATGCACGTTATTGTAAGTTTTGCGGCCATGGTCTTTAATAAAACCCAACATATGCGTTATCTATTAGTCTCATTGATGCTGCTCAGTTCAATTTTCAGTTCTGCCCAAAAAGGGAAGCAGGATTATTACCTGATCAAAGTATACCATTGCGCCAACCTGCAACAGGTCTCACACATCGAGGAATGGGCCGGTAATCAATTGAAGCCGTTTCTTAAGAAACATAGTGTGCCGGTTGTTGGCATATTCACGCCGGTGGTCAATGATACGGCAGCGGACAAAAAACTCATGATTTGGATGCCGCTGACCGACCTGAACATACTCGGAAAGATTGAAGATGCTTTTGGCTCCATCGACCCTTTTGGAAATGATCCGCTGATCCATCTGGATAGTTTTCAAAACAATGCGCCTTACAGCAGGATAGAATCCACGCTGGCCTCTGCGTTCAGGCTTCATACCCGGTATTCTGTAAAGAAGAGTTTTGAAAGATCGCCAGACAATATCTATGAGTACCGCAGTTATGAAAGCGCCACAGAAGACCTTCACCTGCGAAAAGTAGAAATGTTCAACGAAGGAGGTGAGATCGAACTTTTCAAGCGTTTGGATTTCAATGCTATTTTTTATTCCCGTGCTATTGTTGGTCCGCGTATGCCTAACCTGGTGTATATGACCAGTTTTAAGAATATGGATGAAAGGAATAATCACTGGAAGGCTTTCGGCAGTGATCCAAAATGGAAAGAGCTCTCTGCTATGCCCAAGTATGCGAATTCAGTGTCGAGGAATGAGACGATATTGATGAAAGCTTCCAGGTATAGCGATCTTTGATCAGAGAGCCAGAGAGTCAATGAGGCAGAGAGGCAGAATTAGAATTCTAATTTCTTTTTTGACTCTCTGGCTCTTTCGCTCTCTGACTCACATAACAAAATCATTCATAGAAAAACGATAGCGTTCATCTTCATATCAGAAAACAAGTGTGTTGATCGAATGTGCCAGTGCCATGGTTTTTGCTCCCTGGCCCTTCATCCATAGATAATACTCGGTATCCTTATCGCCCTGGTTCATGACGATCACCACTACCTTACCGTCTTTATTCACGAATGCAGTAGTCAATAACTGGCTGCGACTGGCAGCAGCACTGATCCTGCGCGAACCAGGCTGAAGGAATTTGGAAAAATGCCCGATATAATAATAGGCATTGGTATAAATAAGTTTGCCAGTTCTGGTATCAGCATGAACCGGAGCGAAGCAGAAATTCTTTACATGGTTTGGACCCCCGGTTTCATCGAGTAAGATATTCCAGTCAGTAAATCCAACCATGCCATTATTGAAATCGTTGATCATGGATCTGCCATATTCTTCACCAAGTACCCAGGCATTATACCGGGTTGCATCGAAACTTTCTGCACATCCTTCTGTAAAAATGATATTCTTATCAGGGTAGGCTTCATACACCCGTCTGATATTATCATACATGGGCAAACCTCCACTCCAGTCTTCATACCAGTGAAAACCTATACCCCATATATATTTATTGGCAACAGGATCATCGAAATAGGTTTGTGCACGCTGATAGATCAGGTCGCGGTTATGATCCCAAACGATGATCTTCTTATTGGAGAGGCCTTCTTTTGCCATCACAGGTCCCAGGTGCTTTTTCAGAAAATCCCTTTCTTCTTCCGCGGAGTAAACACAGCTCTCCCATTTCTGTGTAGCCATAGGTTCGTTCTGAATGGTTATTCCCCATATAGGAACACCTTCTTTCTCATACGCTTTGATGAACTTGGTATAATACATCGCCCAGGAGTTGTAATACTCTGGCAATAATTTACCCCCCTGGAGCATGCTGTTATTTGATTTCATCCATGCTGGTGGGCTCCATGGACTGGCAAACATTGTGAGTTTACCGCCAGCTGCCTGCATACATTTCTGAATGAAAGGGAGCTTGTATTTTTTATCAGGTGCAATGTCAAACGTCTTCAGGTCTTTATCACCATCCTTTACATAGGTGTATGAGCCGCTGCTGAAATCGCAGCTGTTGATATTGGTTCTGCCTAATGTATAACCGATCCCTTTCTCCTTATCGAAGTGGGCCTGCAGAAATTCCTGTTGGGCAGCCGGAGGCAGTTTGTAAAATGTTTCTGCAGCGGCATCAGTCATAGCCGCACCAATGCCAAAATAGGTCTGGAAAGTTTTTGTAGGATCAATAAAAACACAAACCTGGGTTTCAACCGGTTGTGGCATGGGCTCAAAACTGATCATTCCTGCGGAACTGATTTTTTTGTCTGTATTCTGCGCAGTGGTGTAAACAGAGATCATCCTCTGAGCAGACGCATTAACGAAAAACAGGGGCAAGGCCAATAAGAAAAATAATTTTTTCATGATCATGCATTTTACTATGGAATTAGCTCATACGTAGCAACCGACTTTGCCGGCAAACTTGCTTTCAGCGTTTGTGATGCCAGCTTGAGATCAAAGTTCGCCTCTGAATCGCTTTCGTTCTCTATGATTATGATCAGTTTCCCTGCGGGTGTTCTGAATGCCACATTAGGCAGGAAGCCAGGGCCACTGCTGCTTACCCTGACAGAACCTGCGGGAACAAATCGGGAAGCATGTCCTATAATATAGTAAGAGACATTCCTGGTGATATTGGTTCCACTGATCGTGAGGGCTCCTTTACATTCTGTACATCCTCCCGGCGTATGGGGTTTGAACTCTGCATCATTGGCAAGATTCCACTCCAACGCAACACGGCTCCAATTCCTCATCGAACCAATGAGCACATTCTTAATATGCCAGATCAGGTCGCCATCGAAACTGCCTTTGGATCCGGTCCATTGCTCTGTGAAATAAAGATTTTTGTCTGGATGAGCATCTTTCACTGTTGACAGGGCTGAAATATCGCCCTCGTATAAATGAAACGCAGATCCATCAACAAATGCTTTTGCTGCAGCATCATTCAGGATCGTGATGGGGTATTCAGGCTTGTTACAATTGTGATCGTACACAATGATCTTGGTGCTGATATTTGCATTCCGGAATGCCGGACCCAGGTGATCCCTGATGAACTCGGCCTGGTCAACCGCCGTCATGTACATGCTGGGATTGTTTCCAGGATGCAAGGGCTCATTCTGCGGAGTGATGGCGTCAATGGTGATCCCCTCAGCCTTCATTTGCCGTATATATTTCACAAAATACCTGGCGTAAACATCATAATATTTTTTCTGAAGACTGCCGCCCATGGAGTTGTTATTATCCTTCATCCATACGGGAGCTGACCATGGTGAACCCAGGATCCTGATATTGGGATTGATAGCCAGGATCTCTTTCAGTAATGGAATAAGACCAGTGCCGCCATTTCTGTCTTTGTCCAGCGAAAAATTTTTCAGTTCAGTATCGGTCTGACCTGCCGGTATATCATCATAAGTAAATACATCAGCATTAAGATCTGAAGCGCCGATACTGATCCTCAGATAGCTGACCTTTAATGAATTTGCACCAGAACCAAATAACTCCTGCAATAATGCAGCCCTTGCTGCCGCATCCAGGGCGCTGATGAGTTGCGCACTTCCTCCCGTCAATGTATATCCGAATCCGTCAACAGATTGGTACTTCACAGCAGTATCTATGGATACACTGAGTCCTGTTCCAGTGCCTGCCGTACTCAGTGTTGCCTGTGGTTGTAGTAAAGAAGACTGATTAGAAGTGGTCAGCCACCATTCTGCTTTTAATCCGGTACCGGTATCAGTGCTGACACTCTTATTACCTGAGCAGCCCGAATGAGCTCCTGCAATAAACAGGAACGCCAACAGGGACCATGTTTTATTCAAGTGGGTACTTTATTTTTGCTTAGGAACTTCCGCAGGTTTTTCTCTCTTGCCTTCAATAAGTCCATTACCTGCATCGGCTTTGAACCCTATGATTTTATTTTCGGCATCCCTTAAAAAATTGATAGCAACCTGTCCAAGGGCCAGGAAAGAATCTTTGGTCAGCGGGTCCAGGGGGCCTTCGTAACTACCCGCGTAGAAATAAAGCACAGTGTCTTTCACTACAACAGTGACATTGTCGAACTCCTGGCCTTCTACTTTGTATTTTCCCGTGAAACTGGCACTGTCTGCTATAGAGAACCAGGCCTTGGATGTACTGCTGTCTTTTGGTGCAGTTTGTGCTGATGCATCGGCCACATACATGAACAGGGATACAATAACTAAAACAAAAAACTTCCTCATAATAAATTGATTTCGATTACAAAAATATCATTTCATAGTTAACACCACTACAGAAAATGGAGGAACGGTAGCCGTCAACAGGCCTGCATTCCATTTCGCTCCATTATATACAGAGGGCCTGATCTTTTCAGGCATTTCAAACGTATTGTGGTCCTGCAATTTTGACGATGTCAGTATCCGGCCAGTCACTCCGGAATACCTGGAGCCCCGTAATTCAATGGCTACTTCCTGGGTTTTGCCAGCATCGATATTCACCAAAGTAATATGGGTCACGCCTGCTTTGTCAGTAGAGGCTGATACCGATACTGCTGGTAGTTTTTCAGTTCCCACCACATAGTCAGCCGTTGCTACCTGAACCGGGAGCATCCTGGCATCCTGGTGTACATTGTACATTTCCATAACATGATAGGTAGGGGTAAGTAAGATCTTTTCTTTGTTGGTCAGAATTACGGCCTGCAGCACATTCACTGTTTGGGCAAGATTTGCCATACGCACCCTGTCTGCATGATTATTGAAAATATTCAGGGTCACGCCCGCGATCATGGCATCGCGCATCGTATTCTGCTGGAATAGAAAAGCGCCGTTGGTGCCTGGTTCAACATCATACCATCCTCCCCACTCGTCTACCACGAGTGCCACCTTTTTTGCAGGATCATATTTATCCATGATGGTTGAATGCCGTGTAACCAGTTCCTCCATTTGCAGTGCGCGCTTCATGCTGGTGAAATATTCCTGTTCAGAAAATCCAGTGGCTGAACTTTTTTTGTTCCAGTCGATCACTGCATAATGGTGAAGTGCGATGCCTTCCAGCATATTGTGGGGGATATCGCGCATCAGCACCTCAGTCCAGTTGTAATCTGAACTGCTGGCACCGGAAGCTATCCGGAAGATCCTGTTGGAGTTATCCCAGTCTGCCATGAATGTGGCGTACTGCCTGTAAATATTTGCATAATACTCCGGCTTCATATTGCCACCACATCCCCATGCCTCGTTGCCTACCCCCCAGTATTTA
>DATGXN010000290.1:0-10927 GCA_035298945.1 Chitinophagaceae bacterium | reverse complement strand
TTACCACCAGCAGTTTATTGTCTGACTGCTCTTTGTCGTGTAATAGAATACCTGTGATAAGAAAGCCGCTCAATACAAAGAAAAATATTACGGCGGAAACACCGCTAGGTACCAGAAACTGCTGTATAACGCCAATGCGTTCATTATAATGATGAGGCAGAAAATGCCAGATCATAACCAGGAAAACTGCAATTGCCCTTAATGCGTCTATGCTTTTAAGTTGTTTCAACGCTCAATAATAGTCGCAAAACTATTGCATTGTGTCCCGTCGCGGAAATCAAATTGAATCACAAAAAACCCCCGCCGGTTATAGCAGGGGATATCAATCCGATCTGATAGAAAAAATGTGTTTGAGGATTACACTGCAATATACCTCTTACCAACCCCTATAAACAATCCCCAAAACTGGGTATGCTATTCTACCCTTTTTTCTGTGTCTGCAGCCGTTTGCCTATCTCTTTTGGTTTTTACTCCGCTACCCCCGAAGTTCTTTGTCCAGGTAAGAATGAATGAACGGCGGGAGAATCTTCCAGCCCAGCCCCCATTCCATGAACCCTCGGTAAAAGCCGTCTTGAATTTCCAGATGTTTGTCATGAACACATCATTGACATTGAACCGGAATGTACCTGCCTTCTCAAACTTCTTTTGCACACCAATGTTCAACCACCAATTAGGCTCCATCCTCCATATACCCCAAAGGGCTCCTGAAGAATAATTGAAATTGGCTTCAAAACTCAGGTCCTTCTTCAGGCTGAACGTTTGGGTACTGTTGATCTGGAAATTCCTGGTGATGTAAAGGTTTTGCTTCTTATCAACGATATCCCGTGCTTCCTGGTACTGGCCGGTGAAATTATTCTGCATTTTCCACCAAACAGATACTTTAACCGGGAGTGAAACCGATGCACTGTAAGTTGTCATGCTTTCCAGGTTTTCTGAACCCGTTATGGAAATACCCGTTACAGAATCTACCCTGGATTGCGCAAATGCAATAGGGGCATCGTCATAACTATAGGCAAGGGAAAGAACTACTGATTTCAACAGGTAGCTCATGGTGAAGTTATCAGAAATGGTTGGCTGCAAGGCGGGGTTCCCTGCAAAAAATGTATAGGGATCAAAGAAGATCACCCACGGAGCCATCTGGTTGAAAGTTGGCCTGGTTATCCTCTTACTGTAAGCAAAGTTGAACGTGTTATCGTCATTTATCTTATACGAAAAAGATGCAGTTGGGAAAAAGTTGCCGTAGTTTCTGTCTACTACTCTTTCACCCCCAACTTCATCCAGTTCCGAGTCAGTATGCTCATAACGCAAGCCCAGCTTTGCCGTTATTTTTTCAGAAAAACGTATGTTAAACGACGTGTAAGCAGCCCAGATGATCTCCCTGAGTTTGGAATTTGTAGAGAGAGAGGTATCGGTTATCCAGTCTGACCCCTGCTGGTTCTGCACTGCAACATTATTGCTGAATTTGTATATGCCCGCCTTCACTCCGGCTTCCATATCCACCGCTTTGCCAAGTCCAACTACATAATCTGTTTTGCCGATCAGCATATCAATGGGAGTCTTTTTTGTACTTCTTGCATTTTGTACATCCACCACCTGGTTGCTGCTATTATAAGTGGTGTTGATATAGTCCACAGGATTATCATCTTTATAATGAACTTTGTCAAAATCGAAACTGATCTTTCCTTTCTTTTTGAATTCATGGTTCAAATTGAAGTTGATACCATAATTATTCCAATGATTCAGTTCGTGGTTTTGCATAATGATGGTGGTATCGGGCTTACCTGCACTTGTTCTGAGCATAGTATTCACCGCATCCATTTCCCACCTGGTGTCATAACCTGAGATCAAAGTTCCGATCACTGTACGACCAGTTAACTGGTAGTCCAGACCCAATCGTCCGAAATTATTAGCCTGAATTCCATCCCTGTCAGAATTTGTAGTTGTACTTGTGATCACTCCCTGGTTGCTGACATCCCTGTATATGTTCAATGTTTGCAGGTAGGGGTCATTGTTATAGGAGTAATCTCCGTAGATGTTGAACTTGCCTTTCCTGTGGTTGAAATTAGCTGCGCCATTATACAGAGGATTGTCGCGGTAACCAAGTCCCAGTGTCAGCGAACCATTGGTACCCTCGCTCATGTTTTTCGACATCACAATATTAATGTACCCCGCATTCCCTTCTGCATCCAGGTTGGAAGGAGGTGTAGTGATGAGCTCGATCTTTTCAATATTGGATGAACTCATGCCCGCCAGCATCTGGAATATGGCATCTACAGGCATATTGCTGACCTTGCCATTGATCATGATCCTTACACCGCTCTTGCCAGCCAGGGATACTGCACTGCTCTGCCGGTTTACGATCACTCCCGGAGATCTCTCCAGTACATCCAGGATCGTCAGGCCCGCCGACGTGATACTGCTTTTAACATTGATCACCATCCTGTCCGTCTTGACTTCATACAATGGCTTTTTAGACACTACAACCACCTCTTTCATCCCTCCATCGGCTTTCATTAATTTTTTTTTGCCGAGGTCGGTGACCCCATTCTTCACTTCGATCGTTTCATCAAGTTCCTTGTAGCCAATAAAACTGAAATTAATGCGGTACTTGCCTGACGGGATATTTGAGAAAGAAAAAGCTCCGGATTGTTCAGTGACCGTGCCTTTATACATGATGGTGTCATTGCCTTTAAATAAGACCACATTAACGGCAACAATACTGTTGCCTTCAATGGCATCTACAACTATACCTTTAATTTCTTCGGCAAATGAGAAAAGGGAACATAAAATTCCCAGGCAACTTAGGGTGAGTTGACGCATCCAATCGGTGTTTGAGGTGGGGCAAGATAAACTTCTTCGCCACCATCTACAATACCCCAAACTGGTGATGCCCTACCTCCAAGGTCCCTACCTTGGAGGTAGGGACCTTGGAGGTAAGGACCTTGGAGGTAGGGTTCTTATAATCTACTTCGCCGGAGTGATCTTAATATTTCTGTATTCTATGGGCTCATGGTCGCCTTGCAACATGATGGGACCTGGCTCTCCTTCCTTACTGTCCAATGCACCCCCGGTGATTCCCGGGATCTCCTGGTTGCAAATGATGGTTATCCCATTAGCTACAACCGTAACATGCCTGCCTACCAGGGTGATATCATAAGTCTGCCACACACCGGGGCCCTTGGCAAATCTCTGAGAAGGTGCGATAAACCCGTACACGCCACCGATCTCATTGGGCCATATCCATTTGTTCTTGCTGTCTTCGATCTGGATTTCATAACGCCCGCGCAGATAAACACCACTATTCCCATTTTCAGGATAACGAAATTCAATATGCAGTTTAAAGTCAGTAAATGTTTTATCTGTGATCAGATTTGAACCAGGAGTAGGACTTTTCAAGATCCCGTTTTCTGCCACCCACTGTTTCTTCTCACCTGATGCATGCCATCCTTCTGTGGACTTACCATTGAATAACACGATCGGCTGGCCCCAGACAGGTGCTGAGCTTCTAACCAATGTGGGAGCACGGACTCCTGTGAATGTCCATTTCTTTCCTTCAGGGTTGATCATGGTACCCGTCATTTTATCACCTTCCAAAACACCCTCCACAACCAGGTCTTTATCTGCCCTTTCCCATTGCGGAGGAATGGAAAAATTGAAATTCTTTCCATCAAAATTGACCTTTGACACCGGCCTGGAACTTCCGCCATCGGCTACAAAATATCCATTGAGCGTTTGAATGCCTGAATGCCTGACTTCAAGCCAGGAAGGAGCAATTCTGAAACCCTGGTCAACAGTAAGATCCCATCGGCCTTCAAGCTGCGATGCTGTTTGTGAAGACGCAGAAAACGCTAACAAAACCATCATTGTGAAAAAACTCAGAGCTTTCATTTGATCATCATTTTAATTATTCTATTTGAGTCTGGGCAATGCCAGGTTGAGTCCATTTTGCAGCAACTGTAATGACTCTACATAGCCTTTATCATTGCGTATGGCCTTGAACGATGCTGAAGGTACTTCCCTTATGCTGAAATTGTCGTTATCGGTAAAAATCATTTTATATCCCGGCTCGGCTTGGCCATTTTGCCGCAGGCAGAGCTCATCGCCGCAGATGGTTACTGTAAGCGTATCATTGGCGAGTTTGAAATTCCCCACAAAATTGTCCAGGTCCTCCCGCGCCAGTTTCTGAACTTTTCTAAACTCAGGCTTGAAAAAATCTTTCCAGCCATAGACCCGGGCTACACTGTTTGTCAGCTCCTCTATAATATTAAAATTTTCGCTGTTGGTCATGATCACAACTCCATCACCCCCTTCCAGGCTGCCATAAGAAGTACAAACAAATCCTTCATTCCCGCCATTGTGATTGAAGTATTTTCTGTCGCCCTTTTGCGTTACAAATACACCCAATGCTGCATTGCTGTCAATATATGGCTCCATTCTTCTTTTCATCATGTCAGCAGACAATACTTTCTTCGACCTGCCCTCCAGTGCCAGCTGGCACTCAATGATATATTTTGCAAGATCTGTGGGCGTTGTCCATAAACCTGCAGCAGCCTGTTCAGGGTAAACGTGGAATTTTCCATTCACCCTTGACCCATTAGCATAATATCCGGAAGCAAGCACTGTAGTATCTGTGGGAGGTTGTTTGTAAGAGCTGTTTTTCATACCCAGGGGTCCCAGTACTTCGGACTGCATATAATCTGCATAAAGCATCAGGGCCACATCGGTCACAATCAGTTGCGAGATGGTAGTACCTCCTCCTGAGTATTTGAACTTAAGTCCGGGCTCAAACAGCGACCTCACTTTCTTTGTATTGGCAGGCCTTTCACCTTTCAAAACCTGGTATATATTGGGGAGCAAGGCATTTCGTTCATAACCTGGGAATCCGTGTATATCCAGCCCCGCTGTGTGGCTGAGCAGATTATAAATATTGATCTTTTTGTCTTTCGACACGGTATCATAAGGAAATTTCCAGGTCCTCAGATACATATTGATATCAGCTTCCGGATCTATTTTCCCGTCTTGCACCAATTTCAACACACCCAGGCTGTTCAGCGACTTACTTATGGAGGCGGCCTGGAACCTGGTATTCGTGGTAACCTCCCTGCCTTCGGCTGAATCAGCCCAACCGTAGCCTTTGGCCCATTCCAATTTGTAATTCTTTATTACAGCTATACTGACTCCTTTTATTTTGAGCGCGGCCATTCTTTCCGAAATATTCGCGTTTGGCATGGAGTCACCAAAGATCAATGTTGGCGTTAGAGAATTCTCCACCTGCCTGATCCTTTCTTCAACTTCTTTATCAGGAGTTTGACCATGGACAAATAAAGGCAGAAGGAATAAAAAGAAGACTAGTTTCTTCATGAGTTAAATTGGCGCTGAAATTAAGACTTATTAATATTTTAACTGATGATTAATTATACGATATTTAGTTAAACAGCAGTTATCCATCGTCGTCACTTCATACCACTTCTTTCCGCAACTCCTTTCGTAGGTGCGGTCATGCCTTCATCAACAAATGCAGCAACCAGAAAATTCAAGATCGGCCTGAATGCTTATTCTTTCAACAACATGCTGATGAATAAGAAAATGACCCAGGCCGGGCTGTTGGAATTCTGCGCTGCAACTGGTTTTGATGCGGTGGATATGACAGGTTATTATTTTTCTTCCTATCCGGATACACCTACTGATGATGAGATCTTTGCTTTCAAAAGAAAAGCGCATGCGCTTGGCATTGAGATCAGTGGCACAGGGGTAAGAAATGATTTCACCGCAGCCGATCCAGGGGCGATGGATAAAGAGATCGACCTGGTCAAAAAATGGATCATAGTGGCTGCCAAACTGGGGGCTCCTGTACTTCGCATTTTTGCAGGAAAAATCTATGCTGAGGGAGAAGAAAGAAAGATCGTTAAAGCAAGGATAATACATGCCATTGATCAATGCCTTCCTTTGGCCAAAACCCATGGCATCATACTCGGCGTACAGAACCACAATGATTTTCTCCGAACCTCGGATGAATGTTTTGATCTCATCGCTCCATTTAAAAGTCCATGGCTGGGCCTGATATTGGATACCGGAAATTTCATCGCGGCTGATCCATATGAAGAGATACGCAAAGCCATACCGCTCGCGGTGAACTGGCAGGTAAAAGAAAAATTGCTCATCAATGGCAAACAGGCACCTATGGATCTGCCCAGGCTCACCGGCATTATTAAAGCATCAGATTACAATGGCAATATTCCCATCGAGACTTTAGGCCCTGAAGACCCCCTGATCCAGGTGCCACTGTATTTCAAGGAAGTATCTAAATACCTGCTTGACTGAATCATCAGCAAACGGCTAAATAATTATAGCTCATGGTTTCAAAAAAAATATTTCCGCATTACATTGCTGAATGCCTGTTATCTATAATTGCTCCCGGGAGGCTATTAAAGCAGCACTTGCCATGTCCATCGCTGGTCACCCTACCATGAACCTGAAGCAGATCGACAAAGACCGGCTGATCATTCGCGAAACCCTGATCGTTTGCAAACTGGGTATGGGAACACGTTTCACTACGATCTACCGCGACCGCTCCGGCCGCTACGAAGGCCAGGCGGATTATTGTGGTGGCGAATGGGAATGCTGATCTTAGCCATTTTGTATCTTCCCAAAAACATTCCCTATGCGGATCTGCGTTTATTGCGCTTCCAGCGCAAAGATCGATCGGGCTTATTTTGATGCAACCGAGAAGCTGGCTCTCGAATTCGTGCGCTCAGAAATTGAAATAGTGTATGGTGGCGGAGCATCGGGGCTGATGGGTAAGCTTGCTGATACCATTATTGACCATGGGGGGAAGATCAAAGGCATCATGCCCAAATTCATGAATGAAGTAGAATGGGCCCATAAGAAAGTGGCTGATTTCGAATTCACCGATACCATGCACGAAAGAAAAGCCAGGTTCCTGATCGATATTGATGGCCTGGTTGCCCTGCCGGGAGGAACGGGCACATTGGAAGAATTACTTGAAGCGATCACCTTAAAACGACTTGGGCTATTCTCAAAACCTATCGTAATTCTCAACACGAACAATTATTACGAACCCCTGAAACAAATGCTCGAAAAATGCGTGTCCGAATACTTCATGATGGAGAAGCATCTTGACATGTGGACCTTCGTTAATCATCCCGAGGAAGTAGTGCCCGCCTTGCAGGCCGCAGGGGACTGGGATCAGGGGGCTATTCAGTTTGCATCATACCGTTAGCAGGTTGCAGGTTACAGGTTGCAGGTTACAGGTTAAGGTTGCAGGTTGCAGAAGAACGGAGAAGATGGATGGCATTTTCTGTTTATATTAGTTCAAAGCCATTCGTATGTCCAACTTGATCAAGAGAACCATCTCCACTTTTATTCTGATCCTGGTATTAACCACTGCGTTTTCACAGGGAACAAGGTTGTTAAGGCAGCCTTCGGTGAGTAGCAACTCCATCGTTTTTGTTCATGCAGATGATCTTTGGAAAGTAGATCTGAATGGCGGCGATGCCATAAGAATGACAAGTGCTGTGGGTACTGAGTCAAATCCCCGCTTCAGTCCTGACGGAAAATGGATCGCATTTACCGGCGAGTATGATGGCAATGTTGATGTGTTTGTGATCCCGTCTGAAGGTGGAGAACCCAAGAGATTAACCTGGCATCCGGGCGCAGATCTTGTTCAATGCTGGACTCCTGACAGCAAGCACGTGATATTCACTTCCGGCAGGGAAGGTTACCCTACCGTAAACAGCAAATTTTTTAAAATATCCCTGGATGGAGGTACGCCGGAGGCTCTCAGTCTGCCATTCGGCTTTGTTGGTTCCTTATCAGAAGATGGAACTACTATGGCCTATCAGCCTTACCCATTCTGGGATCCCGAATGGAGAAACTACCGTGGCGGACAGGCAAATCCAATCTGGATAACCAACCTAAAAACGCTTCAGACAACCAAAACCGTGCAGGGCGATAAAGAACGCCACACTTCACCAGTATGGTCAAAAGGCATTATCTATTTTTTGTCTGAGCAGGATTATGCCAATAATGTATGGAGTTATGATCCTAAAACAAAAACACAAAAGCAGCTCAGTTTTCATAAAGACTTTGATGTAAAAAATCTTGCAGCAGGAAATGGAGTATTGGTTTACGAACAAGGCGGATACCTGCACAGTTACGATATCGCATCAGGAAAATCAAAGCAGTTAGCCATCAACGTTAGAGGAGATATGAACTGGGCACGGGCAAGATGGAATAATATCAATGGCGGAAATCTCCAGAATGCCAATGTTTCTCCAACCGGCAAAAGGGCCCTGTTCGAATCGCGCGGAGAGATATTCTCAGTGCCAAAAGAAAATGGTGACTGGAGAAATATTTCAAATAATCCTGCTGCTGCAGACCGTTACCCGGCCTGGTCCAATGATGGAAGCCGCATTGCCTGGTTCTCCGATGCCAGTGGTGAGTACAACCTTGTTGTTGCGGATCAATGGGGCCAGAATCAAAAAAGCTATCCCATTCCAAATAAAAAATTCTACTACTATCCCTCATGGTCACCCGACTCTAAATACATTGCGTTCACAGATACAGATTACAATTTGTGGGTGATGGACCTGGCCACTGGAACGCCTAAACTGGTTGCCACTGACAGGATGGCCCACCCGGTCCGTTCACTTAAACCTTCGTGGTCGCCAGACAGCCGGTGGATCGCATATGCGCAGATCCAGGAGAATCAGTTCAAGTCGGTAATGGTCTATAATATTGAAACAGGAAAAAATACACCCATCACCAATACGCTCGCGGATGCCATTGATCCGCAGTGGGACGAAAGCGGGAAATACCTGTACTTCCTGGCCAGCACAGACTATGCGCTTGGTTCCGGTTGGCTAGATATGAGCTCCTTCAATTACCCGGTCACGCGCGGACTCTATATTGCTGTATTAAATAAAACCAACCCATCTCCCCTGTTACCTAAAAGTGACGAGGAATCTGTAAAACCAGGAGAAGAGAAAAAAGAAACCGCGGCAAAAGACACATCAAAACCAACAGCTGCAAAACCCCCGGGCAGTCGCACTGATATTGATTTTGAAGATATCAGTCAAAGGATCATAGCTATCGATATGCCCCTGAGGAATTATGCTGGATTGCTTGCAGGCCCTGAGGGGAATGTATTTGTTGCAGAACAGGTACCGAATGAAACAGGAGTTTTACTGCATCGCTATAGCATCAAGGATAAAAAAGCTGTTGAATTTGCAAGAGCAGTAATAAGTGCTGTTATAAGTGGCGACCGTAAAACAGTTTTATACCGGAGCGGACCGAACTGGTTCATGGTAAATGCAACAGGCGGGCCCGCGAAACCAGGAGAGGGCAGGCTAAACACAGATGGCATGAGGGTATATGTAGACCCACAGAAAGAAGCAGAACAGATATTCAGGGAGGGATGGCGTTATCAGCGCGACTTCCTGTATGTAAATAATGTACACGGAGCACCATGGAATGATGTATATAACTGGTATAAGCCATGGGTTTCCCATGTCAAACATCGTTCAGACCTTAACTATATCATAGACATCCTGGGTGGCGAAGTAGCGGTAGGCCATTCCTTTACATCCGGTGGAGATTTTCCTGATGTACCGTTTATTCCCTGTGGACTACTAGGGGCGGATTATGAAAACGATAAAGGCTTTGTCAGAATAAAAAAGATCTATTCAGGCGAGAACTGGAATCCCGAATTAAGATCACCGCTGAGTGGGCCTGGTATTGACGTAAAAGAAGGTGAATACTTACTTGAGGTGGATGGCAGACCGCTCAAAGCTGACATGAATATTTACAGTTTGTTCGAAGGCAAATCGGGCCGGCAGATACGTATACGGGTAAATAGCAAACCTGTTGTTGAAGGGTCAAGGCTGGTCACGGTAGTGCCCATTCCAAACGAAGCCGGATTGAGGTCAAGGGCTTGGGTTGAAGGCAACCGAAGAAAAGTGGAGCAGCTTTCTGGTGGTAAGTTGGCCTACGTTTATGTGCCAAATACCGGGCAGCCGGGATACACTTATTTCAACAGGTATTATTTCTCGCAGCAAGACAAACAAGGTGCGGTGATAGATGAAAGGAATAACGGCGGGGGTTCTGCTGCTGATTATATGATCGATGTGATGTCGCGCAAACTGCAGGGCTATTTCAATAACCGTGTGGAAGGACATAAAGTATCCACCACGCCGATGGCGGGTATCTGGGGACCGAAGGTGATGGTGATCAATGAAAATGCCGGCTCAGGAGGAGATCTTCTTCCTTACATGTTCCAAAAAATGAAATTAGGTCCCCTGGTAGGCACGCGTACCTGGGGTGGACTGGTAGGCACCTGGGATACACCCCCATTTATTGACGGTGGCCGAATGGTAGCGCCTCGTGGCGGATTCTTCGATACCGATGGCAACTGGGCCGTGGAAGGAAAAGGTATATCGCCTGATATTGAAGTATTCCACGACCCTAAAGAAATTGCAGAAGGCCGTGATCCGCAACTTGAAAGAGCTGTGCAAGAGGCACTGAAATTATTGCCTTCAGAAGGTATCAAATTGAAGCCCGAGCCAGCACCGCCGGTACGTTATAAAAGACCAAGTAAATAGTTGCAGTACGTTTTAAAAAAAATAATCAAAGATGATGAAGTATAAAATATTGATCGCAGCAGTTATCAGCATCAGTATGCTGGCATGCAGCAGTTCTGAAAGCAAGAGTGACAAACAAGGGATGGAGCAAACTTCCAATGAATCTGCCCAACCGGAATCACCAACACCGCCCTCGCCTCCTGAAGCACCGCTGCCACCTCCGGTGAAAGAATTCAAATCAAAAACAGGCAAGGTTTTCCTGTTTGAAGAATCTCATCCCAGGGGCATGAGTATTAGCGATATCAGTGTACGTTTTGCCGATGATAAAA
>DATGXN010000289.1:0-4210 GCA_035298945.1 Chitinophagaceae bacterium | reverse complement strand
ATTCATCTGAGCCGTTATCAGTGATGGTAATGGCTTTTGAAGTGGTGCAATTATTGGCATCCTTCACCCAAACCGTAAACGTTCCACCTCCATATAAACCAGAGAACGATCCGGAAGACTGGTATTGTCCATTATCAATTTTGTATTGGTAAGGTGATGTACCGCCGGCCCCGGTTGCAGTAATTGTTCCAGGCGCATTACACCCTGTTGCATTGGTTCCTTTGGCAGAAAGACTAAGTACGGACGCCGGTTGGGTAATAGTATAGGTCCTTGTTACCACGCATCCACTTCCAATATCAGTTACGGACAAATTATAATTTCCAGTGGTCAGTCCGGAAATGTCTTCTGTTGTTGTATTAACAGTTGCACTTGTCCATTGCACTGTGAAGCCAGATCCGGTACCTCCGCTCAGGGTGATATCAATGGATCCTGTAGTTGTACCACGACAAGCAATATTATTGACTATGGCATTGATTAAGATTTCAGGTTGCGATGGAAGATTTACGTTCATGCTCTTGTTACAACCTTTTGCATCCGTTACAGTCACGTGATAATCTCCTGCTACCAGCTTGCTGGGGTTCTGTGCTGTTGATGTAAAACCTCCGGGACCCGTCCAGCTGAAGGACATTGAACCAGTGCCGCCGGATACCAGGATAAAGATCCTTCCATCGGCCGCACCATAACAAGGTGGGAGTACCCTGTCTAGCGAAACCAATAAAGGCGCGGGTTCCAGTACGGTCTTGGTCACAAAGTCTGAGCAACCACCGGCATCTTTGACTCCAACAATGTATGTTCCTGCAGCCAGGTTACCGAATGTGTTCGAAGGCTGAAAAGCACCTCCATTGATATTGTATTCAAAAGGCGAGATGCCATTTGCATTGGTAACAGTGATCACGCCATTATTTGACCCTGCACAGGTAAGATCGGTGATCTGCACTGAAGGATTCAGTGTGGCATTTCCCGTGATTGTCAGTGATCCGTTAGTTGTGCAACTGTTAGCATCGGTCACGATGATGTTATAGGTTCCGGCAGGGACATTGCTGATAGAAGATGTGGTGGCTCCATTGCTCCATAAATAGGTGTAAGGGGCCGTGCCTCCGACAGCCGTTGCAGTTACACTTCCATTGCATGATGCGGAGGTGCCTGTCAGGGTAACGGAAAGTGGAGCATTTGGCTGAGTGATCGTTGTCGATTTCGAGATCACACATCCGTTTTCATCTTTCACCTCTACAGAGATATTTCCGGGCTGCAATCCACTTACGCTGGTTGTAGTTTCACCGTTACTCCATAAATAGGTTAATGTTCCGGTACCTCCACTGGCTTCAATACTGGCAGAGCCATTATTGCTGCCATAACAGGCAATATTTGTTGAGTTAAAACTTGCTGAGATCGCATCAGGTTCTGTAATGGTCACATCAATGGTATGTAGATCCCCATTGGCATCAAGATATAATGTGCCTCCATAAGTATCAGTCACTGCCAGGTGATAAATACCCGGCCCAAAATTGGCGGGGTCTTCTTCTGTTGAGACAAAATCCGCATCACCTTCTTTGGTCCATTTAAATTGAAAGGGACCAAATCCGCCTGTTGCGCTGATCTGTGCAGAACCATTGGCAGCGCCATTACATGTTATATTCGATGAGCCATCTAATACCACCACCGGGGCTGCGCCGGTACAAATGCCATCAGCCGGCTGAAAACCCGTTGTGGAAGGATCGGTATCTGTGCCATCGGTTAACCAGGGCAAAGGACTTACCGTACCCAATGAAAAACGGCTGAGCATATCCTGTACTTTATAAACACCCCACCAATTACATTGGGCACTGACATCAAAGCTCTCTTCGCCATTATTCACAGCGATCTCATCGTTCAGGAAGCTGTTATATTGGATGAATACCTGGGCGCCTGCGGTCAGTTGTCCGTATCCTTTAAATGCAGTCAAACCACCTTCTGTATCACTAAGCGGATCATAGAAAGCGATGGAGTTTTTGAATCCATTGATAATATTATTCTCAACATTGAATTCCGAAGTTGAAGAAATTGCGCCTGAGAATGGTAAGCCTGTACTTTGCGTTCCACCGTCGGTCATAAAAAAAATACCGGTAGGCACAGGGGGATAAAAGTTTGGACTGCCCTCAGGTGCCCGCCAGTTGAAAGCCGTGAAATTGATCTCATTGTTCCTGATATTCGTGAGATTATGGTTGCCACTTATGAAAATACCCTGGTTGGAAGCGGCCAAAGCCGTTGTATAGTCCCCGGAAATAGTGACTTTATTATTCAACACGTTAATGGTCCCATGCACAACGTTTGGAATCAATTCAAGCTCAATCATACCGCCACCGCCACCATAATCTGCCACATTCTGTTCAATCACATTATTCTGGATATTGATGTCCTCCACTCCTGCATTTGTGTTATCTCTCCTCAATAAAATGGGTTGAGTTCCCTTATCGTCTTTGATATAATTTCCATCGATATTTATGTGTTGCATAGGCAGCGCACCATATAATAACTGGATACCCCTGCCCACGGTTTCAAGTTTATTCTGCCGGATCGTCAGATTTTTACCACTGAATATCTGCATGGCCCGGTTTACATCCCTGAAATAGTTACCCTCGATCAAAGTATTTTCAACTGGTGTGTTTTCAACAATTATAGCATTGAAACTCCTGAGTGTTGCTCCGGTTTGAATAAAACTGTTTCCCCTGACTATAATATCCGCACATTTTGACAGAACAAGCATCCCGCCGCCGTTTTCAGTGGTTCTTAAGAACCTGTTATTGGTGATCGAATGGCCCGATGATTGGATCGGATTCAGGGAGGCACCTCTGAACAATACAGCAGGAGAACCAGTTGTATTCACATCGATCAGGTTATTCTCAATGGTTGAATTTTTCCAATCCGAGTTATTGGACACAATAGCCTGTCCAGGTGATGAAATTCGGAATCCTTTGATCACTATATTATCTGCACCTATAATTAATGTTCCGGTTAATATGGACTCGGCATTCCTGGCCGGATTTACAAGGTTAGGATCCGTAGCATTGGGATTGATGTTATAATTGGCACCCTTGATAGAAACGCTTCTACTGATCGTAATACCCGCCGCAAAAGTTCCAGCATCTACATAGATGATATCTCCGTTCTGCGCTGTGGCAAAGGCTTTGACGAGCGTTGCATACGGCGCGGCTGCAGATCCGGGATTGATATCAGATCCCACAGCAGTAGTGAATACATCACCCACCGTACTGTTATCGTTTACATAATAGGTATTCTGGCTGAATGCGGATCCGCATAGCATTACAGACATCAAGAGGCTGAAAATAGATTTCATATAATACAAATGATTGAATACAAGGGAATTGTACCTGGTGCAGGCAATAGATCAGCCAGGCAGGGATGCTGCCCGCAATGGTTTTAAGAGGAAGAAGATTTGGGTGAAACGCTACCGGCCCTACTTCAGCAAGTGGTGTAAAGATGGGGAGTTATAAAAAAGAAGTCAATTCCCCTTTTGGGTAATATCGCCTAGCGGTTGCCGTGATACTTGTTGACGGCTTCGATCTTATTCTGAACCTGGAGCTTATGATAAATATTCTTAAGATGTTTTTTTATGGTCTCCGTGCTTACTTCAAGCCTGCCCGCGATCTCTTTATACTGGAATCCCCTGGCAAGAAGTTCAAGTACTTCTTTTTCGCGTACGCTTAACAATGAAGTTTCATTTTCTATTGCGGGCTTCTGGAATGATGCCATCACTTTACGCGCTATATAGGGACTCATGGGTGCACCGCCAATATGCAGTTCCCGGATCGCATTCACAATATCACTCACTTTCACCGGCTCTTTAACAATATAACCCGAAGCACCGCTTTTCAACGCTTCAAAAACAGCTTCATCATCATCGTGAATTGTACACACCAGGAACTGGGTATTCACAGAGGCTGTACGTAGCTTGAACATCAGTTCAAACCCCTGCATACCTGGAAGGCTGAGATCAGTGATCACAATATCGGGTGTAGACATCCTGATCCCTTCAAAAGCTTTTTCTCCGTCAGGATAAGAATCCACCAACACCATATCTTTCTGGGAATTTATTATGGATTCAAGGGCCTTGCGGAATTGCTCATTATCTTCTACTATTGAAATGCTGATCATAAATATTGTTTTAAAGGGATACCCAGTTTAACTGTAGTTCCATGATCCGAGATCACCT
>DATGXN010000288.1:0-18950 GCA_035298945.1 Chitinophagaceae bacterium | reverse complement strand
TTTCTCACCTACTTTATGACAGGTCTTACAATCCAGGCTCTCCATCAACGCCTTGCCTTCCATGATAGCACTCACGGTCTGGTGACCTACCACTTGCGCTTTATCCATGCCACTGATATAATCCACTTTCACAAACAACCTCGAAGGATCGATCTTGGTTCCATCTTCTTTATCAGTTACTGTGATTTTATATGGCACGGGTTTACCAGGCATATAAAACGAAGTATTTTCGGTAAGATTCACTTTCACTGTAGGTGCTTCGTTTCCTGCATATACAGTTACTGGAGTGCTTTTGCCTTTGGCTCCCTTCGGATCTTTCACTTCCACATACACATTGTTGTCACCAGGCGTAGTGAATGTCACCGTTGTTGTTGGTTCTTTGGTCTCTTTTACTTTAGCACCATAATGCCATACATACGTGACATTATCCTTGTCAGGATCCATCGATCCCTCGGCAGATAACTTCACCGTAGTAGGAAGTGCTCCGGAAGTTTTATCAACTTTAAGTACTGCTGTTGGTGGCCGGTTACCTGCATTGAAATCAATTCTTGACAACGCAGCATCTGCATTCTTGGTGAACCAACCCGTACCGTATTCCAATGCATACAGTCTTCCATCCGGCCCCATCTCCATGTCGATCATGGAATTGAATTTGATATTCTGCAGTACAGGTTCCATCTTTTCAAAATCCCCGTTAGGATACATGGTCACCGCCTTTACCCATCCGCGAATCCAATCGTAAAAGAAAAGTTTGCCTTTATAATAATCAGGATACCTGGTTTCTTTCGGATAAAATTCAGGATAATATATTGGCCCCGCCATAGCATTCCTTCCCCCTGTTCCCACTTCAGGGAAATCGGGCGAAGCTGCGTACGGATACCATATGAATGCAGGCGATACCGGTGGTATTTCTTTTAAACCCGTATTATTCTTTGATTCGTTTACCGGTTTGGCAGGATCGTAGGGTTCTCCGGGAACGCCTGTTGCATAATCAAATCTGCGATATGGATAGTTGTTCCCAACAAAATAAGGCCATCCGAAAAATCCTGCTTTCCTGGCCTGGTTCAATTCATCATATCCCCTGGGTCCGCGGGTGGCAAGACTGTCGTTACTGGCATCCGGCCCTACTTCACCCCAATACAGGAAACCCGTTTTCCTGTCTACAGAAATACGGTAAGGATTTCGGTTACCCATCACGTATATCTCAGGCCTTGTTTTGTCCATTCCTTTTGGAAAAAGATTGCCATCAGGAATACTGTAAGAACCATCGGGATTCACTTTGATCCTCATGATCTTTCCCCTCAGGTCGTTGGTATTACCCGAACTTCTTCTCGCATCAAACTGTTCAAATCCTTCGCGATTGTCCATTGGGCCATACCCTTTCAACTGATAAGCAGATTTTGGTTGGTCAAATGGTGTGGAATTATCCCCGGCAGATAAATAGAGATTGCCATCAGGACCAAACGTTATAGAGCCACCGGTATGACAACAAATATTTCTCTGAGAATAAAATTGTAATACTACTTTCTCTGACGCAAGGTCCAGCTTTCCATCTTTAAATACAAACCTTGCCAGCCTGTTGACAGAAGTGTCAAGCGGCGAATAAAATATATAAACGAAGTTGTTTTTTGCATAATCCGGATCGGCTGCAATGCCCATTACACCTTCTTCAGCATTCACGCCCGGAACTGTTGCTTTATGATATGCATTCAGTTTGGCAACCTGCGTAAGCTTTTTTGTTTTGTTATTATAATATTGCACTTCGCCTTTGCGCTGTACCACCAGGATATCAAAATTGGGTAAGATGGTCATCTCAGTGGGTTCATCAAATCCTGTGGCGAGTATATTTTTTGAAAAACGATCCGCATCCGGAACCCTTAAGGTTGTCGCTTTGGAATAATCAAGTACCACATTGTTTCCCATGGCATACTCAATCCCGCCAAGTATGTGCTGCAGGAATGCAGCTTCGGTATAAGACTCTTCAGTATGTCCAAACTCAGTATAAAAAGCACGACCGCCATCATAATCGTGATACCACGACATAGGATGATAACTTCCGTTCTCACCACCCTGGTAAGAAGACTCATCGATTGAGATAAGAATTTTATAGTCTTTATCAGATGGAGGGGTTTTAAAATTGTACCACTCGTCTGTGCGTTCCCATATTTCAGGAAGATGTTTGGTGCTGATATGCGTTCTGTCTTGCACCACCAGTTTTGCTTTCTGATTCCTGGGGTGGCTTTTAAAAAATGCACCTACCAGTTTTCCATACCAGGGCCATTGGTACTCCGTATCCGTGGCGGCATGGATACCCATGAACCCGCCGCCGGCCTGGATATATCTTTCCAATTCCGCCTGCTGAACGTGATCAAGCACATCGCCAGTAGTGCTCAGGAAGATCACTGCACTGTAATGCTTCAATGAATCTTCGGTAAAATATGCACTGTTCTCGGTGGTGTCCACAGTGAATCCGTTCTCCCTGCCGAGTTTTTGAATGGCTGCAATACCGTTGGGTATGGAAGAGTGACGAAATCCTTTTGTTTTACTGAACACCAGGACCCTGGGCTTGGCTGGTTTCAATGTAGAACTGCCAAGGAAGAAAAATGCTGCAGCACCTAATGCCAGCAACGAGACTAAATACTTCATTAATAAAAAGTTGGGGTTATAATTTACGGATCATGATGTTGCGATACCAGGTACCACCGCCATGATCTTGCAGTGCGATCCTTCCTTTTGATGTTTTTGCAAAGCAGCACATTTCACCGAATTTACTGGCCTTCACCATCTTGTTCCAGTTATCATCCCAGAGTGTAGTGGTGATGGCCTTCTTACCATTTACCGTGAATTCAAGTTTTTTGTCTTTGAACCTGATCACGGAAGTATTCCACTCACCGGTTGGCTTGATATATTCTGCAGGGCAGGGAATAAGATCATAAAGGGAGGCTGCCAGTTGCACAGGCTTCAGCGGATCAGGATATCCCACATTGTCTATCACCTGGAATTCAGGACCCGTTACATAAGTTGCGCCAAACTTCGGATCTTCCTGTACAAAAAATATCACTCCTCCATTATATCCCTTCGCGACTTTCCAATCGAATTTCAATTCAAACTCATCATACTCCTCATCAGTAACGAGGTCACCCCTGCCTGTTTTGGCAGATGCATCAAGATAGAGAGCCCCGTCCTGAATGGCCCATGCGTTAGGCTGCCCTGGCTTGAGATAACTATGCCAGCCTTTTGTTGTTTTGCCGTCAAAAAGAGTGATCCATTTCTGCGCCGATACCTGTTGCAGACTAAACAGGAAGACTGCTATAACCAGAAGCTTTTTCATGTTGATGATTTAGTTGGGTACTCAATTTAGTGAAAGAAGAGACACGGAACAAAACGCAGAGACACGGAGCAAAACGCAGAGACACAGAGGTATTCTCTGTGTCTCCGTGTTTGTCTCTGCGTCTCTGCGTTTTGCTCCGTGTCTCTGTGTTATTCTCCGTGTCTCTGTGTTAGATCTCCCTAACCTTTATATTCCTGAACCATACCTGGTTCCCGTGATCCTGCAGAACGATATGCCCTTTCGTGAATTTTGCAAAATCAGGCATGCTTTTGAACTTGCTTCCGGCGATCAGTTTATTCCAGTTTTCATCTCCCATGGTTGTACTCACTACATTCACCCCGTTGAGATAAAGGTCCAGCTTACGGTTCTTGATCCGGATCTCGGCCTTGTTCCATTCACCTGGTGCCTTAACAGGCTCTGATGAAGACTGGATCAGGTCGTAGAGATCTCCAGCACGATGTTTGGTGATCTTTCCATCAGGATGGCCATCATTATGTAAAACCTGCATTTCGGGACCCGTAAGATAGGAATGGGTGTACTTGGCATCTTCCTGCGACAGGAAGATAATACCGCTGTTGCCATTTACTGAGATCTTCCATTCCAGGGAGAGGTGGAAGTTTTCGTAAACACCGTCGGACACCAGGTCGCCGCCGCCTACAATTTTCCCATCAGCTTTATTGGAAGGATCAAACATCAGGGTACCATCAACGGATTTCCAGGCAGAGCCGTCGGTCCTGTTGAGATAAACATGCCACCCTTTGGTGGTTTGGCCATCATACATCAATTTCCAGCCTTCCTTAGACTCAGACTTGCTCAGCACATTTGGCGCATCGCTCACCGCACTCGTTTTTTTAGAAGCATTACACGCAGTAATAAATACTACAGCCAACAGGATCCCAATGGTTTTTCTCATTTTTTATTTCTTCATCGATAAGATATAAGTCACCATGGCTTCAGCATCTGCCTGGGTAACATTTGGATGCGGGGTCATAGGGATCTCGCCCCATACACCTTTACCACCTGCGATCACCTTACCGGCAAGCATTTTTACATTGGCTGCTGTGCTGGGATATTTTTTAGCTACATCCTGGTAAGCTGGTCCAATAACTTTTGCAGCATCCTGGTGACAGGTACGGCAATCAGAAGCTTCGATCAGTGCCTTGCCATCTTTTCCTGAGGCAGCAGCTGTAGCTGGAGCAGCGGCCGGTGCCGGGGCAGCAGCAGCAGTATCAGCAGGGGCAGCCGGAGTTGTTGCCGCTTCACCACCGATCTGGGAATTCTTGTTCTCTTCATTGTTGCTCACAGGTGTTGAGCTTTCAGTTGAACCGCCTCCGCAGGCATAAAGAGCTGTCATTACAGCAAAAACTAAAACTACCTTTTTCATTATGTCATTTAATTTATGGTTCTAAATTAAGTCAAAATTCAAAAGTCAAAATATAATAATACCTGTTCTTTGGCCTTTTGACTCTCCGACTCTCTGGCTCTCTATATTCCCAGTATTTTCCTGTTAAGTTCTTCATTCGCCCCTGTACCGGCAAAATCATCGAACGCTTTTTCTGTAACGCGGATGATATGATCCCTGATGAATACAGCTCCCTCACGGGCACCATCTTCAGGATGTTTCAATGCACATTCCCATTCCATCACGGCCCAGCCACTATAATCATAGCCTGTCAATTTGGAAAATATGCCTTTGAAATCCACTTGCCCGTCGCCTAATGAACGGAAGCGGCCTGCCCTTTCTACCCATCCCTGGTAACCTCCATATACTCCTTGCTTGCCTGTAGGATTGAACTCAGCATCTTTCACATGGAACATTCTGATCCGCTCGTGATAATGATCTATATAGGCCAGATAATCGAGGCACTGCAGAACAAAATGTGAGGGGTCGTATAATAAACAAGCCCTCGGATGATTACCTACTTTCTCCAGGAACATCTCATAGCTCACGCCATCGTGCAGGTCTTCACCCGGATGTATCTCATAACAAAGATCTACACCGCATTCGTCGAATTGGTCCAGTATAGGCCTCCATCGGTTTGCCAGTTCAGTGAACCCGGTTTCCACCAGGCCAGCAGGACGTTGCGGCCAGGGATATACGGTATGCCATAATAATGCGCCACTGAAAGTGGCATGGGCATTAAGTCCCAGGTGCTGAGATGCCTTTGCAGCATACTTGAGCTGTTGTACTGCCCATTCTGTTCTTGCTTTCGCATTTCCCCTGACTTCAGGTGGTGCAAAACCGTCAAACAATTCGTTATAGGCAGGATGTACGGCAACAAGCTGTCCCTGTAAATGTGTACTTAACTCCGTGATCTCCAGGCCTGCTTCTTCTACAATACCTTTCACTTCATCAGCATAGGTTTTGCTTTCAGCAGCCTGCTTCAGGTCTATGCAGCGCGGATCCCAGCTCGGGATCTGCACACCGCGGAAGCCCAGCGACTCTGCCCAGAGACAGATGGATTGGAGATTATTGAACGGTGCCTGGTCGCCCATGAACTGAGCGAGAAAAATACCAGGACCCTGAAGCGTTTTCATTTGTTTTTTATTTTCTTGAGTAATTTGATGAATGTGATGAATGTGATGAATGTGATTAATGTGGCGAACTCATTCTCACATTCCATTTCCCCACATTCCCACATTCATCACATTCCCCACATTCTAGACCACGTGGTCAGTCCATTTAACATCCGATTGACTGCTAGCCACCACGTTGTCTATAAACGCCATTCCCCTGATACCGTCATCGACAGTTGGGAAATCAAGCGCTTCAGGTTTTGGTTCAACGCCGTCTAATCTTGCAGCCAGTGTCTGTGAAAAATTCCTGTAAATATTTGCAAAAGCTTCCAGGTATCCTTCGGGATGTCCGCCCGGAGTCCTGGTCACCTGCATGGCATAGGAAGAAAGCCTGTCGCCATATCCACCGCCGGCTCTTAAGATCTGCGTAGGCTGATCCAGCCATTTCACCAGCAAAGTATTCGGCTCCTGCTGGGCCCACTCGATCCCACCTTTTTCGCCATATACCCTGATCTTGATAGCATTCTCTTCACCAGCAGCAACCTGTGAAGCCATGAGCACACCTGCAGCGCCGTTTTCAAACTTCAGCAGCACATTCCCATCATCGTCCAGCATCCTTCCTTCCACCATAACATTAAGGTCCGCGCAGATCTTTGTGATCTTCAAACCCGAAATATATTCCGCGAGGTGCGCACAATGCGTACCGATATCACCCATGCATCCGCTCTTACCGCTTTTCTTTGGATCGGTTCTCCAGGCCGCCTGGGCATTGCCCTCCCTTTCAGAAAGCTTGCTCAGCCAACCCTGTGGGTATTCAACCCAAACCTTCCTGATCTTCCCAAGTGCGCCATTCTTGATCATCTGCTTAGCCTGCTTGACCAGTGGATAACCCGAATAGGTATGCGTCAGGCAAAGGATCAGCCCGGTTTCCTCTACTTTCTTCTTCAACTGTTTCGCCTCATCCAGCGTGAATGCGATCGGTTTTTCGATCACCACATGGAATCCATGATCCAGGGCCATCATAGCCGGAGCAAAATGCGCAAAGTTGGGCGTAACGATCGTCACAAAATCCATGCGCTGATCTGCAGGAAGTGCAGCTTCCTTTGTGATCATCTCATCAAACGTAAGGTAGGTCCGGCTTTCAGGAAGGAACAAAGCCTTGCCCGAATCTTTCGCGATCTCCGGGTTGATGCTCAACGCACCACACACCAGTTCGATCATTCCGTCCATAAAAGCAGCGTGACGATGGATGGCGCCGATGAAAGCATCCTTGCCTCCACCTACCATTCCCATTCTAAGTTTTCGGTTCATGGAATAAGTTATTTAAGGGTACTAAATATAGATAAGAATTAAAAATTGAGAAGTAAAAAGTAAAAAATGCCCCTGTGACAGCTTTTTACTTTTTACTTTTCACTTTTTAATTTATAATTTCCTCAGCCAAAACCCATCTGACAAATGACTGCTACAATCCAAAGAGACAAACTATTCTTCGCCGCCAGGATCGCCCTGGTGGTTACTGCCATGACCTTTGCTTTCAGGGCCGCCCTCGAAGGTATATGGGGTACTGAATTCAATCTGACCAAAGAACAGATAGGATGGATCTTCAGTCCCGCCTTCTGGGGATTCACTCTGGCCATGGTGGTTGGAGGGCCGCTTTGTGATGTCATAGGTATGAAACGCCTGGTGGGCTTTGCTTTCATCGGACATGTGGTAGGCGTGATCCTTTATCTCGTGGCCAACAATGCAACCATGCTCTTTCTTGGAACACTGTTTATTGGCGTGGGCAACGGCTTCGTTGAAGCAGCCTGTAACCCGCTCACCACGGCTTTATATCCCGAGAACAAAACCACGATGCTGAACAAATTTCACGTCTGGTTCCCTGGCGGTATCGCCATCGGTGGCCTGATCGCCTATATGATGATCGATAAGATGGGGCTGGACTGGCGATTGATGGTTGCGCTTTTGTTCATCCCCGCAGCGATTTATGGATGGTTATTTTACAGTCTGAAATTCCCCCAGACCGAACGCGTTGAAAAAGGTGTGAGCACGGCCGACATGTTCAAGGCCTGCCTGACCCCACTCTTCCTGATCATGCTGGCCAGTATGTTCATGACCGCCGCTACTGAGCTCGGCACTAACCAGTGGCTGAACGCCCTGCTTTCAAATGTGGGAGTTTCCGGCATACTCATCCTGGTGATGATCAACGGCATCATGGCATTTGGAAGAAATTCCGCCGGTGCCTTTGTACACAGGTTCAACCCTAACGGAATGCTCATCTTCTCATCTGTATTTGCAGCCCTGGGCCTGTTCCTGATGAGCAAGGCCACAGGATTTTACTCGATCGGAGCCGCCATAGTATTCGCAGTAGGTATCTGCTTTTTCTGGCCCACCATGCTGGGATTTGTTTCCGAATACACACCAAATACCGGTGCGCTGGGACTTTCACTCATGGGTGGCGCGGGTATGTTCTCTACCTCGTTGATCCTCCCCATCATGGGTGGATGGTTCGATAAAGCAAAAGAAGCAGCTTTAGCTTCCGGCCTCGATGAAGCAACTGCCAACTCTGCCGCCGGCTCAGACACCTTCCTGAAAGTGATGTATATGCCTATCATCCTTACCGTCATTTTCACACTGATCTATTTTGTCAGGAAAAAACCAGCAACCACTGCAGCACACTGATTAACATCTTTAATTAGATAAAATTTAAAAAAACCAGCCGACCGACCGCTGGTTTTTTTATTTCGTCAAAATAATCCATCTGGTTTTACACTCTAAGCGGTAAATTCAAACAATACGTATATTACAAACCCAACCTCAGTTTATGTCCCAGAATCAGTCACGCCGTCGTGCCATAAAGAACTTGATGATGAGCTCTGTTGCCGTCGGTGCACTTTCGTCATTTGAATCAAAAGACTCTCCCTCCAAAACCAGATCTGAATTGAAAGGCAATATCAATCACTCAGTATGTCGCTGGTGCTACGACTCTATACCCCTGGAAGAATTCTGTGCAGGAGCAAAAGAGATCGGCATCAAGGCCATTGACCTTGTAGGCCCTAAAGACTGGCCAACACTGAAGAGATTCGGTCTTCATTCGTCCATGTGCAATGGCGCTGAGATCAACCTGGTAGACGGTTGGAACGATACCAGTTTCCATGAGAAGCTTATCCGTAATTATTCAGAAATGATCCCGCTGGTAGCTAAGAACGGTTACACCAACCTGATCTGCTTCTCAGGCAGCAGGAGAGGGAAAGATGATGAAACCGGATGGAAGAATTGCACCGATGGCCTCAAGCAGATCATGCAACTCGCTGAGAAGAATAATGTAACCATCATCATGGAACTGCTGAACAGCAAAGTAGACCATAAAGATTATCAGTGCGATAAAACATCGTGGGGTGTTGAACTGGTCAAACGCGTTGGCTCTCCCAATTTCAAATTGCTGTACGATATCTACCACATGCAGATCGATGAAGGTGATGTGATCCGCACCATCCGCAATAATCACCAGTATATTGCTCACTATCATACTGGCGGTGTTCCCGGAAGAAATGAGATCGATGCCACCCAGGAACTATATTATCCTGCCATCATGGAAGCGATCATCAAAACAGGATTTAAAGGATATGTGGCGCAGGAATTCATACCTACATGGAAGGATAAATTAGCGGCACTGAAGAAAGGTGTTGAAATATGCGATGTGTAAAATTTCACCTTTGACTTTTGACTTGATATTTTAATTTTTAATTTTTACTTCATAGTTATGGCTGACAATGTTTATGATGCGATCGTAGTTGGTTCTGGTATCAGTGGTGGTTGGGCTGCCAAAGAGCTGACGGAAAAAGGATTAAATACCCTTATGCTTGAGCGCGGCAGACAAGTAGAGCATATCAAGGATTACGTGAATGCCAATAAAGCCCCCTGGGAATTCCCCCATCGTGGTGGAAGAACACAGGAGATGGTGAAGAACTATCCTGTTCTTAAAAGGGATTACCCGCTCAATGAAACCAACCTCGATTTCTGGGTTAACGAAAAAGACTGCCCCTATACTGAAGTAAAACGCTTCGATTGGTTCCGCGGATACCAGGTGGGTGGCCGCTCCCTGACCTGGGGCCGCCAGAGCTATCGCCTCAGTGATCTTGATTTCGAAGCCAATGCAAAAGATGGTATCGCTGTTGATTGGCCTATTCGTTATAAAGACCTGGCGCCCTGGTACGATCATGTTGAACGCCATATTGGAGTAAGCGGTAACCGTGATGGGATACCTCAGCTTCCCGATGGACAGTTTCTTCCTCCGATGGAAATGAACTGCGTGGAAAAAGATGTCGCTGCCAGGATCAAATCACACTACAAAGGCGCAAGGATCATGACCATTGGCCGAACCGCCAATATAACGGTGCCGCATAAGGGAAGAACGAATTGCCAGTACAGGAACAAATGCTGGCTGGGCTGTCCTTTCGGTGCTTATTTCAGCACCCAATCGTCTACACTGCCCGCCGCTATGGCCACGGGCAAGCTCACACTTCGTCCGCATTCTATAGTCACCGAAGTGATCTATGATAAAGACACAAAGAAAGCCAAAGGAGTGAGGGTGCTGGATGCAGAAACAAACAAGACTTACGACTATTTCGCTAAAGTGGTATTCGTCAATGCATCAGCGTTCAATTCAACCTGGTTGCTTTTCAACTCCGCCACTGATATCTGGCCGGGTGGATTAGGCAGCAGCAGCGGCGAGCTGGGACATAATGTTATGGACCACCACCTGCGTTCAGGTGCCGGTGGGGTCATGGAAGGTTATGACGATAAATACTATTTCGGCCGACGTGCAAATGGCGTTTACGTTCCCCGCTTCAGGAATCTCAATGGAGAAAAGCGCGACTATCTGCGCGGATTCGGATACCAGGGAGGCGCAAGCCGCCAGGGCTGGAGCCGCAACGTAGCTGAGCTTGGCATTGGTGCTGAATTGAAGGAAGCACTCACTGAGCCCGGGGTATGGTCCATGGGACTTGGCGGATTTGGAGAAATGCTGCCCTATCACGATAACAAGATCACACTGGATAAAACAACAAAAGACAAATGGGGTCTTCCTGTTCTTTCTATGGATGCGGAGATGAAAGACAATGAAAGGAAGATGCGGAAAGATATTGCAGCGGATGCGGCTGAAATGCTTGAAGCGGCTGGTGTCAAGGATGTGAAGAGTTATGATAGTGATTACGGCATCGGCATGGGTATTCACGAAATGGGCACTGCACGTATGGGCCGCGATCCAAAAACATCGGTACTGAACGGTCATAACCAGGTTTGGGATGCATTGAATGTGTTTGTCACCGACGGTGCCTGCATGACCTCAGCAGCATGCCAGAATCCTTCACTTACTTATATGGCACTTACTGCACGTGCTGTTGATTTTGCGGTGAGTGAATTGAAGAAAGGAAATTTATAAGCAGAAAGCAGTGAGCGTTAAGCAGTAAGCAGATTGAATTATTCCGCTCACTGCTTTCTGCTCACTGCTCACTGCTTTAATGACATATGAATATTTTCGACGCAATCGTAGTTGGCTCAGGGATCTCAGGCGGTTGGGCTGCCAAAGAGCTTTGTGAAAAAGGGCTCAAAACCCTCATGCTTGAACGCGGGAAAGATGTAGAACACGTTACCGGCTACACTACCGCAACAAAAAATCCCTGGGAATTTCCCCATCGTAATTCACTTACCAACCAGGATAAGGATACCTATCCCATTCAAACAAGACATTACTCCATCCGGGAAGACAATAAACATTTCTATATCCTGGATAAAGAAAATCCTTACACAGAAATCCAGCGCTTCGATTGGGTGCGTGGAGATGTACTGGGAGGAAGATCTTTGTTATGGGCAAGAATGAGTTTCCGCTGGAGCGATCTGGATTTCGAAGCCAATGCAAAAGATGGTTATGGGGTAGACTGGCCCATCAGGTACAAGGACCTTGCACCATGGTACGAACATGTAGAGCGGTTTGCAGGGATCTCTGGCAAGGCCGAAGGCATCCCTCATCTCCCCGATTCGCTGTTCCAGGCGCCTATGCCCATGAACTGCGTTGAAGAGCATGTAAAAACAGAACTGGAAAAAAATTACCCGGGCAGAAGACTGATCCATCCAAGATCTGCCAACCTCACACAACAACTACCAGGAAGAAATTCATGTCAGTACAGGAACCTCTGCCACAGGGGTTGTCCATTCGGTGCTTATTTCAGCACGCAGTCATCCACACTTCCGGCAGCACAGAAAACCGGCAATCTCACGTTGAAAACCGGGATGATCGTGAACCGCATCATCTTCGATGAAGAAACACAAAAAGCCAAAGGTGTGGAGGTGATCGACAGGGAAACCAACAAAACATACGAGTACTTTGCAAAGATCATTTTCCTCAATGCTGCTACTGTTGCCACCAGTTTCATCCTCCTGAATTCAAAAAGCAGGAGCTTCCCCAACGGACTGGGCAACAATCATGATGTATTGGGTCGTTATCTTATGGACCACCACAAATCTGGCGGAGTGAGTGCAGACATTGACGGATTCACGGATAAATATTATTATGGCCGAAGACCATCTGGCGTATATATCCCGAGGTTCAGGAATCTTGGAAAACAGGATACAGATTTTCTAAGAGGCTATGGAGCTCAGGGTGGCGCCTCACGTGGAAGAGCACGCGCAGAAGGCCTGGGTGCTGAGTTCAAAGAAAGCATCTCTGAAGCCGGAACCTGGAGCTTTGGTTTTTCAGCTTTCGGTGAATGCCTTCCTTACAAAGAGAACCGGGTCACGTTGAATGAAAATGTAAAAGACAAATGGGGCAGACCCACTTTAAATATCGACTGCAGTTTCAAGGAGAATGAGAAAAAGATGCACAAGGATATGGTGGAGTCCTTGAAAGAAATGGCCGAAAAAGTAGGCGGAAAAAATGTGAGATACAACGGGGAGATGTCGTTCCCCGGCAATGCCAACCATGAAATGGGAACAGCCCGGATGGGCCTTGACCCTAAAACATCTGTGTTGAACAAGTGGAACCAGGTGCACGATGTGAAGAATGTATTTGTTACAGACGGAGCATGTATGACTTCTACGGCATGTGTAAATCCTTCCCTGACTTATATGGCCCTTACGGCCCGCGCAGTGGACTATGCGGTGAGTGAGCTTAGGAAGAAGAATATATAGGCGAGAGGCGAGATGTATCAGGCGAAAGGCAAGAGGACAGTTTTATTCTCTCGCCTCTCGCCTCCCTCCTCTCGCCTTATAAATAAACAACAATGAACAATTACGACGCCATAGTAGTAGGCTCAGGCATCTCCGGCGGCTGGTCCGCGATGGAGCTCACAAAAAAAGGACTTAAAACTTTATTACTCGAAAGAGGCAGGAATGTAGAGCACGTCAAAGACTACCCCACCGCAACAAAAGCTCCCTGGGAATTCAACCATCCCGGCATGCAGTCCAAAGCGCTGAAAGAAAAACAACCCATCCAGATCAAGGGCTTTTGCAATGAAGCCAATAGCCACTTCTACGTTGACGATAATGAACATCCTTATAACCAGGTAAAACCATTCGACTGGATACGGGGCTACCATGTTGGAGGAAGATCACTGATGTGGGGGCGCCAGTGTTATCGCTGGAGCGATCTTGACTTCGAAGCAAATGCTAAAGAAGGCATCGGCGTAGACTGGCCCATTCGTTATAAAGACATAGCACCCTGGTATAGTTATGTGGAAAGATTCGTTGGTATCAGTGGTTCAAAAGAAGGCATTCCTCATTTACCGGATGGTGAATTTCTTCCGCCGATGGAAATGAATTGCATGGAGCAACACGTTTCCAGGTCGCTGAAAGAAAAGAAAGCAGACCGGCAAATGATCATTGGCCGTGTAGCCAATCTTACCAGGGGCTGGAACGGCCGTGGGCCCTGCCAGTTCAGGAATATGTGCGACAGGGGTTGTCCTTTCGGAGGATATTTCAGCAGTAACTCTGCCACCATTCCTGTTGCCATGAATACAGGCAATCTCACTCTTCGTCCCAATTCCATCGTGATGGAACTGATCTATGATAAAGAGACCAAACGCGCCAAAGGGGTAAGGATCGTAGATGCTGAGACCATGAAAACAGAAGAGTTCTTCGCAAAGATCATCTTCCTCAACGCATCAACGCTGGGCACCACTTCCATCTTACTCAATTCTGTTTCGGATGCGTTTCCAAACGGACTGGGCAACAGCAGCGACCAGGTAGGTCGTAACCTGATGGATCATCACTATCGTGTGGGTGCTTCGGGAACTTATGAAGGGTTCAGTGATAAATATTTTTATGGACGCCGTGCGAATGGAATTTATGTACCGCGTTTCCGTAATCTGAATGCCCAAACCAAAAGCAAAGATTTTCTCAGGGGTTATGGATTCCAGGGAGGCGGTAATCGCGGCCGCCAAAATCTTGATGGTATCGGCGCCGACTTCAAAGAACAAATGACTGAACCGGGATTGTGGAGTATGTGGATAGGGGCATGGGGAGAACATCTTCCTTATGCAGATAACACCGTGAAATTGAACAAAGATAAAAAAGACAAATGGGGATTGCCAACGCTGGATATCAACTGCGACTTCAGGGAAAATGAAATGAACATGCGGAAAGATATGCGGCAGAGCCTGGAAGAAACGCTGACCATCGCCGGCTTGAAGAATATCAGTTCTTACGATGATCCTACTGCCGCACCAGGACTTTGCATTCACGAGATGGGTACGGCCAGGATGGGCAATGATCCCAAAACATCCGTGCTCAACAGGTGGAACCAGATGCACGATGTAAAGAATGTTTTTATCACTGATGGTGCCTGCATGACATCGTCTGCCAACCAGAATCCTTCAGTAACTTATATGGCACTGAGTGCAAGAGCGGTTGATTATGCGGTGGATGAGCTTAGGAAGAAGAATATATAGTCACAGTAAGCGGTGAGCAGTGAGCAGGAAGAATTACTTCTGCTTACTGCTTACTGCTCACTGCTCACTGCTAATAAATCAATATGAATACATACGAAGCCATAGTTGTGGGCTCAGGAATCTCCGGCGGTTGGGCCGCAAAAGAGCTTTGCGAGAAAGGTATTAAAACACTTCTGCTCGAGCGTGGGCGCAATGTGGAACACGTGAAAGATTATCCAACTGCTACCATGAATCCATGGGATTTTAAACATCGCGGCAGACTGGATAAACTCAAGAAAGAAAATCCCATTGTTGGAAGATGTTATGCACTGGACGAAGGCACCGAACATTTCTTCGTGAAAGATCATGAACATCCATATGTACAGGATAAACCTTTCGACTGGATCCGCGGATACCAGGTGGGCGGTAAATCATTGATCTGGGCCAGGCAAACACAGCGTTGGAGTAATTATGATTTTGAAGGCCCCGGTCGTGATGGATTTGCGATCGATTGGCCTATACGCTATAAGGACCTCTCTCCATGGTACAGCTATGTAGAAAAATTCATCGGCATCAGCGGGAACAGGGATGGCCTGGAGACGCTGCCGGATTGTGAATCACTGCCTGCCTTCGAGATGAACTGCGTGGAGAAAGACATGAGTGCAAAGATCGGTGCATCAAATAAGAGCTGGCAAGTAGTGCAGGGCCGATGTGCACACCTGACAAAGCCAGCACCCATTCATACCCAACAGGGTCGGGGACAATGCCAGGCCCGGCACCTTTGCTATCGTGGATGTCCTTTTGGAGCTTATTTCAGTTCCAATTCTTCCACGATTCCCTGGGCCATGAAAACCGGGAACCTGACCTTGCAACCCAACAGCGTAGTACACTCTGTGATCTACGACGATGCAAAAGGCAAAGTGACCGGAGTGCGCGTGGTTGATACGGCCACTAAAAAGATGACCGAGTATTACGCTAAGATCATCTTCCTCAATGCTGCATGTCTGAATACCAACCTGATTGCACTCAATTCAACTTCAAAAAGATTTCCGAACGGTCTGGGTAACGATAATGGACTTTTAGGAAAATACATGGCCTTCCATAACTATCGGGGTGTTATTTCAGGAAGCATTGAAGGGTATGAGAACAGCTACTATTTCGGCCGTCGGCCCACACAACCCATGCTGCCCAACTTCAGGAATGTGAGAAAACAGGAAACAGATTTCCTGCGAGGCTACATGACCTTTTTCGAGACCGCAAGATCGGGATGGCAGCAGGGTTTAGGCAAAGAGGGCGTTGGAGCCGACTTCAAGCATGCAATCACTGAACCCGGCGCATGGCATGTCTTCATGATGATGCAGGGCGAACATGTGCCGGAGGAAAGCAGCAGGGTCTACCTGCATAAAGAGTTGAAAGATGCCTGGGGCATGCCTCAGCTGGTAACGGATATAGATTATAATGAGAACGACCTGAAGGTGATGAAAGATTTCCATGAGCAGGGATCGGAAATGCTGGCGGCCGCGGGAGTTAAAAACATCAGCACCAGCGACAGCAAGCAGGCGCCAGGGTTGGATATCCATGAAATGGGAGGAATCAGGATGGGCAATGATCCTAAAACATCATTACTCAACAAGTGGAACCAGTTCCATCATGCGCCGAACGTATTTGTGACGGACGGGGCCTGTATGGTGTCTACTTCCACCCAAAATCCCTCGCTGACTTTCATGGCACTGACAGCCAGGGCAGTGGATCACGCGGTGAGTGAGTTGAAGAAAGGGAACTTGTAGGAGTAGCTAATGGAGCAAATAGCCAAATAGATAATTAGTCAATATTTATCGTAAATTGAAAACCTCAATAATTTGAAATTATGAACAGACGCGAAGCATTGAATATGGTTGCCTTGCTGATGGGCGGTACCGTAGTTGGAGGCACTGTCTTCCTCGAAGGTTGTAAAACAGCAGACAAGAAAGTTGCTGCTGCACTTCCACTGACGGCAGACCAGATCGCTTTTCTGGATGAAGTGGCTGAAACCATCATTCCCGCAACAAATACTCCTGGTGCCAAGGCTGCAAAAGTGGGTGAATTCATGCACACCATGGTAACCGATTGTTACGACGAAAAAGATCAGACCACTTTCGTCGAAGGCATCGGCAAACTGAACGAAGCCAGCGAAACCAAATTCAAGTCTGACTTTATTAAGCTTAGCCCTGAACAACGTAAAGAACTTCTTACCGGAATAGATAAAGAAGCAAAAGATTATGCAGGCAGTAAGAAAAAAGAAGATCCCAATCACTACTTCACACTAATGAAACAACTAACCCTTTTAGGCTACTTCAGTTCTGAAGTGGGAGCAACACAGGCACTTCGCTATGTTGCTGTTCCCGGCAAGTATGAAGGATGCATAGATTATAAGAAAGGCGATAAGGCCTGGGCCATTTAGTTTGTTATCATTTAATCATTCATAATAATTCAGCATGAACAGAAGACAGTTCGTCAGGAACTCAGGTCTTGTTGCAGCAGCAGCTGCCTTAGGCTTACCTGATTTTAGCGCCAAAAAAATCGGTGATTTTGGTATCCAGCTCTATACACTCAGGGACATCATCGGAAAAGATCCAAAAGCTGTACTGAAACAACTCGCAGATTTTGGCTATAAACAAATTGAAAGTTATAGCGGCCCTAAAGGGATCTTCTGGGGCATGAGTCATAAAGAATTCAAATCTTACCTTGACAGCATTGGTATCAAGATCGTTTCAAGTCACTACGACTGGAAAAATGATACCGAGAAGCTGGCTCCCCAGGCAGCAGAGATCGGCATGAAATACCTGATCTGCCCATTTCTCGGCAAGCAAAAATCAATGGACGATTACAAACGCACTGCTGATGAGTTCAACAAAGCCGGTGAGATCTGTAAGAAGAATGGCATCAGGTTTGCCTACCATAACCACGGTTATTCATTCGAAGCAGTTGATGGAGTATTTCCACAGGATGTGATGATGAAAGGCACTGACCCTGCCCTGGTTGATTTTGAAATGGACATTTACTGGGTGGCAACAGTGAGCCAGGATCCGGAAGCATGGCTGAAAAAATATCCTAACAGGTGGAAACTGGTGCACGTGAAAGACCGTGGCAAGAATTTCCCTGCCGGCCAGGCCGATGCCTCAGTTGACCTGGGTACCGGAACACTTGATTTCTCGAAGATCCTGAAGACTGCGAAAAAATCCGGCGTCAATAATTTCATTGTTGAGCAGGAACGTTACGATAACACCACTTCTATCAAATGTGCTGAAACAAATGCAGCATACATGAAGAAGTTGTCTATATAATTTTTACACACCTTGGTAGTAAAGCATGATCTTTGGAGATCATGCTTTTTTTATAACTGCTATATGAAACATCTGCTGCTTTACACAGTGCTTTTTTTATCCATAACAGGCTATGCACAGGACAAAGACAAAGACGCCATTCTGAAGATCCTCGACAACCAGACCAAAGCCTGGAACAGGGGTGATGTTGACCATTTCATGGTGGGCTACTGGAATAACGATTCACTCATGTATGTGGGGAAAGGTGGGATTACCTACGGCTACAAACCCACGCTCGAAAATTATAAGAAGAACTATGGAAGCAAAGAGAAGATGGGTGAGCTTACATTCAATATCCTGCATGTAAAACGCCTTTCGCCGGAATATTACCAGGTAGTAGGAAAATGGCATTTAAAAAGAACAGTGGGAGACGTAGGCGGACATTACACGCTACTATTCCGAAAGATCAAGGGCGAGTGGGTGATCGTCAGCGATCATAGTTCCTAACGCAAATTTTTGACTCTTTACTTTTTGATCCGCCCTGCAACCATTAAGACCGTTTCACAATCTATTAACAAAACCAAATAAAATGTTTCTCCTCATCCTTTCAGTTATCATCATTGTTGCAAGCCTGGCACTCTCCCGCCAGGAAGAGCCATTCAAAAAGATAGCCAAGGGAGTTCGCATAGTAGGAGGTATCCTGCTCCTGGTAGGTATTCTCAGTTCCTGCTTTGTTCAGATCGATGCCGGCTTCGTTGGTGTAAAATCATTGTTTGGTAAAGTACAGAACGACGTACTTAACTCGGGCCTGAATTTCGTTAACCCACTGGTTGAAGTCCGTGAAATGGATATCCGCACACAAACCTACACGATGAGCGG
>DATGXN010000287.1:0-7285 GCA_035298945.1 Chitinophagaceae bacterium | reverse complement strand
TGATCCCTTTGATATGATGATCCTGGTGTTTCAATGATTTGATCACCTCCCAGGAGTTATCTGTACTTCCATCATCAACCAATATTATCTCGAAGGAATAATGATGTTCGTCACATACTTTTTTGATCCATGCACATAATTCCGGCAGGGATTCCTCTTCGTCTTTCAGCGGTATGATTATACTCAGATCCATTTGTAGATTGGCTAATTAACTCATTGCCTGATCAGCTGATTATTTATACGGCGAATTCAGGTTTTTTCTTCTTCATGATAGCAGCTATGATAAGTGCCACTATGAAATTGAAGATGCATCCAAACATGAATCCCTGGAATACTTTTTTGAAAGAGAAAAGATTCTCGAAAGTCATTTCTTTTACGGCCTTGTCTATGGCATCCTGCGGCGTACCCAGCTTTTCCATGAACTGCTGTGATTTTTCCATGGTAAGCTGTACCATTCGCTCACCAAATGCCGGATCTATATAATGATAAAGCAGATAGCTGAAAATAGAAGTAGCTAAAGTGGAACAAACCAGCACACCAAAACTTATTTTAAGTGCTTCTCTGAATTCCAGGAAACCATTATTCTCTTTTTTAGCTCTCCTCAGGGCTAATACTACAATAATAATGGGAATGAACCATGTGGCCAGCGCAAATGGACTACCGATCACTTCAGTACCACCGATATACATCAGCACAAAAACCAGTAAAGAAACCAACGCTGAGATAAGGCCGTATTGCAAAAGAATATTTGACTTCTTAGTTTCCGGTGCTAATTGTTCCATATTGAATTTGTTTATTAATCGTTCAAATATAAACTATCCTTATTGACTATGCCTACAACCCTGCCTTTCAATGTATGACCGGTGAAGGCTGTGTTTTTGGATTTAGACCTGATCATGGATTCAGTGAACACATATTCCTCACCGGTGGTATAAAGCGTAAGATCGGCCGTGTTGCCAGCTGATATTGTTGCTTCTGGCAGGTCGAAGATCTTTCTGGGCGCACCTGAGATCAGGGAGATGATCTTTTCTTCCGACACACCTAATTTCCCCAGTACTCCGAAACAGGTTTCAAGACCGATCATGCCATTTTTGGCGTATTCAAATTCGCAGGTTTTGCTATCCCATTCATGGGGCTGGTGGTGTGTGGCGATACAGTCTATTGTACCATCTTTCACCGCTTCCATCAGTACCTCTGTATCTCTGCGGGTACGCAAAGGCAGGTTGACTTTCAGGTTGGTATCGTAGCTGACCAGATCTTCATCAGTGAAATACAAATGATACGGTGTAACTGAACAGGTGACTTTTATACCGCCATCCTTGGCGCGGCGGATATATTCGACGGATTTTGCTGAACTTATGCCCGTCAAATGCAACCGGGAATCAGTATATCTTGCCAGTTTGATGTCCCTGGCTACCATGATCTCTTCCGCCATGGCAGGTTTGCCCGGAAGTCCCAGTCTGGTTGACACTATGCCTTCATTCATCAGCCCGCCGGGATTGATAGACCGGTCATCCGGGATCTGGATGATCACCCCATTTATCGCCTTTACGTATTGCAGGGCTTTGATCAGTAATCCGGCTGATTGTACAGCGTTGAATCCATCACTAAAAGCAATGGCATCGTACAGTTTCATATCGTACATCTCCGCCAGTTCTTTGCCATCTGTATTCCTGGTGATGGCACCAATGGGCAGCAATGAAACCGGTAAACGACGTGATTTTTCGATAATATATTCTACCTGGCTTTTGGAATGTATGGCCGGGGAAGTATTCGGGACAAGGAAAACATGGGTATATCCGCCGGCAGCGGCAGCCATGGCACCCGTTTCCAGGCTTTCTTTATGTTCATATCCGGGATCTGAGAAGTCGGCGAAAATATCCACCCAGCCTTGTGACACATTCAGGCCTGCTGCCTCAACCACGCGGGCATCTTCTTGCTCAATATGATCTTCAACGGCTTTTATGATACCGCCGGCGACCAGAATATCTTTAACAGAACCATGAAAAGGGGAGGAGGGGTCTTGAATACGAACCTTGCGTAAAAGGATATTCATGCAATAGGAATTGCGCGAAGATACTGTTCAAGTTTGGATTTTCAGTAGGATTTGGTTTTTACAGTAAGAAATTATGTCTTATTTTTGCAGCCCTTTTTGTTCGGGAAGTGGCGCAGCCCGGTAGCGCACTTGTATGGGGTGCAAGGGGTCGCAAGTTCGAATCTTGTCTTCCCGACGAATAAACTAAGCCCTGGCTATGCCGGGGCTTTTTTATTTGGGTTCCACAGGAATATTGTGCTTTGAATGATAGAAAAATAACCCCACACATTCGAAACCATCCGAAAAAGCATAAAAAAGATATATTGTAGGAGGAACAAGGGTAGTAACATTCAAACGAAATTCAGATGCTGTTAAAAGACAAAGTCATTTTTCTCACCGGCGGAGCTTCCGGTATCGGGTTTGAATGTGCAAAAGCCTATGTGAAAGAAGGCGCACTACTCTCTGTAATAGATAAGGATGCAGACAGCATTGCCCTCCTGATCCAGGCGGTTGGGCCGGATCACCTGGCGATTACAGGAGACGTGTCTGACAGAAACGAGGTAGAGAATGCCATGCAACAAACCCTGGATAAATTTGGAAAGATCGATGCCATTCACAATAACGCAGGTATTGCTCAGCCTTCAAAGGCATTGCATGAAACCACTGAAGAGGAATGGGATAAAGTGATTGACATCAATCTTAAGAGCATATTGCATACCACAAGATCCGGATTCAAAGCACTGAGGCGTACCAAAGGATCCATTTTAAATACCAGCAGCCTCGTGGGGGAAATAGGTCAGGAACTACATGCGGCTTATTCTGCATCCAAAGGCGGTGTCAATGCCCTGACAAAATCAATGGCCCTGGATTACGCCCCACTTGGGATCCGCGTGAATGCAATAGCCCCGGCCGGAGTGTGGACGCCCATGCTCAGGAAGTGGAGTTCGGAACAACCTAATGCTGCTGACATTGAAAAATACCTGGATAATATCCATGCATTGGGATATTGTCCTGAAGGTGATGTGATCGCCGATGCAGCGGTTTTTCTTTTGTCTGACAAAGCTCGTTTTATTACCGGCTGTATACTTCCTGTCAGCGGAGGTGCGGAACTCGGCTATAAGAAATAGATCCTTAAAAATTTAACGATGATCCGGTTTGTCCAGGTAGAAGATCGAAGGTTTCCATTAGCGACTGGTGCGGGCAGCGATGCCATACATAAAGACCCTGTTTACTCATACGCTGTTACAAACCTATCAGACGATAGTGGTATTACCGGGACAGGGTTTGCATTTACCCTGGGCGCAGGAAACGAGCTTGTATGCCAGGCAGCTGAATTCTATGCCCGGCAATTAAAAGGAAGGGATATTGAAGATGTCATGTCCTCTTTCGGTCATGTTTTCAATCAGATGGCCAATGAACAACAGTTCAGGTGGCTTGGCCCGCATAAAGGCGTTGTGCACCTCGCATTGGCATCCGTCACCAATGCCTGTTACGATCTCTGGGCAAAAAAACGTGATGTTCCTTTATGGAAACTGCTTAACGATCTCAGCGCAGAACAGATCGTGAATACACTTGACTTGAGTTACCTGGAAGATATACTAAGCTATGATGAAGCTGTACGGATGATCTTGTCAGAAGATCCGGGAAGGAAAAAAAGAGAAGACATTTTAACGAAAGGATATCCGGGATATGATACATCTGTGGGTTGGTTCAATTACAGCGATGATAAGGTCAGGGAGAATTGTAAAAAGGCTGTTTCAGAAGGATTTTCAGCCATGAAACTGAAAGTGGGTTCCCATGATTTTGCCAGGGATGTTCGCCGTGCCAATCTGGTCAGGGAAGTGGCGGGACCTGATGTGAAAGTGATGCTGGATGCGAATCAGCAATGGACACTACCGCAAGCGCTTGATGTGTGTAAACAGTTGCAATCCATGCAACCGTATTGGATAGAAGAACCCACCCATCCCGATGATATCCTTGCCCATAAAGTACTTGCAGATGCTATTGCACCCACCAGGCTTGCGTTGGGCGAACACGTGCCCAATAAAATCATCTTCAAAAATTACCTGCAAACAGGGTCTGCTGGATTTATCCAGGTTGATGCCGTAAGGGTTGGAGGAGTCAGTGAATTCATTACGATAAGCTTGTTATGCAGAAAATTTGGTATTCCCGTAGTGCCTCATGTGGGCGATATGGGACAGCTTCATCAGCACCTGGTTTTGTTCAATCATATAAGGATCGGTCATGAAGTTGTTTTCCTGGAACATATCCCACATTTGCAAAAGCATTTTGTACACCCTGTCAGGATCGAGCATGGAGTTTACATTACTCCCCAGGTTCCCGGTAGTAGTTGCGACCTGAAGCAAGATTGATAAATTCATCTTAATATGGATAATTCCAAAACATATATTCTGGCTCTTGACCTGAAAAATGATGAGTCTCTGATCAGCGAATATGAGCACCATCATAAACCGGGAAATGTTTGGCCCGAGATCATTGAAGGGATCAAAGCCTGTGGTATACAAAATATGAAAATTTACAGGTTGGGTAATCGCCTGGTTATGGTGCTGCAAACGGATCCCGATTTTGATCTCACCCGGGATTTTGCAAGAATGTCCACACTCCCGCGTCAGCAGGAATGGGCGGCATTGATGTTAAGATTCCAGGAGAGGATCCCTTTTGCCGGATCTGACGAACATTGGGGCCTGATGTCCCAGATTTTTGATCTTAACGCTTAATAAAAACTTCGTTGAAAATTAACAAGCCGAAAAACAGCTACCTGGTTCCATTATTAGTAGTAATGAGTCTAATGTTCTTCTGGAATCTGACCCGTAACATCAATGACGTTCTCATTCCTCATTTAAAAAGGGCCTGCCAGTTAACTGACCTGCAATCTTCTTTGGTACAATCTGCTTTTTTTGGAGCCTATTTTTTGCTGGCCCTGCCTGCCGGGCATTTCATAAACAAGTATGGTTACAAAGCAGGAATGGTAGCAGGACTGGCATTTGCCGCATTCGGTGCAGCATTATTTTATCCGGCTGCTGAAACAAGATTTTATCCGGTATTCCTGGGAGCGCTTTTCATCATGGCTTCGGGCTTTACATTTCTTGAAGTTACGGCCACGCCATATATATCAAAATTAGGCGATGAGCATAGCGCGTCCAGCAGGCTGAGTCTCTCTGCTGCGGCGGGATCTGTAGGTGCAACCATTGCACCCTATGTAGGATCTTTGCTCTTATTGCATAAAGAAGATATTGCTGAATCAACGATCCTGGGAATGGATAGTTCCCAACTGGATAAATTCCTTGAATCTGAAGCCAATATGGTCAAGCTGCCTTACCTGACCCTGGCTGCGCTATTTGCGCTGGTTGCCATTTTAGTCTTCTCCCTGAAATTGCCCTCCATCAAGGATGAGCAAAACTCGACTCCCCATTCCATAAGGGAAACATTGAAGTTCCGACATACCAGTTTCGGTGTGTTGGCCGTATTCGCATATGTAGGTGCCGAAGTTGGAATAGTGAGTTTTATGATCAGATATTCCAAGTCACTGCACATCGAAGGGTTAACGGAACAAAAGGCAGCTATTTTTATATCTGTTTTCATGGGCCTTGTGCTGGTGGGAAGAATTGCCGGTGCGTGGGTATTGAAGAATTTCAATCCACAAAAGATGTTGCTGATTTCGGCTTCAGGCGCATTTATCCTTGTATCAGCAGCAATGTTCTTCAACAGTTACACTTCACTATGGCTATTTGCGACCATTGGTTTTTTTACTTCGATCATGTATCCTATCATCTTTACACTGAGTATCAGGGATCTGGGCAGTTATACAAGATCAGCGTCGTCAGTACTGATCCTGGGCATAGTAGGAGGCGCTATAGTACCTCCCATCATGGGCTTCATTTCTGATCATTCCGGAATTTTGTGGTCATTCATTCTTCCGTTGATATGTTATGCGTACGTAGTATTTTTTGCCGTAAACGGCAGCAGAATATCCCAAAGTGATCATAGCCCCGTTATTTAATATCGGTGTTCAGTTTTGCGTTTTCCATGCCTTTGGCATCAACCTTGGGAGTCCAGCTGGTTCTGAAACTATTTTGGGTGATCGATACATTGTTGCACCCATCAAGTCTGATGCAGGGAACTTGTGCACCAGAGATTTTGTTGCCGGTTTGTTCAACTTTATTGTTTCGGAAGATCAGTCCCTGAACTGACCTTGCCCCCAGTATGGCCGGAGCTGATACTTTGAATACATTATTCTCGATCCTGATATTGCGGTGTACATAATACCCCTCAAATTTCTTATGGTTTTCCGGTGCAATGGAAATCACATACCCGCCGGGAGCTGAATTATAACCGCATTCTTCAAAAATGTTATTCCTGATGGTGACGTCAGACACTGCGCCCGATTCATACCAACCGGAGGCATCATTGGCGATCAGAATGGCATGCATCCCTGTTTTATAGAACACGTTGTTTTCTATCAATACTTTTCTCCTGGTTGTCACCAGGATGCCCCTGGTATTGGTACGTTCAAATCGCGAATTTTTTATAACAACCTCAGGTGTCCAGCTGATATTTTCAATGCAGGTGCCCATAGGGATATTTTTCAGTATGGATGGATCCAGTTCTAACTCCATCTCCCGGAGGTTTAGCAACCTTGCATTTCTCAATTTAGCATAAGCCAGTGGCTTCAGCGTTTGCGGATCGATAAATGCTATGCTGTCAGCTTTGAAAAAAGCGTTGAAACCATAGGTCTGGTGATGCATGAATCTGACCCTGATCTTCCCGGCTTCGGTCATTTCTGTTATTTTGAGGTGCGTGCCATGAACGTTGATTGGATCATCGTGAGAGCCGGAGCTCAGGCAACTGTCAATAAGGATCTTTCCTTTGCAGCCTGAGAAATGAAAACAATCCGCAAAAGAACTGATGATACGACCCGAGTTCTCAGGTGGCGCCACACGAACATTTTTATAACTGAGGTTTTCCGAGAACTGGGCTACGATCCCCAGCCCATGCATGTAGTGCATTTTCAGATGATCTAAGGAGATGTTTTTGCTTAAGCTGATAAAAGCTCCGCAGTTATCACGATAGGGATCACGAATGGTCAACACGTTGCCGGAATGCAGTGACAAGCCCCCAAAACTACCCTTGAAAATAATAACGCCAGGTTCCTGTTCAGTGGCCATACTTTGTTCGAAAGGCTTGAAGCTGCTGTATGTCATTTTTTGTTCTGCAGGATCAAATAGAATA
>DATGXN010000286.1:0-10761 GCA_035298945.1 Chitinophagaceae bacterium | reverse complement strand
GTGGCATCCTGCATCGCTACACGGTCGGGTGCAAAATCCACATAATCTTTTCCCCTATCATAAGCCCTGGACAGCGGGTTATAGAGGTGGGCATATAAGATCTTCTCTGCCAACGTCAAAGGACGGCCAACGGCTTTGCGGGCGGCATCAACTTTTCCGGGCAATTCAGAATAAACTTTCTTAATCAGGTCAAGATCGAAAACCATGGTATGATATTTTGCGTTATATCTAAGTGAGAAAATTTGGCTTGGCGAAATTAACAAAAAGAAGGGGTGATGCCAAAGCCTCCTTATATAATACAGGAATGAGTTAATTTTGAAATTATGAACAACAGTTTCAGGCAATTTGTCGAAGGACGTGTTTTTGGTGTTTGTACCTGGCTAGGTGAAAAAATGGGGGTACCAAGCACTACGATCAGGAAGTATTTCATCTATGTTTCCTGCCTCACGATGGGATCACCTGTGGTGATCTACCTGTTCATGGCATTTTGGATCAACTTAAAGGAGTATATCTGGAAAGCGAAACGTAATCCCCTCCGCTATCTATAAGATAATTCCTATTTTGAGGTATGATCTCTCTCGATTTTGATCATGCCGATTTTCATAGTTTACTTAAGGATCTTGCTGCCAGGCTGGGAACAGTCATGCATAAGGACGTGCTCCGTGTCCCCCCGGCTTTGGGAAAAGGGTATCTGCGGGCTATAAGGCTGCCCAACGGCCTCAGCGTAATGGTGACTAATATGTCAATGGATGTTGATGTGAAGCTGCACCGGCTGAAGAAAATGCCTGCGTTTTATATTCTCGCGTTTGATGAGATTTTCATAAGAACCAGGCTGGAGCATAAGATAGATAATGAGAAAGTCAGTATCAATCCACCCATTTATTCAGTAGCAGCCCTGCACAGCACCCTCTTCGATACAACGGTGATCGCTACACGAGGTTGTATCATCAGTTCTGTGCGCATCATATTTGACCATCGCTGGCTGGCCCGGTATTTTGGTATTGATAAGGAAGATGAGTTGCTGGTGAAATACATCTCCCTGAAGTCAAAAAAACTTACACTCGAACCACTGGATACGGATTACCGGATGTATATCGAAGAGATCTATAATACTGATGTGGAAGATCCGCTCTACTACACGATCCTGGAGAATCGCGTGATGTTGCTGATAGAACGTTTCATGAACAGGATCATGGACAAGATGGATGAAGCGGAACTGAAGAACCTGAAACCTGATGACGTCTTCAGGATGATGGAAGTAGAGGCCGAACTCACCAAGGACAATGTGATGGAACCGCCAACAGTCCAGGAACTTTCTCAGCAATTCGGAATTAGTCAGACCAGGCTTAAAACAATGTTCAAAGAAGTGTATGGATATCCGATCTACGAGTATTTCCAGCGGTTCAGGATGGAAAAAGCACGTGCCATGTTACTTTCCGGAGAACATTCTGTCAAAGAAACAGGCTATCAGCTGGGATATAAAAGCCTCAGCAATTTTGCAAAAGCTTTCAGGCAGATATTCGAATATGCCCCAAGTGATATCATAAAGGCGTTGAAAAATGTTTGAGTTCACATTCAATATATCTGAGCGCGAAAAGATCCTGGATCACCTGGCGGATGAGCTTAATATCAAAGTGGAAGATGATCAGCTTCAGATTCCGCCGGGACTGGGCAAAGGATATATCAGGAGAGAAAAACTGCCCAATAAACTTGAATCGCTGATCTTCAATTTTACACTGGAAGATGATTTCTGGCTGAACAGGAAGAAAAGCGATAAAGAATATTACGTTTTTGTTTGCCAGGAGATCGAACATGACGGTAAACTAATCACCGAGGTGGACAAGAGTAAAGTTGAAGTCAGGGATACCCATGTATCCCAAATGTACCTGGTGAGTTTCCTGTCTGATCTCAGGCAATTCACTCCGGTTGGTTCCGTAGTGAAAGGTATACGGGTGATCATCAGTCCTGAATGGCTATCCGGACATCTGCGTATCGACAGGATGGAAGATGTATTGCAAAGGTATTTGCAACTCAAGGCAAGGTCTGTGCATATGAAAGAAATGGACATGGAATCCCGACAGTTATTGCAGGAGATCATGGATCCTCCACAGGACCTGCATACCGACATCCATATATTTCTGCAGAACCGGATCACAATGATCCTTGAGAATTTCTTCAGCTGGCTACATCAACATATGGGTGAAGAAAGAGGAAGAGGGATCTCCAAGTCCGATATTAACAGGATGTTGGAGGTGGAAAATCTGCTTCTTAATGACCTGGCACTTGCGCCTTCTCTTGATACTTTGGCCAAGTCCGCAGCAGTCAGCGTGACAAAACTGAAAACCCAGTTCAGGCAGGTTTACGGGCTGCCCCCTTACGAGTATTTTCAACAACATCGTATGCTGAGGGCCAAAGAACTTTTGTTGAAAACCGACCTTCCTGTCAATAAGATCGGCGCTGAATTGGGTTACAGGAATATGAGCAATTTCATACTGGCTTTCAGAAAAGTATTCCATATTAACCCGGGAGAATTGCGCTCTAAGAGCTTCCAGAAGTCGTAGAAAAAATTATTTTCCTCATAATTTGCAGAAAAACAACGTATTATGTTTGTAATGCCAGAAATTAGCACGTTATTTGCTGGTAGATTACTATCCTTCGAAAAATCTATTTTAAGGGGCCGTTGATTCCTGTTTAGTTATTGGTGGTTTCCTTTTTTTCCAACACTTTTAGTTCCAATGTCTGTTTTAGCCGTTTTTGCGGCAGACCCGTTTTTAAAGGGCGATATTCTGTGAGAAACGTTAGAAATGCCTTAGTGTAGCCACATTAAGGGAAATACACCTTGCTCTCCATTCTGAAAATCCCGAATGTTCTATTGAATAGCTTTTCTCAGTTTAACCAGGTCGGTTAATAATGCCTCGAGCAGATCGAGCCTGAGCATGTTTGCGCCATCGCTTTTAGCTACGGAAGGGTTAGGGTGGGTTTCAATGAAAAGACCATCCGCACCTGTCGCGATCGCTGCTTTTGCAATGGTACCGATCAGTTCAGGATTACCACCGGTAACGCCTGAGGTTTGATTAGGCTGTTGCAGTGAATGGGTACAATCCATAATAACAGGTACCTCATGGGCTTTCATCCAGGGGATGTTACGGTAGTCTACAACCAGGTCCTGGTAGCCAAAACTGTTACCCCTTTCTGTGAGCATGATTTTATCATTGCCTGCATTTCTGATCTTTTCCACCGCAAATTTCATGGAGCCGCCAGAGAGGAACTGTCCTTTTTTTACATTAACGATCTTACCGGTTTTTGCAGCTGCCACCAGCAGATCTGTTTGCCTGCAGAGGAAAGCAGGGATCTGCAATATGTCAACATATTCAGCTGCCAATGCAGCTTCTTCATGTGCATGAATATCAGTGGTGACAGGAAGGCCCAGCCGGTTTCCGGCCATACGCAGAATGGAAAGTGCTTTCTCGTCGCCAAGACCTGTAAATGAAGATGCGCTGGTTCTGTTGGCTTTACGGTAAGATGATTTCAGCACATAAGGGATCTGAAGTTTTTTACAGATAGCAGATACTTTTTCTCCCACTTCCATGATCAGTTCTTCACTTTCTACAACACAAGGGCCGGCGATCAGGAAGAAGTTTTTTGCATCATAGGACTGCTCATTGAAAAGATCGGCGAGGAATTTTTCCATCCGGCAAAGATAGGAAAGAAGTAAGCGAAATAACTTGTTGCGTGACCGGGCTTCTTTATTTTTACCGCCTAAATACCGGCTATGGTTAAGGAACGGATACTTGTAATTGGAGCTTGTGGCCAGATAGGAGTGGAACTCACACTGGCGTTAAGGAAGATCTACGGAGGAGTGAATGTGGTGGCTTCGGACCTTCGGGAAGAACATGAACTGCTGAAGGGAACCGGGCCCTACGTGAGCATGGATGTGATGAATAAAGAAATGCTTCACGTGCAGGTGATCCGTCAACACTTCACCCAGATCTACCTGCTGGCTGCGATACTTTCCGCAACGGGAGAGAAAAATCCACCCCTGGCCTGGAACCTGAATATGACGGGTCTGCTCAATGTGCTCGACATAGCAAGAGAAGAAAAGATCAGCAAGGTATACTGGCCAAGTTCCATTGCAGTGTTTGGCCCCACCAGTCCTAAAAAGAACTGTCCCCAGCAAACCATCATTGAGCCCACCACGGTCTATGGCATCAGCAAGTTCGCGGGTGAATTCTGGTGTAATTATTTTCATCATCGTTATGGCCTTGATGTGCGCAGTTTGAGATATCCCGGATTGATCAGTTATAAGTCTTCTCCCGGAGGGGGCACTACTGATTATGCCGTTGAAATATTTCATGAAGCACTGGAAGAAAAAAAATACGAGTGTTTCCTCAGAGAAGATACTTACCTGCCGATGATGTACATGCCCGATGCGATAAGGGCTACCATTGAACTGATGGAAGCGCCGGCAGACAAGATCACAGTCCGTACGTCGTACAATATCAGCGGGATGAGTTTCTCTCCCAAAGAGATCGCTGCCTGCATTAAGAATCACGTGCCCGGCTTCGAGATCAAATATAAGCCCGATTACCGCCAGGCTATTGCAGACAGCTGGCCCCAGAGTATAGATGATTCCACGGCCAGCCGGGACTGGGGATGGAAGCCAGAGTACGATCTTGAGAAGATGACGGCCGATATGTTTGAAAACCTTGTGGGCGCCTGAGGTTTTAACTTTACCGATCCGGAATTTATTCAGTTCCTTCTTAGATTTGCGCATGCTGAGATCTATACTCGTACTCATCTCCCTCGTTTCTATTGCCAATGCCCAGACATCTTACAGGGTGGTCATGCCCAGGGAAGACGGCAATTCCATTGTTTATAATCTGACCACCACCACAGAAAAGAATAAACCCATCTGGGTGATCAGGAACGCATCGGAAAAATTAAGGGTGGACAGCATCAGGAAAAAAAACGATTCCATCTATATCGACATGCCATTTTTTGATTCCCGGTTATCCTTAAGCGTTAGTAGTGACAGATCCATGAAGGGGTACTGGTATAAGGGTACAACAACCGCAGATCTTGTTATGCCGGTGGAAGCAACTCCGGGGATCACCTGGAGGTTCCAGCCGGTGAAAGGAAATGCTGCTTCGAATATCAGTGGCCGCTACGCGGTGGAGTTTACAAAAACAGATGGCACAAGAAGAAGGGCCGTGGCTGAGTTCAGGCAGGAGAATAATAAACTGACCGGCACTTTCCTGAACCCATCAGGAGATTACAGATTCCTGGAAGGTATTGTTACAGGTGATTCACTTTTGCTTTCCTGTTTTGATGGCAGTCATGCTTATTTTTTTGGGGCGAAGATCAAACCAGACGGGAGTATTGAAAATGGCATTTATTGCTCAGGACCAAAGTACAAGGAATTCTGGTCAGCAGTAAAAGATCCGAATGCAAAAGTGGAGTCTTCCGGCGCTATGATGTATTTGAAAGAAGGAGAGGAGCGATTGAATTTTCGTTTCCCGGACCTTGATTCCAATATGGTGTCAATCAATGATGACCGCTATAAGAATAAAGTAGTTGTGTTACAGATCATGGGATCCTGGTGTCCTAACTGCATGGACGAAACGGCTTTCTTCAGCGAATGGTATAAAAAGAACAGGCATCGTGGTGTGGAGATCATCGGCCTGGCCTATGAATATTCTACAGATTTCCGGAAATCTGAAAAGACGTTGCGCAAATTCCAGCAGCGGTATAAAGTGGAATATCCATTTCTGAATACCGGGGCTACCACAAGCGATACCCTTCGCACGGAAAAAACGCTTCCGCAGATGACTCCTATCAAAGCATTCCCTACGACTATCTTTATTGGTAAAGACGGAAAAGTAAAGAAAGTACATCCTGGGTTTGATGGTCCTGGTACCGGAAAACATCATGAGGATTATAAGAAAGAGTTTAATGCGACTATTGATGAACTGCTGAATCAGCAGTGAGCAGTGAGCAGATCAATTCACTGCTCACCGCTTACTGCTTACTGCTCACTGATAATAAAATATTCCAGGAACATCCAACCGGTAATCAGGATCCGGATCGATCACTTCCAGCCTTACTTCATGTTTACCTTTAGGCAGATCATAGTTCCAGTAAATATCATGTTTGCGACTCTGGAAATTGGTAGGCAGTATCAGCATTTCAGTTTTTCCATCTAAGCTGAGTTTGACACGAATATCTTTTTCAGGCAGTTCATTTTTCTTCTTGCCTACATTTCCTTTTATTACCAAAGCAATTCCGTCGAAAGAAAAACTGATATCATTTTTGTCCCAGGCGCCCAGCTTAAGTTCTTTCACTTTTTCCAGGCCTGTGAAACCCTGTTCAAATCTAACAGGCACTACAGGCTCAGTATTAATGGTCACTTCGTTTCCATTATGAGATCCTCCGTGCTTAATTATATTCTGCAGTGCATGCTTCAGACCCACCTGGTAAACCTTTTGTAACGACATCGTGGTGTATTTGAAGTCTATGTTCTCCGCACCTTCCAAGCCCTGCATCCAATAAGGGGGAATGGCTTTATAACCTGTCATTGTGCCCAGGATACCTCCCACAGTAGAAGGATTGCAATCTGCATCCTGCCCGGCACGTGTAGTGATCTCCATGCTTTTCCCTATATCTCCATTTCCGTATAACAAGCCAAGTACTACATAAGCCGCATTTAAAGGTGCATCGATATTGAATGCACTATAAATTCCATCAGGGCATGAAATTTCGGCCGACCATTTTTTCTGGATCTCCATCCAGCTGTAGTGCCAGTCGTCCGGGAACCGCTCGTGCCAGTTGATCACATCACTGATCATTTGTCTGAACCTGGTTTTCTCCGGGATAGATTTCAAAGCTTCTTTAACCACGTATTTTACATCAGAAGAAATGAAGGCCAGTGAATACATGGTACCCACATAAATTCCTCCATACCAGCCGTCGCCATAATTCATGATGTGCCCGATCTTGTCACCAATAGCTGCGGTGGTTTGCGGCATACCCGGACTCATCAATCCGGAAAAATCAGATTCTATCTGATAATCGATATCATCTGCATGGGGATTGTTTTTCCAGAAACCGGAGGCGGGTGCTTTGATGCCATGCAGAATATTGTACCTGGCAGCCTGGTTTGCATGCCATAGCATATAGTCGGCCCGTGCAAATGCATTGGCAAAGCTGTCGACAGGCGCATCGATACCATATTTCTCAAACACATCTACAAATGTGAGGTCCATATAAAGATCGTCGTATATGCCTGGCTCATTGGTCATGATCTCTTTCACATAGGCCCTTCGCCAGGTCAGTGGTACATAATCCTGAATGAAGCTTCCATTGTACCTGAACTCATAGGGAGCACCCAGGCTTACACCGATGGTTTGCCCCGCCCAACCTCCTTTGATCTTATCTTCCAGTACATCGAGTGGTATCTTGACTTTTGTAGTTTGAGACCAGGCGTTAAAACTGAGACAACAAAAGAGGAGGCCGGTTATGGTTCTCATAAATACTATTATTCGGGTTTGAGCATGGAAACTATTTGTTCCAGGAAGATCCTGTCTACTTCATCATAGTGTGCGAGATGTTCAGAATCTGCATCGAGTACTCCCCACACTATATTATTATATATGAGCGGAACAACGATCTCAGACCTTGACAGGCTACTGCAGGCAATATGCCCAGGGAATTTCTCTACATCATCTACGATCAGTGTTTTTGCCTCAGCCCATGCAGTGCCGCATACGCCCCTTCCTTTCCTGATTCTCGTACAGGCTACGGGCCCCTGGAATGGACCCAGAACAAGTTCATTATCTTTTACGAGATAGAACCCGATCCACCACCAGGAGAACTGTTCTTTCAGTGCTGCAGCCACATTGGCAAGGTTGGCTACCAGGTCGGGTTCGCCTTCCAGCAGGCCTTTGATCTGGGGGATGATCGCCTGGTATTGTTCTTCTTTCGAGCCTTTGATTATTGTCAGATCTTCTGCCATAATTAGTGGTCAAAATTAGTATTTAATCTTTCACTATCAGGTAATTACCCAAATGAGAAAACTGAGGCCAGGTAAGATGATATAAGGTGGTGTTTTCCATTCGTCGGATGAAGAAGGCAGTTCATCGGAAAGGCCTTGCAAGGCATTCTATTTAAGAGTTCCTTTGCATTTACAACGCTTCCCATATCATGAAGCGCCCTCCAGTATCGTTACAATTTCCACCAATTCCTCTATTGAATTTGCCTCCATTATCCAGCTCATTTTGATCTGAATACTGCGTCCTGAACCGGCCAGTTTAAAAATATCTGCTCCAATCGATCCCTTGAAACTGCCCCCTGAAAAAACAGGGAAGCAAATTACCTCCATTACACAAAAAGTACCTTTATGAGCAGTTTTACATGCCTGACCTACTCTGCCACGCGGCGCAAAGCCCCTGGCAGCACCAAAGACACCGGACAGCGGTTACGCTTCCTGACATTCCTGGTTGGAATGCTGTTGATGATCAGCAGCGCTTCCGCCCAGATCATTGCAGAGAGCGGAACTATTAATGAGATCTGCCCCAGTTGCACATCCGGTGACGTAAGAATTGAGAAAGTATTCCTCGTTGATGGCGCCGGAGTTCCGGTGACCGCGTCTTGTACGCCGGGAGCCCTCATGAGTAATCTTTATCTGCAGTTCAACCTTAATGTGATTTCACAGACACGTTACGGATTTCTGATCACGGGTGATCTTTATGTGAACAATGTGTTCGTCAAAAAGATCTACCAGTGTTACGCGCAGACCTTCAACCAGGGTCCTTCGTCAGTAAAGATCGAAGAGCCGCTGACTTTTAATGGCGGTCAGCCGATCGAGATCAGGAATGCATTTACGGCCTGGAGCCAATCGGCCCCGACCGTTCCCGGCGTTTATGATGTTTGTAACCGCTACAATCCCGTTACAAACACTTACGACTGTGCGTCGCTTTCACCCAAATGTTATCAGTACCCATATAACATCAGGGTTGTTGGACCTCTGGTAGCTGATTTCAGTTATACCGGTACATGTGCGGCCAACACTGGCGTTCAGGCAATACAGTTCAATGACAAGACAACTGGTGGAGAACTTGCATATACCTATTCATGGAATTTCGGAGACGGCACAACCAGTACCCAGGCAAGTCCCAGCAAGACCTATGCTGCTGCGGGAACTTATAGTGTCACCCTTACCGTGACAGATAATAATGTACCAGTAAAGCAAGTCAATACCAGAACATATAATGTAGTGGTAGGTAGCTGCTGTGATTTTAATGTGAGCTGCCCTGCAAATACTGACCTCGGTACATTTAATTGTACAAATTTCAATACCATACCAGCTATTCCAACTACGATAGCCCAGTTAAAAGCGGCTCCTTATAATATCAATATGGGTTCATACCCATGCGGTACACTGCGATTCAGTGCTTCAGACAATGCTACTGCGGTGCAATGCAGCGCTTCACAGCAGAACATCACCAGAACCATTACGGTATATGATGACAAAAACAATGACGGTGATCTGGACGCTGACGAACCTTCACACACATGTACGTTCACTTATTCGGTTAATGCATCCATTCCGTCTGCACCATTTGCGACTGGCGCTTCCCGTTGCGGTGCCGGAACCCTGGTTCTTACTGCATCTGGTTGTACCGGCGGTACACTGAGGTGGTACGATAAGGATGGTAACCTGGTGGGTACCGGTGCTTCTTTTGAAACACCTGTCCTCAGTGCTACAGCAACATATTATGTATCCTGCCTTAACTGCTGCGAGAGTGAGAAAACACCGGTAACTGCAACTGTTAACGCTGCACCCGTTGTAGTTACTTCAGGTAATGTGGCCATATGTAGCGGTGCCAGCACGGTGCTTACTGCAAGTGGCGGAACTTCATATCTCTGGAGCAATGGAGCAACAACTTCATTCATCACTGTTAACCCTGCTGCCACTACTGATTATTCTGTAGAAGTATCCAATGCAGAGGGATGTAAAGACAGTAAAACAATAACAGTAACAGTGAACCCGCTCCCTGTTATCGATATCACAGGCAATACCGTGATCTGCTTTGGCGGCAACACAGTCCTGACAGCTTCAGGTGGTGCTACTTATAAGTGGAGCAATGGTGCTACAACTGCCTCCGTTAATGTGAATCCGGCAGCTACCACTACTTATACTGTAGAGGTGACCACGGCTGCGGGTTGTAAGGCTTCGAAGAGTGTGACTGTGACGGTGAATGATAAGCCAATCGTGAATATCAGTGGTAAAGCTGAGATCTGTGCAGGTGAGGAAACAACACTGACAGCTTCCGGCGGTGCAAGCTTTGTATGGAGCACCGGTGAAACAACTGCTTCTATCACAGTTAAACCTGCTGCAACAACTACATATTCTGTAGATGTGACCAGCGGTGCCAATTGCCAGGCTTCTAAAAGCATCCAGGTTGTAGTTAACCCGCTTCCTGTGGTTAGCCTGACTCAGAATTCCGCGATCTGTTATGGTGAAAAGATCACCCTGACAGCTTCAGGTGGAGCTTCTTATAAGTGGAGTAATGGTGCAACAACATCTTCTATTGAAGTAGCTCCAACTGAAACTACCAGTTATAGTGTTGAAGTGAGTTCTTCAAAAGGATGTTCTTCTGTAAAGAGTACAACAGTAACGGTGAACCCGCTTCCTGTTATCAATATCGCAGGTAATACCGTGATCTGCTTTGGTGGCAGCACAGTCCTGACAGCTTCAGGCGG
>DATGXN010000285.1:0-23717 GCA_035298945.1 Chitinophagaceae bacterium | reverse complement strand
GGGATAGCGATCAAGAATCAGATGCAAGCCAATGGCTGGAAAGGAACGATAAAAGTATTCGGATGCCCTGCTGAAGAAGGGGGAAGCGGCAAAGTGTATATGGCCAGGGCCGGTTTGTTCAATGGGGTTGATGTGGTATTGCACTGGCATCCCGACGATATCAATGCAGTATTTTATAACGGCGCCCTGGCTAATAAGTCGGCCAAATTCAGATTTTACGGCTTATCGTCTCATGCATCGATGGCACCGGAAAAGGGACGTTCGGCTCTTGATGGGGTGGAAGCGATGGACATGATGGTGAACATGATGCGTGAACATATTCCTTCAGAAACCAGGATACACTATGTGATCACCAGTGGCGGTAAGGCGCCTAATGTGGTGCCTGATTTCGCTGAAGTATATTATTATGTTCGTCATCCGGACAAGGTCCAGGTAGTGGATATTTTTGACCGCGTTGTAAAAGCTGCGGAGGGTGCTGCATTGGGTACAGGAACCACCATGAAATATGAGGTCATTGGAGGTACACACGATCTGTTGCTGATCGATACACTTAACGTCGCCATGCAAAAAGAATTGGAGCGAATCGGTGGGGTCAATTTGTCTCCCGCAGAAATTGAATTTGGAAAGAAGATACAATCCAGTTTTTCGGGGCAGGCTCCCGATCTCCTGGCTTCTTCAAAAGTGAATACGCCGGACATGCCGCAGGATCCTCCGGGTTCTACCGATGTAGGAGATATCAGCTACAATGTACCCACTGTGGGCATCTGGGCAGCAACCTGGATTCCGGGAACCTCAGCACATAGCTGGCAGGCAGTAGCCTGCGGAGGTACAGAAATTGGAACAAAAGGAATGGTAGTGGCTGCAAAAACCATGGCCAGTATGGGCATTGAGTTACTGCATAACCCTAAACTGATAGAAGCTGCCAAAAAAGAACTCATCCAAAAGAAAGGCAACTACCAATATAAAGCGCTATTGGGCGATCGGGCTCCGGCGTTGAATTACAGAGACGGATTATAAAATGTGATTAATGTGATCAATGTGGAGAATGTGATGAATTATAGACTTCTTTCCCATCCACCACAGTTCTCATCACCCGTACATCTTTTATTGTTTTCGGGTCGATGGTCAGCAGGTTCTTGTCAAGTATGGTAAGGTCTGCCAGCATACCTGTTTTTATCTTTCCGAGCTTGTCTTCCATAAAAGATCCATAGGCATTGGCGGCTGTATAATTTCTCAGCGCCTGTTCTACAGTTATTTTTTGTTCCGGAAACCAGCCCCCGGGATTTTTGCCGTCTCCGGTTTGACGTGTAACCGCAGCCTGGATACCAAGCAGGGGCGCGAGTGGAGCAACCGTCCAATCAGAACCAAAACTCAGGGTGGCTCCGTTGTCCAGCAATGATTTAAATGCATAAGTGCCCTTCAGTCTTTTTTCGTCCAGCCTCTTATAGGCCCAGTTGCCATCGTCTACCAGGTGATAGGGTTGCATGCTGGCAATTACCTTGAGTTTTGCAAATGTTGCTATGGCATGATCTGAAAGATGTTGGGCATGTTCGATCCGGAAACGATGGTCCTTCTCCGGATTATTTTTTTCCGCAGTTTCAAAAACTGACAGAATAAAATCATTGGCATGGTCTCCTATCGCGTGCACAGCCACATGAAGGCCGGCAGCATCGGCCGACAAAACCCAATTGCGAAGATCGGCGGTATCGGTGACCGTAAATCCGGAAGTATTGGGCGCATCCAGGTAGGGTAGATAAAACCATGCCGTTGTAGAGCCCAGTGATCCATCTACAAATCCCTTCAGTCCACCCCAATGCAACATGTCATCTCCTTTGCCATTGGCTTTCACGTATTCGTCCAGCTTCTTCCAGTCTTTCAACGGAACAAATGAATAGATCCGGCAAAGCATCTTATCATTCGTCCTGGCTTTTCTGTAGGTCTCCAGTTCCGGCCATCCACCATAAGATCCCATATCCTGCACGGTGGTCACTCCATTTTCCACTGCATGTGTTGAGGCATGAAGGAAATATTCTTCATATTGCTTTTCAGAAGGTGGGGGAATGTTTTTGTCTACCAATGCAAATGCCTCATCTTTAATGATGCCAGTGGGTTCGCCTTTTGCATCGTGGATGATCTCTCCGCCGGGAGGTGTTTTTGTATTTCTGTCAACTTTGGATATTTCCAATGCTTTGGAATTCGCCAGGGCCATATGGCCATCGTAGCGCATGATGAAAATAGGATGATCACCGCTGACAGAATCTATCCAACTCCTGGCCGGAAGTTCTCCACCCCAGGCTTCATGATCCCAATCCCCGCCTTGTATCCAGAAGTCACCGGGATGAGATCTGCAAAATTCTGCCAGGGTATTTATGAATTCCTCCTTGGTTTTAGCGTTTTTCAGTTGAACACTGGACAAGCCATAACCGCCCATCAGGAAGTGCACATGGTTATCCTGGAATCCGGGAACGACCATCTGCCCCTCCAGGTCGATCATTTCGCCGGTGATATTGTCTGACTGGTCTCCCACGTAAACGATCTTGTTTCCCTTGATCGCAACCACTGAAGCAGATGGAAGGGCGGAATCACCTGTCCACACTACTGCATTTTTATAGACGTGGTCTGCATCGATCTTGTTGGTGCAGGACATTATAATAAAGGAAATAAATAAAACGGTGGAGAGGATCTTTGACATGCAGTAGATTTTTTGAGAAAAATAAGGTGGCCCAAGTTAGTATATCTTTGGCCCATTTGCAATCACTAAAAGCAGGCTGCAGGTTGCAGGTTGCAGGTTGCAGGTTGCAGGTTGCAGGAGTTGATGAATCTCTAAAGTTCCGAAAATGAAACATTTCATTTCATTTTTCTTTCTGTTTTGCTGGTATTTTTCCTTCTCACAAAATCTAATACCTCGGGAAGGTTTTGTGCAGGTGGAAGGAGGAAAGATCTGGTATAAGATCGTTGGTGAAGGGAAAGCCACTCCGTTGCTTTTGATACATGGAGGGCCGGGCAGTTCAAGTTGCGTAGGTATGCCTGCCTACTCAAAACTTTCCAATGACAGGCCTGTGATCTTTTATGACCAACTGGGCACTGGAAATTCTGAAAGAGTTTGGGATACAAGTTTATGGAGACCGGCGAGATTTGCGGATGAGATCGATAGCTTACGCAAATCGCTTGGATTGAAAGAACTTCATATTCTGGGACATTCCTGGGGAGGTGCAGTGTTGATCGAATATCTTTCCAAAAAGCCAGCAGGTGTCAAGTCGGCCATTTTTGCTGCCCCGTTGATCAGCACTTCCGTTTGGATCAGGGATGCGAATATCCTGGTTTCCCAAATGCCTAAAACATTGCAGGATACGATAAAAAAATACGAGCGAATTCAGAACTATGAAGCGCCCTCTTATCTCTCTGCTACGGATTCATTTTATGCCAGGTACATGTATAGAAAAGGAGAGCCCTTTTGCGTCACAGGCGGACCAGACAATGATTCCATTTATCATTATATGTGGGGGCCAACTGAGTTCACAGCAACAGGAACTTTGAAAAACTTCGACAGAACCAGTGATCTCGAACGGTTAGCGCTTCCTGTTCTTTTCATTGGCGGGCAATATGACGAGGCCAGGCCTGAAACGATGAAAAAATTTCACGACAAAGTGAGGGGTTCAAGGTTGGTCATCATACCAGATTCAGGACATGGTTTGTATCGTGATCAACCAATAATTTATACTGAAGCTCTGAGAAATTTCTTGAATACTAAACGCTGAATGCCACCTGCCACCTGCCACCTGCCACCTGCCACCTGCCCTAGTAGTCTCCCGCTTCCGGCTTCATCATCGGGAACAGGAGCACGTCCTGTATGCTTGGTGAATTCGTCATCATCATACAGATCCTGTCTATGCCAAATCCGATACCTGCGGTTGGAGGCATACCATATTCCAGTGCGCGGAGGAAATCGTAATCGATGAACATGGCTTCGTCGTCACCCCGCTCCATCAGTTTAACCTGCTCTTCAAAACGTTCGCGCTGATCAATGGGATCGTTCAGTTCACTATAAGCATTGGCGATCTCTTTTCCATTCACCATGAGTTCAAAACGTTCTACCAGTCCTGCTTTGCTGCGGTGTTTCTTGGTAAGCGGACTCATCTCAACCGGGTAGTCGATGATGAAGGTGGGTTGAATATAATGGTGCTCGCATTTTTCAGAGAAGATCTCGTCAATGAGTTTGCCTTTGCCCATAGTGTTATCTACGGGTATGTGTAGTTGCTTACATATATCACGCAGTCCGGTTTCGTCCATATCACTGATATCGAAACCGGTATGTTCTTTGATCGCATCGAACATGGTAATGCGTTTATAGGGTGCCTTGAAATCGATTGGTTTGCCGTCCACTTCTGCCACACTGGTTCCATTCACTGCAAGCGCGGCGCGTTCCAGCATTTGTTCGGTGGTTTCCATCATCCATAAATAGTCTTTGTAGGCCACATAGAACTCCAACACTGTGAACTCAGGATTATGTGTGCGGTCCATGCCTTCGTTCCTGAAATTGCGCGAGAACTCATATACCCAGTCGAACCCGCCCACGATCAGTCTTTTGAGGTATAGTTCGTTGGCGATGCGCAGGTACATGGGAATATCAAGTGCATTATGATGTGTAGTGAATGGCCTGGCTGCCGCTCCACCAGGAATGCTTTGCAATACGGGGGTATCCACTTCAATGGCTCCTTTTTCATTCAGGAAATCGCGAATGGCATTGACCATCCTGGTGCGTTTGAGAAAAGTCTCTTTCACCTGGGGGTTGATCACCAGGTCAGCATAACGCTGGCGGTACTTGAACTCGGGGTCAGTTACTGCATCAAAAGTTTCGCCCTCTTTCTCTTTTACCACAGGCAACGGCTTTAGCGATTTGGTCAGCATCACCAGCTCCTGCACGTGAACAGATGTTTCACCGGTTTTGGTGGTGAACACATATCCTTTCACGCCTACGATATCACCAATGTCCGTGAGAGATTTCCAGACTTTATCATACAGGGTCTTGTCTTCGCCAGTGGCAATATCATCCCTCCTGACATAGATCTGGATCTTGCCTGAGCTGTCTTGCAAAACTGCAAAGCTGGCCTTGCCCATGTCGCGGACAGACATGATCCTTCCGGCCAGGCATACGCTGGCGAAATCAGCTTTGTTCTCTTCGCCTTTATAATTCTCTTTTATGAATGCCGCTGTAGTGTTTACGGGGTAAAGTGCTGCGGGATAGGCATTTATGCCCAGTGATTCCAGTTCTTTCAATTTTTCCCTCCGGATGACTTCCTGCTCAGATAAGTGTTGGATCTGCATGTTTTTGCTTCTCAATTAAGTTGCAAAAATAAGGGAAAACCCCAATGGGACCCTTAGGTTGAGTTGTCAGTGTGGCGGCAGGTAGTTATATTTAGAATAATCAATCTCTTACAGCCCGGTTAACCCAAACTAACGAGTTTCTATCATGTCAAAAGCAAATTTTGTAAAGGGCAGATTGCGAATATGGCTTACCATATTTTCGTTATATCTGACAGTTGCTGCGCATTCGCAGTCTGCGGCAGAGAAAGGTTTCCCCTTCATTACCAATTATACTTCCAAAGTATTTAATGCCCTTCCTCAAACCTGGGCAGTAATAGAAGACAAGCGGGGCATCATGTATTTTGGTGCGCAGAACTGCATCCTGGAGTATGACGGTGTGGCCTGGAGGAGGGTAGTGTTCGAGGGAGCACCTCCACAGGTAGTAAGGGCACTTGCCTCGGATTCAAGTGGACGTATCTATTATGGCTCAGTAGGAGATATAGGTTATTTAGCAACGGATGAATTCGGTAAAACCAGGGCGGTATCTCTTTTGAATCTGATTCCGGCGCAATACCGGAATTTTTTTGATGTTTGGTCAATCCGGGTTGGTAACGACGGAATATATTTCCAGGCCCGGGAATATATATTCAGGATCGATGGAAAACAGCAGGTCAAGGTTTTCACACCCAAAGCGCTGTTCTCATTCGGTTTTTACCTTGATGGTGAGTATTATGTCCATGAACTTGGTATAGGACTGCAGAGACTGGTCAATGATAAGTTCGAATTAATACCTGGAAGTGAGTTGATCAAAAATGAGCGGACCAGGTTAATGCTCCCTTATGGTTCATCTGGAGGACAGAAGCAATATCTGATCGGAACATTTTACACCGGGCTTTATCTGTATGATGGCAAAACCATTGTTCCCTTTAAATCGGAAGCGGACGATATCATTAAAACCGCCATGTTATATGGAGGTATAGTATTGCCTGGCGGGAATTATGCGCTCGCAACCACAGGCAAGGGCGTATTGATCATGGACAGAGCCGGAAAACTGATCCAGATTATAAATAGGGATGTAGGCCTGCAGGATGAGTCCATCTACAATATGTATTATGGTAAAGATGGAACACTCTGGATGGCGCTTGATAACGGAATTTCCAAGTTGGAAACCAATTCTCCATTCACCAGGTTCACTAATCAGTCTGGTATCAATACTTCCACACTGAACCTGGCCAGGTTTGATGGAAAATTATACCTGGGTACAAATAATGGGCTACTGGAGTTTGATGATAAAAAAGCAATGTTCAATCCCAATAAGGTGATTCAGCCTAACCAGATTTTTTATTTGTTGAAATCTGAGGGGGAGTTATTGGTTCCCAGCGATGGCTTGTATGCTATCAGGAATGGTGTTACAAAGAAGGTAGTACCGAGTGAAAGTAATTTGATAGGCATGCATAGGTCGGTTTCTCATCCCGATGTTTTATATGCAGGGACTTCCCTGGGTGTTGAGGTCTATTACCGGGGCAAGAAAGGAGATTGGGAGGCTATTGGCCGCATCCCGGGCATAAGAGATCAGTTCTGGACATTTACTGAAACCAGTGACGGTCAATTGTGGGCCGGTACACAGAACCAGCTGGCTTATTTGATCAAGCCCTATTTTGACGAGAGTGGAAAACCAGTACTGGAGAAATTTTCTTCAAAGAAATATGGGTCTGAACATGGGCTTATCAATGGGGTAGGACAGGTGAATGAGATGTATGGCGACACATGGTTCGTTGCCGACACTGTTTTTTACCGGTTTGATGCGAAAAAAGAGAGATTTTATGCCGATTCAAGTTTAGGTGTTCAGCGCCATGGCGGAGGTAATAGTGAAGGGGATATTATTAAGGATCCTACAGGCCGTTATTGGGTCAGGTGGTCCAAAGAAACCATGTTGGTGACAAAAGGTTCAGACGGTAAGCTGATCATCGACAGGAAACCATTTCTTCCAATTAACGATCTCACATTCAGTAAGATCGTTCCTGATGAAAATGGTATTGTTTGGATATGTACAACAGATGGATTGATCAGATATGACGAGAAACTTAAAAAAGACTACAGCAAGAGCTTTAAAACAATACTCCGTCAGGTTCGATCCGGAACGGTGATCATGAATCCTGCATCGGCTGGTGACAAGAGAACAGAATTAGCTCATAACAATAACGTGCTTCGATTTGAGTACGCCGCCCCATTCTTTGATCAGGAGGATAAAACAAAGTACCAGACATGGCTGGAAGGATTTGATGAAGGCTGGAGTGATCTGGATAAGAATTATTACAAGGAGTATACAAATCTTTCAGAAGGCAAATACACATTTCATGTAAGGGCCAAGAATATTTATGAGCAATTAAGCGAGGAGGCCGTGTATACTTTTTATATCACTCCTCCCTGGTATAGGAGTTGGTGGGCATACCTCCTCTATATCCTATTGATCGGTGGGCTGATCTATGCTGTGGTTCGTAACAGGACCCGCCAGTTGAAAGCCAAGCAAAAAGAGTTAGAACAGACGGTTGCCAAGAGAACCAAGGAACTCAGCCATCGTGTGGAAGAACTGGCTGTGATCAACAGTGTGCAGGAAGGACTGGTGCGGGAACTGAATATCCAGGCCATATATGACCTGGTTGGAGAAAAGATCCGCGAGATCTTCAATGCCAAAGTCTTGGACATAGCAGCCTATGATGAGAAGACGCAATTGATACACGACAAATATTCCTTTGAAAAAGGCGACAGATCACTGATCGACCAGCGGCCGGTATCGGGCTTCAGAAAGTATGTGGTGGAGAGTCGGCAGATTCTTCATATCAAGGAGAATGCCGATGAACTGTCCAGGCAGTATAATAATGTGGTAGTAATGGGTGAACCACTCAAATCAGCCGTATTTGTGCCAATGATCGCAGGGGATAAAGTAACTGGCGTTATCAGTTTACAGGATACTGACAAAGAGAACGCATTCAGTGATTCAGACGTGTCGTTGCTGACAACCCTGGCCAACAGTATGAGTGTGGCATTGCAGAATGCAAAGCTTTTTGAGGAAACCAGGTTATTGCTGGCGGAAACTGAGATGGGCAAGAAAAATGTGGAACTGCTCAGTGATATTGGTAAGAAGATCACCTCTTCCCTAGATTTTGAAACCATCTTTTATAATCTCTACGAGCATATCAACCAGTTGGCAGATGCTTCCATATTTGGAATAGGCATCTACAACAAGGAGGAAAACGAGCTGGATTACAAATTTGCCATTGAAAAAGGGAAACGATATGAGCCTTATAAGCGCAGTACCGTAGATAAGAATCAGTTTCCTGTTTGGTGTATTGATAACAGGAAGCCCGTGTTCATCAACGATGTGGCAACCGAGTCCAAAACCTATATCCCTTCATACGTGCATCAGAATCTGAAGCTGGAAGATGGGACAATGGCGGAGGCTCCAGTATCATTGATATACCTTCCATTGATCGCTAAAGACAGCGTGTTGGGTATTATCAGTGTACAGAGCTTCAAAAAGAACGCCTATACGCCTTACCATCTTAACCTGTTGCAGAATTTAGCCACGTATACAAGTATTGCACTTGATAACGCCAGTGCATACCGTAAGCTTAATGAAAGTGAACATGAGATCGCCCAGCGTATGGCTGAGATCTCAACGGTCAATAATATCAGCCAGGCATTGGCAGCACAGATCGAACTTGAGCAACTGATCCAGCTGGTGGGAGAGCAGATGAAGCAACTCTTCAAAGCCAATATAGTTTACCTGGCTTTGCTGGATAAGAAAACCAGGATCATCAATTTCCCATACCAGTTCGGGGATGATCTGCAACCCATGAAACTGGGAGATGGTCTTACGTCTAAAATACTTCTTACAGGCAAGCCCCTCCTGATGAATAAAGAAGTGGGGGTTACTACCGAGGCCCTGGGTGTGTCGCGAATCGGCCTTCCTGCTGCTTCTTACCTGGGTGTGCCTATTCCGGTAGGAGATGAATTCATTGGAGTTCTTAGTGTGCAAAGCACAGAAAAAGAAAACCGGTTTGATGAAAAAGACCAGAGACTGCTCACTACCATCGCTGCTAACGTAGGTGTTGCCATAAAGAAAGCCCAGTTGTTTGAAGACGTAAGGCATGCCCAACAGGAAGCTGATGCGGCGCGTAAAACTGCAGAACAGGCCAATGATGCCAAGAGCGCATTCCTTTCTACTGTGAGCCATGAACTGAGAACACCGCTCACTTCGGTTTTGGGTTTCGCCAAGATCATCAAGAAAAGGCTGGAAGAAAAAGTGTTTCCGCTGACCGATAAATCAGATCCAAAGACTGCAAAAACCATAGAGCAGGTATCAGAGAATCTGAACGTTGTTGTTTCCGAGGGTCAGAGGCTGACGCACCTGATCAACGATGTACTTGACCTGGCCAAGATCGAAGCCGGCAAGATGGAATGGCATATGGATAAGACATCCATGACCGAAGTTGTTGAACGGGCCATCGCAGCTACTTCTGCATTGTTTGACCAGAAGAGCCTGGTTCTGGATCTGCAGGTGGAAGATAATCTTCCTGAGATCACAGGTGACCGTGACAAGCTTATACAGGTAGTAGTTAATCTGCTTTCCAATGCAGTTAAGTTCACGGACTCTGGAAAGGTTTCCTGCAGGATCTACCATAGCCCGCAAAATGGGGAAGTGATCACAAGTATTACAGATACCGGAATTGGGATAGCGGAAAAAGATCATGCTGCCGTGTTTGAACAATTCAAACAAGTGGGAGATACCCTGACGGATAAACCTAAGGGCACAGGACTCGGCCTGCCGATTTGTAAAGAGATCGTGGAACATCATGGCGGCCGGATCTGGCTTGACAGTGAGATAGGCAAGGGCAGCACTTTTTCATTTGCCATCCCGGTACTCAGCACCGAGCCAATACGGCCCATGCATCTGAACGACCTGGTTCGTCAGCTTAAGGAGCAAATGCAACAATCCGAGTTGACTATCAAATCGAAGCATTCAACTATTCTAGTAGTGGATGACGACGATTCCATCCGGTCTTTGCTGAGGCAGGAACTCACAGAAGCGGGTTATTATGTGAAAGAAGCAACCAATGGAAAAGAAGCTCTGGATATGATCAGGGATCATCGGCCTGACCTGGTCATCCTGGATATCATGATGCCGGAGATGAATGGCTTTGATGTTGCTGCCATCCTCAAAAATGATCCGCAAACCATGGAGATCCCCATCATCGTACTATCAATTGTCCAGGATAAAGCCAGGGGTTTGCGTGTAGGGGTGGATAGGTATCTGACTAAACCCATTGATACTTCCCAGCTTTTCTCTGATGTGGACAGTCTCCTGATGCAGGGTAAATCCAGGAAAAAAGTAATGGTGGTGGATGAAGATAATGTGACCGTACGTACACTGACCGATGTGCTGGAAGCCAAAGGCTACCAGGTGGTGGAGTCCGATGGGAAAGAGCTGGTTGAAAAAGCGATAGCCAATAAACCGGATATCATCATTCTGAATTCATTGTTGTCTGGCAAACAGCAGATCGTGCAAAGCCTGCGTTTTGAAAAAGGATTGGAAAATGTTTTATTCCTGATCTATCAATAAAATAATTAATCAACCCAATTAGTAAAAAATGTCGAAGAAAATTCTGATAGTTGATGATGAGGCCCACATCCGTATGCTGATAGAACAAACCCTGGAGGAACTGGAAGATGAAGGAGTTGAGTTTTTCACAGCGGATAACGGCGAGAAAGCACTTGAAATGATCCAGGCAGAACAACCAGACCTGGTGTTTCTTGATGTGATGATGCCTAAAATGAACGGCATGGATGTTTGCCGGAAAGTAAAACATGAAATTGGTCAGAAGGTGTTCATCATCCTGTTGACTGCAAAAGGCCAGGAACTGGACAGGTTGAAAGGTGCAGAGGTGGGTGCAGATATTTATATGACAAAGCCTTTTGATCCTGAAGTATTGCTGAATAAGGCAAAGGAAGTTTTAGAAATCGATTAATCTTAAGTTGACCAATGAGTATGTTTCTGCCAAAGCTTAAATCTCTTTTTGGAAAGAAAAATGAAACGGCATCGTTCATTAGGAAGTTCATCGAGGAAACAGGTGCTGCACTTTATATAGAAGATAATGAAGGCAATCTTGTATTTGGAAGCCCGGACCCTTCACTGACATCCAGGGTTGCTGTCAACTGCGATGGACAGGTTATCGGCTGGGTCATTGGCAGAACAAATACCTCGCTGGTAGCAGAAATGCTTTCGCTCCTGGTGCAGAAAGAATCGGAAAAGAAAAAGCTTGGCAGTGAAGTGCTGACCACCTACCAGGAACTGAACGTGATCTTTGATTTTTCCGAGAAACTTGCCCAGTCGATCGATCCGGAGGTCATTGCCCAGTTTGCACTTGAACAGGCTTGTCATTCAATTCCCTCCGACAGCGGGGTGGTGGTGCTTTGGGATGAGAAAGCAGAGAAGCTGCTGGTGCCTGCATTTTCTGGGGATGCATTGTTCAATACGGAGAATCTGATGGGGAATGCTAAACTGTTGTTGAAAACAGGGTTAAGCGGCACCTCAGAGATCATCAATAACCCGGATCAGCTGATCGAAGCAGGAGTAGTACGCGAAGATGTTCATTCACTGATCTATGCGGCGCTGAAAGTGAAACACAGGATCATGGGTGCTATCATCCTCGTATCCAGGGACGCGGATAAGTATACGGCAGCGAATCTGAAATTACTTGTTACACTTGCCCTGCAATCCTCCACCGCTATTGAGAACGCACTATTATATGAAAGAAATATCCGCGAAGTAAAGGAGCGGGAAGAAGCGATCTTGAAGATCCATGAGGTGACTATGAAATTTGTTCCCAGTGCATTCATCAAATCCCTGGGTAAAGAAGTGATCACGGATATTAAACTGGGAGATCAGATCGAAAAAGAGGTGACCGTGTTGTTTACGGATATCAGGGATTTTACTACTCTTTCAGAAGGGATGTCTCCCGAAGAGAATTTTCTATTCGTGTCATCATTCAATGGAAGAATGGGACCCATCATCACTTCGTACAATGGATTTATCAACCAGTACCTGGGTGATTCCATCATGGCGATCTTCCCTGACGATCCCAGGGATGCATTACTTGCTGCCATCAGCATGCAGCAGAGTTTGCAGGAATACAATCATCAGCGGCAGGGAAAAGGACTGCCGGTGATCAGGATCGGGATAGGCATGCATACCGGGCCGCTGATCATGGGAATTACTGGTGATGAACATAGACTGGATGCTGCAACAATATCTGATACGGTGAATACAGCTGCGCGTATTGAAGGCCTGACCAAATACTTCAGAACCTCTATCCTGTTGAGTGAGAATACCATGGCGAGAATTGAAGGGAAAGACGACTATCATCTCCGGTACCTGGGAAAAGTTCAGTTAAAGGGAAAGAATAAAGCACTGGGGATCCATGAATGCTTCTCCGGGTATGAATATGAATTTGTAAAAAGCAGGATGCTGTCTTTACCCATTTTCAAGCAAGGTTTGCAATTGTATCTTGAAGGGAATTTTGCGGAGGCGGTCCGAAGTTTTCAATCGATCATTGATATCGATCCATATGATCAGACCACGATGTATTTCCTTGAAAACGCAAGGAAATACATTGAACATGGCATTCCCGCTAATTGGAGTGGAGCGTTGGAGATGGCAGGGAAATGATCACATCAGTGATCCCTCTTTTTAAATTGAATGGGTGGTTACCTGGAAATGGGTATGCTAATCCCAATGGAAGGCATGGATGGATTTGCCTTGTAACTGACTGGCACGTTTTCTTTCTTCAGTAGTATTGAGACACGTCCTTTGTTCTTCGCGGCGTTCATCCAAACAGGAAGACTCGCAAACATGGATAATGTACTCAAGACTGCACCTGTATCACTGCCGTCATCAGCAGCAATAAAAAGGCCTGTTAGTCCCCCAACAAAAAGGGTCCATGCAGCAATTGAACTGATCGTTGCATTCTTTTGGTATCGTTTGGCCAATGCCATAACATCATCGGAGCTCTCACCGGGCGCTGGTTCCCTTAAAAGCATTTCAGCTTTCCCTTTGCTTTTTGATCCTGAGCATAATGCGGGATTGCTTGATGCCAGGGCGATGGTTGACAAAATGAGCAAAGGAGCAGCGGCGTTTGATTCGTCATAAGCAAGGCCAATAGATGCTGCAAAACTGGCCAATCCGGTGCCTAATAAAGCATACCCAAGGAGTTTTTGGTTCTTACTTTTTTTCATGTAATAGTTACCTAGTTCCACCCTGGAAATTTTTGTAATTGGTGAGTCTGGTAATTTCTGTGCCTGGAGACCAGGACAACAGAAAATGATGGAAATAAGAATCAAGATGTAAGCGGAATTTGGACAGTTCAGCTTTTTCATGGTTTAAAAATTTAGTTCTGATTAATGGAATACTTCCGGAGCTTGTGGAGGTTCTTTCTGAATATTTTGGGGTCACCTTTGATCTTGAAACTCCCGTTATTAAAGATGGCCACTATGGCTCCTGCCGTCCCTGTGGCGATACCAGCTGCAATTCCCCATCCTGCTCCTCTTACCACACCTGGGATGCTCAAATCGCCATCTTCGCAATCGTCGCAAGGAGCACTGACATAGCCTGCAAAACCTCCGATTGCCAATCCAGCTCCCGCTGCCCCACCAATCACCTTCCCGGTCCTTCCTTTTTCACGGAAGCTGATAAACCTGATATCAGACGCGTAGATGGAGTCGAGGATTTTGTTAGTGGTATCAGTAAAAACAAAGATCTTAACGCTGTCTGCGCTGTAAAATGTCATTCTTTTTTTTGAACCATTCATGAATCCGATCTTGGCTATATAGTACTCTCCATAGGATGGAAGATCGCTGATGCTTCGCTTCAGGGTGAGATCCTTGAAAGCACTATCTACCATGTTTCTAAGGACCAGTTCGTTTTCCTCACTATCCTGCGACCTGCATGTGGATATAGCTGCCATCAAAATTGCTATCATCAATAGGCCCCGCATGAAATAGATTTTAAAACGCCAGGGGGAATCATCGTTGCTGAATATCAGACACCAAAGTATACCTGTAGATGAGCTGATGATAATTGATGATCGCAGTGAGACTCCGGACCTTTGCGGATAATCGGAAACGTGAAGAAAGTGAGCAGGGTCAGTTGCATTTGTTACTTGAACAGGAACCGGCTGAGACACCAGTCGCACATTCTGCGGAAGATGAGCTATGCGAAAACAAAAAAGGGATGATCTCTCATCCCTTCACTGATAAACTGATGCATTTAGTTTGAAATCGGTATCGCTACTCCAATAGATCGATATATTGGGGAGCCTGACATATGACTCACAGGGATGGATTGGTTCCTCACGAGAACGGATACCCGCCCTTTGTTTTTAGCTGCACTGGCAAATACGGGGATGGACCCATAAATAGCGGCGGTTCCGATCCAGGGTGCAACAGAAGACCCTTCTTCGTACCAGGCGGTTGCGAACAAAGTTACAATGCCTCCCGCCAGCATTGACCAGGCAATGATAGAATTTGTTTTGGCCTGCTTCTGGTATTTGGTCGCCAGGGCATTGATATAATTCTTATCCGGATTCTGGCCGGGTTCGGTGAGTAGCATCTCCGCCATGCCGTTGCTTCTTGCACCTCTTGCAAACGTAGGCCAGCTTGCCACCATCGTTCCTGTCGAAACCAGTAGAAGGCCCAGACCTGCTTCTTCATGATCCGGGTTGTTTTCCATTACGGCAATAGCGGCAAACATGGAAGCAACACTAGCGCCCACCAATATCCATGCGTTCCGTTTTTGTTTCTTGGCCTTGGTTAGGTAGAAATTTCCCATTTCGATCCTGCTCATATTCATCGTGGCAGGATCATCGATCACCTGGGAGAATGAAGAGGGACTTAACAATATGAACATTAACAAGGGTAACAGTAAATTTTTTATCATCAGATCAGTTTGAGTGATGATAAAAATAGTGGAATTTTTGAATCAGGATGTTAATCAAATCTTAACCTATACTGAACGGCTATACGAAAATATGCACCATCGTGTTTGGATAGGATAACCGGTTCTGAATTTTTCGACTCACCCGATTCGATGTTTCTCATGATGCTGTAGCCCCCTTCTGCACTCGCGACTACACGTGGCGTGAGGTAGACATCCATAAAGGCACCAACCTGGTTGTCATTGAACCGGGTATAGTCCAGTTGTATACCTGATCCAGGAGCGTTATACACTTTGTATGAATTGGTATAAGTCCTGAAATTTCCTCCCCAGGAAAGTCTTTTGTTGATACGGTATTCATAAGTGGCATAAGAAGGCAGTACGCCAAAAAGCCGTTGTTTTTGATTGATCTTCCAATCTATCCCGAGCAGTGGCCAGAAAAACGGACCAAAGAATTCACTGTTATAATATCCGCCGAACTTGAACGAAAGACCCGGACGTTTTTTATAAGTAAATAACAATACCCCACCGGCCTGGAATCCTTCCTTGAACTGGACTTCTGGTGCACCATTAAACCTGGGTATAAATGCGATCATGGTCTCCCATTTTTTTCCAAAACGTTTTGTATAGGATAACCAGGAGATCAGTCCCCGGTAGTGTTGCTGGTTACTGGTTTCATAGATTTTCACCCATCTTTCCTCCCAGATGGGATTGAACAGGAAAAAACTACTGTCTTTAAAAATAACCGGCACATTCACCTGGGCCCGCAGGTGCTGGAATTCTTTGGGATCACCTCCGGGGCTGTTCTGGTAACTGATCTGTGCCGCATCGATATAGGGTTGAGCGTGTGCAGTCACAGTATAAAACATCAATATGATCAGGAGTTTTTTCATGTCGAAGAAGTGTTATGAAGATAAAATTATTGTCACAGTTTATTTTGCAATTCATTGCAGTATGCCTGGCCGAAATCTTGTTTGGATTTTTAAGAGCCCCCTGTAGAAACAAGGGGCCTGAATTCTAACTGTCTGTCCAAAAACTTTTTTAGTGATCCAGGCCCAGTTCTTTATACCTGGCAATAGAATACAGATTCAGGCTGTTAGACATCACCGGTGGATGGATCGCCTGCGGGAGGATCATCTCAGTCCTTTGACGATAATAACCTCCGGCAACCAACATATAAGTTGTGGTGGTGCCTTGGTTGTTTGTTTTCGGGGATTTAATATATTCGAGGTTAAGTTGATCGTTGGACTCCAGTGAGAGGTAATGGTGGTCTTCGTTGTCAATTGTCCCGGACTGATCAATACCATTCTTTGTTGCAGATAACTTATGGATATCAGTTATATCAGATGGCTTCACCGTTTCAAAACATAGTCCTGCCTGGTCTATATCCCAGAACCGGTAAGGTGCTTCCATTCTGATATATACTTCTTTGCCTTCCACCTCCGAAAGGTCAAGTTCCATGGCCAGATCCCTGGTGGCTGTATTGCCGGCAGGAGGGAAATAATCCGCCAGTTTCCAGCCTTTCCTGGTGAGTACGGAAATTTTCATGGCAGCATTCATGGTTGAATTGTATCCGGCCTGCACTGCCAGTGAATTGGATTGATTTGATTTAAGCTGATGGTTGATATAACCGCTCCATGTTGAGTTTTTCATGCGGGTAACCAGCACTGCCTTTTTATCACATTCTTTCCTTGTAAATCGAAGTTGGAGCTGGCTGTTGTTTTCTGTGGAGTCTGCAATATGGAATCCATAACTGAGGCCATCGCGGAACAGTAGGGATTTAGAACGGTCTACAGCATTGCCCGCCTTTACTTCGTTGGGCATTTTAAGATAGCGGATGAGGAAAAGGTCGCCATATTGGTTTCCCACGATCTCGGTTCCTTCCGGATGCACAATTTGTTTGACCGAAGCATGGTCGATAAATTGGATCTCATCTTTCAAACCCCTGATCTGAAGGCGGATGGTGTCAGAAGATGGAAGATCTGGCAGCCTGATCATATCTGTGCGTTGAAGATCCCGCCGCAGGGCTCCCGTGAACAGGCCACCAATGAATTGATACTGGCCCGGAGCAGTTTCTATGTAGGCCTGAGGGCAATTGTAGGCTAAAGATATTCCTGTATATGACAATCCGATTCCGCCCCCTGCCGCTACGACGGCGGCAACTACCCCCGTGGTAATAACCAATATCATTGTCACACCCAGCACATGACTTGCGATGGACAATCCCTTATTGGGATGATAAATATTTGATTTGACAAAATTGCTGCTGTTTACAGTATACTGGTTTTGTTCAGCATAGTCTTCATTAACATAAAGATGTATCTCAGTGAACAGCGTTTCCCTGTACCTGTATTTGTATTTGAAATTTTTCTTCTCTTCAGTGTTCGGATTCATATACTTATCGGCCATGGCCTTATAAGATTCCAGTTTCCCGCTGACCTGTTCAGCACTGAACACCGGGTTGACCATTTCTTTGTATGCATTTTTGAAATGAACAACGATCCTTTTCTGGGAATTTTGCAGAAGCTGCAATTGGTCTTCGTTCCACCCCGAGTTGGTTTTTACTTTGAAATAGTTATTGAAACAGGAACTGAAGCTTATTGCGATGATCAGTAAGGCAGTAATTTTTTTCATGACAGTAGTTTTTTGAATTCACTACTGCCAAAGTAGACCTGGAAGAAAGGGTTAAGTAATTGATTATTGGCCTGAGCACAACGCTGGGTAGGAGAAAATCAATATAGAGATCTAAAATCCCGGGTGAGGGATCAAAAAATGCAGCTGGCGGTCAAAATGCAGGGTCAAGTTGCAGTATTTGCAAAAATTCGGATTGGCGTCACAGGCCGGAAAGTAACACCTGCCAGGCTTCCCTGACTTTACCGGAGTCAAGCAGCTCTTTGGCATACCGGTGCAATTCGGCCTCCATATCATCCGGGTTAGAAGCAAAATACTGGATGATATTTTTGAGGTGCGGATCATAGAACCCAGGTTCGGGATCAGGGATGTTTTCTACATTGGCGAGTTGGCCCAGGTTATTACCCGTTAATACAGAACTGTACCTGATATTGGAAGGCAACTGATCTATGCCAGCTCCAAGTTGAGTGTTTGGCTTTGCCACATGGAAAAGATTGGTTTCGTCCACCCGGCAGTACCAATCACCGCCCAGCCTGGCTACATGATGAAGTTTGCGCTGGTCGATCATTGTTTGCTCGGCATTCAGTATGGCTTCGTTCACATGCATGATCAGTACTTCACAGATCACCAGGTTGCCCGCCCCGCCTTCTTCTCCCAATGGTTTTATTTCAAGCACCTTGCACTCCATCTGCACTTTGCATTCTTTCACACGCGGAGGCTTTACCATCACTGAATTTTCCATGGTGAATCCCGCTTTTTGAAATTCATTCACTCCTTTGGGATATTCGCAACTGGCTAATGACATCTGTTGCACGATATCATAATCCACAATGTTGATCACTACTTCAGGAACGCGATATACATTTTGAAGCGTATGTTTGGTGGAATTGTCCCGGGCCCGCCTGGAAGGTGAAAATACCACCACCGGAGGATGGGTGGAGAAAAGATTGAAAAAGCTGAAAGGACTGAGGTTCACCTGACCTTCCTCATCCACAGTGGATGCAAATGCAATTGGTCTGGGTGCAATGGCATGCTGAAGCCAGCTCTGTCTCTGCGGTGTGGTAAGCTCATTCAGGTTGATCTGCATACCTGCAATTTAATATCCCGGCAGTTATCCAAAGGCCTATTTCTTCCTGGCCAGCAACGAAAAATCGTCTTCGTCCCTGGCAATAATATTTTCCAAAACTCCCAGCTTGTCAATTTCCATGGTGACAACATCATTTTCCTTTAACCATTGCTCCTGGTAATTGGGATCATTGAGTTTTCCGGTGCCATTCAGTTCGAGGAAACATCCGGTGCCTACCGTGCCGCTGCCGATCACATCACCAGGGTATAAATTCACTCCATAGGAAGCCCTTTCAATGATCTCTGCAAAGGTCCAATCCATATCGCCCAAATTTCCCCGGCTGACTTCAACACCATTGACACGGCAGGTCATATTCAGGTTCCAGGCCTTACCCGTATGTCCTTGTTTCGCAGGGATCTCCAATGCTTCCAGTTCATCCAGGGTCACCAGCCAGGGTCCCAGTGCCGTAGCGAAATCTTTTCCTTTAGCAGGACCAAGATTCAGCAACATCTCTTCCATCTGTAACCTTCTTGCGGAAAAATCGTTCATGATCATTAGTCCGCCGATATATTCATCGGCTTCTTCTGCCCTGATATTTCTTCCCTGCTTGCAGATCACAATGGCTGCTTCCAGCTCAAAATCCAGTTTTTCAAAATGATCCGACATACATACCAGTTCACCGGGCCCCTGAATGGAGAGGTGATTAGTAAAATAGAAAATGGGATACTGGTCAAATTCGGGGATCATGGGAACGCCCCGGTTTCTCCTGGCTGCTTCTACATGTTGCCTGAAAGCATAACCGTCGCGGCAGCTGGTTGGGGAAGGCACAGGAGATAAAAGAATGGCCTCCTCCAGGGGTGTGGCCCTCACATGACTGATCCTCCCGTTGCGGATCGCCTCTTCTCCGGCCAATGCAGCCGGATAGGAATCTTCCCAATAATTAAGAAACATTGACATTGTACCCGGCATATCGGGATGCAGGGTCTCCATATCGTATAGGTATTTGTCGTGCAGCACGGCAAGCTGATCATGCCCGTTTTTCAGATAAGAAACCAGTTTCATGTTGTGAAGTTAATTGCTCCGGGAGATACAAAATATAAATAGGAATGGGACGGCCGGTCAATTCAGGGAAATGGCATAAGGTTTGAACGTATTTAACTGATAGACAGTGAGTTACGGGGCAAAGGGTGAAAGATGACCCATTTTAACCGTTAAACCTTGCAGCAAATAGATTGTTTAAAGGTCTATAATAAGAGGATAAACGGTGTAATTTTGCAGCCAGATTGGAGCAACGAATGATTGTCAGTAGTTTTAAAGAGTAGAAGCATGGAAACAACTATACGAACAAAAAGACCACAGTTCCCCAAAGGAACAAATGAGTTGGTGTTCCAGCAGTTACGGGCTGATGTTAAAGACATTGTCCGGACACTGGAACCAGCGCGTAAATGGGAGATCAAATTCAAAGCGATCCTGTTCCCCTTTATGTACCTGGCGATCTGGGCTACTGCTATGGTATTCGGAGGAGAAAATAAAGCTGTTTATTATGGTTGCTATTTCGGCCTGGGCCTGATGCTGGTGATCATTTTCGCCAACATCATTCACGATGCTGTTCATGGAACCATATTCGACAGTAAAAAATGGAACGATAACTATGTGCACCTTTTCGATCTGATGGGGGCCAATAGTTTTATCTGGAGATTGAGGCATGTCAGGTTCCACCACAACTATCCCAATGTGAATGGATGGGATACGGATATCGAACAGAGCGATATTTTCAGGGTATTCCCTAACGGTGGGTATTCAAAATATCACAAATACCAGCATATCTACATGCCATTCCTTTATCCGTTGTTCCTGTTCAACTGGCTGGTGTTGAGGGATTTCAAAGATTTTTTTAATAAGACGAAAACAGTAAGAAAACTGATAGATATCCCCCGGATCGAATATGTAAAGTTGTTTTTCTTCAAAGCGTTTTTCTTCTTTTATATGATCTTCTTTCCCAAGCTGGTATTGGGTATTAGCTGGGGCCAGGCCCTTGGTGGTTTTGTGCTGATGGTATTCACTGCAAGTATTTTTGCGTTGACGGTTCTTCTGCCACCGCATGCGAACACTGAATCAGAATTCCCTCTTCCAGACGAAAAAAATACTTTGCCGGAGAACTGGTTCATGCACATGCTGCTGACTACAAATGATGTGGAAGAAGACAATTGGTTCACCCGTTTCTTCATGGGTTGTTTCAACTACCATGTGGTGCATCATTTATTCCCGAATGTCAATCATGTGTATTATCCCGAGATCACGAAGAAACTGGAACAGTATGCGGCCACTTACGATCTGCCTTATCGCAGGATGCCCTTGCTGACTGCGTTGAAGAATCATTTCAGGCTGATCAAGCGGAACGGCACTACAGATTTCAATATCTGGGAAGAGACCATGTGATCACCATTTCTCTTCATCATCGATATCATCAACCCGCGTATTGAACATATCGCGGGTTTTTATTTTCTGCTTCTGGCGATCGATCACCAGGTAAGCAATGATTAGCCCGGCATCAGTTCCTTTGTTCTCCTGCAGCATCTGCCTGATCTTTTTTTCGTCAACATCGATCCGGTAGAGTATGGAGATCAGCCGGGACATGTCATTTTTGATGAGCACATTGATCCTTTGGGCCAGTACAGCTGCCAGGTCATGCTCAGTAATGGCCGGAAGAACAGAAAGTCCCCATTCATTATTGATGTCGGCGATTATATTGGGGTTTTCAGAAAACATTCTCTATAAATTTACCTTTTAACAGGATATGAAAACAAATCTGGAACCAGTTTGGAGGCCCGGCAATGATCTGGTAGAAAAATGCTGGCTGACCCGGTATATGAAATGGCTGAGGAAAAGAAGATCGCTGGTTTTTGAAGATTATAACGATCTCTGGCATTGGAGTGTGCAGAAACCGGGTGAATTCTGGGAGAGCTTCCTGGATTATTCAGGTATTGTGGCCTATGGGGAAGCTTCGCCTGTTCTTGAAAAGAAGGAAGGGATGATCGGGACCAAATGGTTCCAGGGCTTGGCCGTGAATTATGCTGAGAACATTTTCAGGAATGCCTGTGCCGATTGTGATGCCATTGTATTCCGGAATGAATCAGGTGCCAGGAGGAAGATCGGTTGGGATGAACTGGAGAATTCAGTAGCTGCGGTGGCTGCATGGCTGAAAGATCATGGTGTGGTGAAAGGTGACAGGGTAGTGTCTGTAATGCCTAATATCCCTGAGACGGTGGTTGCATTTCTCGCTGCCCAGTCCATTGGTGCAGTGTGGAGCAGTTGTTCTCCTGATTTTGGCAATCCTTCCATAGTGGACAGGTTCTTGCAGATAGAACCGAAAATTCTTTTTGCCACAGACGGATATACCTATAACGGCAAGCAGTATTCGAAGATCGATGCATGGGATTCGCTTCGTAAGTCGCTGCCCTCACTGAGTCATGTTGTTTATCTTCCTTATGCCGGCAATATTGATTCAATGGCTGATACCGTGGCCTGGTCTGAGCTGCTGCAATGGGAACACGGGCCTTTAAGTTTTGAGCCCCTGCCCTTCGATCATCCTCTGTGGATCCTGTATTCCTCAGGTACAACGGGTAAGCCAAAAGCTATTACGCATTCTGTAGGCGGGAACTTGCTGGAACACCTGAAAGTGCTGCTACTGCACTGGGATGTAAAGCAGGGTGAGAAATTCTTCTGGTATTCCACTACGGGTTGGATGATGTGGAATTTTTCTGTGGCTTCCATGCTTGCTGGCGCCACTTTGATGTTGTATGATGGATCTGCCGGGTATCCCGGACTTGATATGATGTGGAATTTTGCGGCGGAAGAAGGCATTCATCATTTTGGAGGGGGTGCTGCATTTTTCATTGCCTGTATGAAATCGGGTATGCATTACCGTGATAATTCTTTTCCTGCACTGCGGACGATTGGCTCAACGGGTTCACCATTACCCGTTGAAGCATTTGAATGGATCTATAAAGACGTGAAGAAAGATGTGTGGCTGATTTCTTTTTCCGGAGGTACGGACATCTGCAGTGGCTTTGTTGGCGGTTGCCCTCATTTTCCTGTGTATGCAGGCGAGATCCAGTGCCGGTTGCTGGGATGTTATCTTGAGTCGTACAATGAAGCCGGTAACCCTGTACGGGGAGAGTTGGGGGAGATGGTGATCCTTGAACCCATGCCCAGCATGCCCTTATATTTCTGGAATGATCCGGGGAATGAGAAGTACCGAAGCAGTTATTTTGGTTATTATGAAGGAGTATGGCGACATGGAGACTGGATAGAGATCACGGAAAGAGGGACCGTGATCATTTACGGGCGTTCAGATGCTACCCTTAACCGGGATGGCGTCAGGATAGGCACCAGTGAAGTCTATAGTGCAGTGGATTCAGTACCGGAGGTGGAAGACAGCCTGGTGGTATGTGTGGAGAGGGAAGGGGGCCAGTACTATATGCCCTTGTATGTGGTGATGAAACCTGGGTTTGAACTGAGCGATGAGATCAGGGGCAAGATCAAAAAACAGCTACGCGAACAATACAGTCCCCGGCATGTGCCGGATGAGATCATTGCTGTGCCGGGTATTCCGTATACGATCAGTGGCAAGAAGATGGAAACGCCGGTGAAGAAGATTCTCATGGGAACACCTGTTGAACTTGCGGCGAGCAGGGACACGATGAAGAACCCGGAGACGCTGGA
>DATGXN010000284.1:0-6629 GCA_035298945.1 Chitinophagaceae bacterium | reverse complement strand
CTGAGTTCACTGCTATGCCAGGCCAGGTTCTTACTGGTGTCTGCAGCCTGGAGCTGCTTCTCATAGAAAGGCGGATTAGAAATGATGAGGTCGTATTTTTTTTCGAAAGGATGGATTTTTACATCAGCTTCAATGCCATTCAACCTTTCCTTCCATGGACTTGATAACAGGTTCTCGCGCATCTGTCCGGCGCAGTCTTTTTCGATTTCGATCCCATCGATCAAGGCTTCATGTTGTTGAGCCATCATCAGCATAAGCAGACCCGTTCCTGCGCCAATGTCAAGTATATTGACAGCAGGCCTGCAGTGTTTTGCCGTCCAGGCACCAAAAAGGCATGCATCAGTGCTGACTTTTTGAGAGCATTTTGATTGCCAGATGGTGAACTGTTTGAATTCGAAATAATCGTTGGGCATCAGCTTATCTTGCTTCAGGGGATATGTCCAGTGCTGCAAATTCACCGGCCAGGTATTTGTAATGCGCTGTGATAGCGATCATGGCTGCATTGTCAGTGCAGTATTCAAAAGGAGGTATGTATGTTTTGCATTGCATCTTTTCTCCCAGCTCGCGGAACATTTTTCTAAGTCCTGAATTGGCAGAAACTCCGCCCGCTATACAAAGTTCTTTGATCCCTGTCTGCAGAATGGCTTTTTTCATTTTACTGATCAGGATGCTGTTGATGCGGTACTGAACTGACGCACAGATATCTTCCAGGTTTTGCTCTGCAAAATCAGGATCCCGGGCTACTTTCTCCTGCAGGAAATACATGATCGCAGTCTTTATTCCCGAAAAACTGAAATCAAGTCCTTCGATCTGCGGCTCAGGGAAACTATAACGTTTAGGGTTACCCGAAGCTGCGTATTTGTCTATCAGAGGTCCGCCGGGATAGGGGAGACCGATCAGTTTGGCCGACTTGTCATATGCTTCTCCAGCAGCATCATCTCGTGTTTGGCCGATGATCTCCATATTCAACGGGGATCTGCACAGCACGATCTGGGTATGGCCTCCACTTACTGTAAGGCATAAAAACGGGAAAGATGGTTTGGGATCATTGATATAATTGGCCAGTACATGGGCCTGCATATGATGCACGGAAATCAGCGGAATGTCAAGGGCCAGGGCCAGTGATTTGGCGAAGCCTGCTCCAACAAGCAAAGCGCCAATCAGTCCTGGTGACCTGGTGAACGCAATGGCGTTTAATTGGTCGGGAGACATGGATGCTTTCTGAAGGGCTGCATCAACCACCGGAACGATATTCTGCATATGCGCCCTGCTGGCCAGTTCGGGAACCACTCCACCGTATTCCTGGTGGATCTGCTGGGTGGCAATGATGTTGGAAATAATAACGCCATCGGAACAAACAGATGCGCTGGTTTCATCGCATGATGTTTCGATGGCGAGTATATTGAGCGGCATGACCGCTAAGGTAAGAAGCTTAAATGATTTATCTTGATGAGTGGCTGACCATGGGAAGTTGTTCCTGTACTGTCGTAACAGACGCGAACCTTGGTTCCTGATGCAAGCACCACATTTTCTTTCTCGATATAGGGGTAATAGATCTTGTTGTCATCAGTCTGGATGTAAAGGTAAAAGCCAGTCTCATCCTTTTGTTCTTTGACCACACCTGAAATGGAACGGGCGCAGTTGAATTCTTCTTTCTCTTTTGAAAAGAGGAAAGCTGCAGAGGACAGAAGTAGCAACATTGCAGCGTAGATAAGCTTCAGCATAGGTATTGGTATTGGTTATGGTTTCAAATCCTGATTATCAGGAAATTAGTTCCTAATATATTAAACGAAAACTGCTGTTAATTATTGAGTTAGGTCAAATTATTTTGACCTGATAGCTTCCACGGGGTCCATTTTGGCGGCAATCGATGCCGGGATAATACCAGCAAGGATGCCGATAGTTATACATAAAAATACGGTTAGGAGGATGTTAGACCAGGATAGGTAGATGTTGAATTTCAATACGTTAGTGAGTACGAAGGTCATAGGAAATACCAGCATCAGACCAATTAGCCCCCCGATAATACAAAGAAATGCTGACTCCAATAAAAATTCCCCAAGAATTGTTGATTTTTTTGCCCCGATGGCTTTTTTCAGGCCAATAATGGGGGTTCTTTCCCTGACGGAAACGAACATGATATTGGCTATTCCAAAGCCTCCAACAAGGAGGGAAAGGAAGGCGATGAACCATCCGCCCATGTTGATATTGGCAAAAAGTGTATTCATTGATTCTGAACCCGCTGTAACGTCGTTCAGGGAAAAACTGTCGTCGTCTTTCGGACTCAGCCTACGGTGGGCCCTCATGATCCCCCTCAATTCGCCGATGATATTGTCCATGGGAACACCGTCGTACGACTGGACCATGATAAAAGCGTCAAGCCTGCGGAAATTGGCGAGCTTTTTACAGAATTGGGCACTTACCAATACCACATTGTCGAAATCAAAACCGCCCAACAGACTGCGCCCTTTTTTCTTGGTGACCCCTATAATCTGCGTCCTGTATCCGCCCAATTCCAGGGTTTTACCCACGGCCCTTTCTGGTTTTTCGAAAAGCTTGAGGGCATTTTCATAGCCAAGCACCACTACAGGAGCGCCTTGGTTGAACTCAGCAGTACTGATATATCGGCCGTCCTGGATCTCGAGATCCTGGATTTTATCAAAAGCTTCCGTGATGCCATACCAGGTCACGTTTTCCAACACAGAATTTTCATACTCCACATTGGACCTGTTGAAACATGAAAATGCCACGTTCCTGGCGTATACCGAATGTTTTTCAATGAAATTGGCTTCATCTAATGTTGGCGTGGGGCGAGATGCATATTTCCACCAATTGTTGGGTCCGCCGCCGCCGCCAAAAGGAAATTTCTGGACGAAAATGGTGTTCAGGCCAACCTTCTTCATATCACTCTTGATCGTATTTTCCAGGCTCCCGGTGGTGGCCTGAACAGAGATGATGCAAAAGATTCCTATGGCTATTCCGGACAGAGAAAGGAAGGTCCTTACCTTATGGTGGGCAAATTCTTCAATAGTTAATTTAAGGATGGTCCAAATGATAGCGAGCATCCTTAAATATAGATTATTTGGACCTAATTGCAACCACAGGGTCTAACCTTGCAGCTATAGAAGCCGGGATGATACCGGCCAGTATTCCGATGGCTACACAGATCGATAAGGCCAACGACAGAATTTTAAACGATATGAAAACCGGGAATTTGAATAGGCTGGTCAAAAGGAAGGTAAGGCCAAATACCATCAGCAGCCCGATCAATCCCCCCAGCAGGCAGATAAATGAAGATTCCAGCAGGAACTCCGCCATGATGGTCCTTCTTTTTGCCCCAATAGCCTTTTTAAGTCCTATGATGGAGGTTCTTTCACGTACCGTAACGAACATGATATTCGCAATGCTAAATGCACCTACAATGAGACTGAGCAAACCGATGAACCAACCGCCCATACTGACGTTTGCAAAAAAGCCACTGACCGCTTTGCTGAAGTCCTTGACAGAATTAAGGGTGAAATCATCTTCATCTTTGGGTCCCAGCCTTCTTACATTTCTCATTTTACCTTTGAGTTCATCTTTGAATGCTTCATCATTAATACCGGCCACGCCCTGGGCGAGGATCTTGGGATTGGACCATTTTTCACGGAAAATGGTTTTGAAATATTTGTAGGGAATGATGACGCTTTCATCGAATTCCCATCCTCCCATAATTCCTTTACCCTGTTTCTTGATCACCCCAACGATGGTCAGTTTCTGGTCTTTGATCTTGATGGTCTGATCCAACGCTTTATCTGCACGCCCGAATAGAAGTTCAGCATTGTCGTATCCAATCACTGCAATGGGCGAGCCATGTTCGGTTTCCGAAGGAGTGAAATACCGCCCTGCCGCGAGTTCCAGTGGCTGAATCTCTGTAAAGCCTTCTGCAGGGCCATAAATATTGATCCTTTCGATGATGTTGACATCGGTTTCAATATTTGATCTTGTGTCCAGGATATAACAAATCTTATCGATAACAGGAGTGGTGGCTTTCAGTGACACCATCTCTTCATATTTAGGCTCCGGCCTGTTTACATATTTCCACCATGGATATTCGGGCCCACCTGAATAATCCCATTTATCAATATAGATGGTGTTGCTTCCCAATGATTCAATATCGTTCTGAATATTCTGCTCGAGACTGTTCACGGTGGCTAATACACCAATGATACAGAAGATGCCGAACGTTACGCCAAGAAGGGATAGTGTGGTTCTCAGTTTGTTATTCCTCAGTTCGAGCAAAGCCAGTCGCAGGCTGTTTCCCAATATTTCCAGCACCTTTTTCATCCATGCAAATTTATGACGTGAAACAGTAGTGTGGAGGACTCTTGTATGAGCGGAGAAAATAGCTTTTCAGTGATTGTGGGGGATGATGGGAAAGCTAACTCATCACTCTTTTTTTGATCATGCCGCCCTTGGTGTCCCGAATAGAGTGCATGACCATAAATGCGTTGCGATCAATGGCATCGAGTTCCGTTTGCAAGCGCGAGATCTCGAGCCTGGTGATCACCGTATATACGATATCCTGATCGAATTTTTTCAAACCGCCTTTGCCATAGCCACCAGATCCTTTATATAGCGTTACACCGCGGCCCATTTTCTTAATGATCATGTTACTGATCTCTTCGGATTTGGGAGAAATGATGGTGACACCGGTGAATTCTTCAATACCCTCAATGATGAAGTCAACTGTTTTTGATGCAGACAGGTAAGTGAGGATCGCATAAAGTGCAATTTCTATTCCCAAGAGATAGGCTGCAAAGGAGAAGATGATGATATTCAGTATGAGAATAACGTCACCAATGGTAAGGCTGGTTCTCCTGCTGATATAGATGGCCAGGATCTCAGTGCCGTCCAGTACACCGCCACCCCTGACGGCCAGTCCTATGCCCATGCCGAGGAAAAATCCGCCAAATACGGAGATCAGCAGTTTATCTGAGGTGATCACAGGGTAGGGCAGGAATGCAACCACCAGGGCCAGCGAGACGATGGCAAAAGTGGTCTTTATTACAAAGCTCCGGCCGATCTGTGAGTAACCGAGTATGGCAAAAGGGATGTTGACCAGGATCAGTAATACGGACAGGGATACCCCCGTAGTTTCAGATAACAGCAGTGAAATACCAGTTGCACCTCCATCCACAAAATTATTGGGAAGAAGAAAGCCCTTCAGTCCGAACCCTGCCGACAGAACACCGGCCAGGATCATGAAACTGTCGCTGATATTATGGAACAGGGAAACCCGGAAAGAATAGAACTGTTTAGCGGTTCTGTACGCGCTGGAACCCTTGGTCTCGCCATTTCCCTTTTTAGAACCTTTCAATATGCTATCTATCTGGGGAATCATATGGCAAATTTCGGCAAAAATGGCCACTTAACCCGCAATGGTCGCTTCATTAAATTCCAATGTTTTACCTTTGCGGCCGCATGAAGTACGATAGTGAAATACAGAAAAGACGAACCTTCGCGATCATCTCGCACCCGGATGCCGGTAAAACCACGCTTACGGAGAAATTCCTGCTTTTTGGTGGTGCTATTCAGGTAGCCGGGGCCGTTAAGAGCAATAAGATCAAAAAGCACGCAACCTCAGATTTCATGGAGATCGAAAGGCAGAGGGGAATCAGCGTAGCTACTTCTGTCATGTCGTTTCAATATAAAGACAAACTGATCAACCTGTTGGATACGCCGGGTCACAAAGATTTCGCTGAAGACACGTATCGTACGCTGACTGCTGTGGATTCTGTGGTCCTGGTAGTAGACAGTGTGAAAGGCGTAGAAGAGCAGACCCGAAAATTGATGGAAGTCTGTCGCATGCGTGATACGCCGGTGATCGTTTTCATCAACAAACTGGACAGGGATGGTAAGCCACCATTCGATCTGTTGGACGAGATCGAAAAAGAACTGAATATTCACCTGCATCCGTTGAGCTGGCCCATTAACATGGGTAAGGAGTTCAAGGGAGTGTATAATCTTTACGATAAGAGCCTTTTGCTGTTTAATCCAAACCAGAAAGCAACGGACGAAGATATTGTGCCCCTGAAAGACATGAGAGATCCTTTATTGACTGAACTGGTTGGTGAAAAAGATGCGAACCATCTCCGGGATGATGTAGAGCTGATCCAGGGCGTTTATGGTGATTTTGATTCCGGTCCTTACCTGGAAGGGAAGGCTGCACCAGTATTCTTTGGTTCTGCGATCAACAACTTCGGGGTAAAAGAATTGCTGGACACCTTCATTCGTATCGCACCAGAGCCGCGCGATATGGAAACCAGCACAAGGGAAGTGAGTGTGCATGAAGATAAATTCAGTGGGTTCATATTCAAGATCCATGCAAACCTGGATCCGCGTCACCGCGACAGGATCGCTTTTCTTCGCGTGTGTTCAGGTAAGTTCGAGCGTAATAAATATTTTCATCATGTTCGTCTAGACAGGGATGTGCGTTTCAGCAATCCTTATAGTTTCATGGCCAGAGACAAAGATGTGATCGAAGAGGCCTGTCCTGGTGATGTAGTAGGTTTGTTTGATACGGGGAACTTCAAGATCGGCGATACACTTACAGAAGGGGAAGATTTTTACTTTTCGGGTATACCCTC
>DATGXN010000283.1:0-10287 GCA_035298945.1 Chitinophagaceae bacterium | reverse complement strand
TTCAAATTCCCATCTTCCCATATTCGGCTAAATCGTTATCTTAAGAAAGTTTTTCCCTGATGAAAAAAATTTTTCTTCTTTTAGCGATCCTCTGCCTGGCCAATATAGTTTTTGCCGGTGAAACGGTTCAGGCCGATGAGTCGTTCTGGCTTTGGTCTTTGCTTGGCCGGCTTCACCCCATGATCGTGCATTTTCCCATTGGGCTGCTTTTTATAGCAGCGTTCCTGGAATTCCTCACCTGGCGAAATCATAATGATCTTAAACCTGCGATCAGGACCATAGTCATGGTAGCCGCTATCACATCAGTATGTTCAGTAGTTCTGGGATTGATACTGGCCAATACGGAATCATACGGTTCAGAAACTCTGCCCCTGCATCAATGGACAGGTATTTCAACTTTATTGCTCTCTTTGGTATCAGCCTGGTATTACCGTTCAGGCAAGAGAAACTTTGCCAAGATATTTTTATTCACGAGCTGTTTAAGTGTTCTCATTACTGGCCACCTGGGTGCTGAGTTAACCCATGGGGAAGGCTATCTTACAGAACTTGTCCCCTCATCAGAGCCTGATGAAAATAGCCAACCAGAATCGGGCATGTTCAGCCTGGCCAGTTTGAAGACGCCGCTCTCAGAATCCCAGGTCCAGGAATTGAACTTCCAGGTGAGAACGATATTTGCCCACAACTGTTACAGTTGTCATGGTGCAGGAAAAGTCAAAGGCGAACTCAGGCTGGACAAGAAAGAATTCATTTTCGAAGGCGGCGAACATGGTGCTGTTATTGTTCCGGGTGATCCGGCCAACAGCGAATTGATCCAAAGAGTGAAACTGCCCAGGTCTGACAAAAAAGCTATGCCGAATAAAGGCAAGGGCCTGTCAAAAAATGATATAGCGATACTTGAGTTCTGGATCAAACAGGGTGCTCCATGGCCAACTGGCCAGATCAAAAGCCTTTACCGTGTGGCAGCCATTGAACCAAGACAGCCCGTTCTACCTCCGGCCAGTGGTGTATACACCTTACCTATCGACAGGTTCGTCAATCAATACTTCACAACGAAAAAGATCAGCTGGCCTGCCGCAGTGGATGACCGCACTTATATCCGCAGGGTTTATCTTGACATCATTGGTCTGATACCCCCGGCCGATTCCGTTGATGTATTTGTGGCAGACCGTTCACCTGCCAAAAGAGTGCGCCTGGTACAAACACTCCTGGCCCGGGATCATGATTACAGCCAGCACTGGCTAAGCTTCTGGAACGACCTGTTGCGTAACGACTATACCGGAACGGGATATATAACAGGAGGAAGATTCGATATCTCTAACTGGCTTTATAATTCCTTACTCATTAATAAGCCCTATGATCAGTTTGTAAAACAACTGATCGCACCAGACAGTTTATCGCAGGGGTTTATCCGCGGCATTCAATGGAGAGGTACGATCAATTCAAGTCAGAGTACGGAGATGCAGGCTGCACAGAATGTATCGCAGGTATTCCTTGGACTCAACCTTAAATGCGCTAGCTGTCACGATAGTTTTATCAGTGACTGGAAACTGGATGACTCCTATGCATTTGCCAACCTGTTCTCTGATTCACTTTTAGAGATCCATAAATGTGATAAGCCTACAGGCAAGTTTGCAGGAAGAAGAATTTTATATCCGGAACTGGGCAATATAGATTCCAACCTGAATAAAAAACAGCGCCTTCAGCAACTGGCAGAAAAACTGGTTCAGCCAAAAGACGGAAGAATGTATCGCACGCTGGTGAACCGCATCTGGGCCCAGCTATTTGGAAGAGGATTGGTAGAACCTGTAGATGCCATGGATAACGAACCCTGGAACCAGGATCTGCTGGATTGGCTGGCCTACGACTTTGTACAGAATGGTTACGATATCAAAAAACTGTTGTTCAACATAGTTACTTCGCAAACCTACCAGTTGCCATCGGTAGGTGTCAAAGAACCTGAAATGTTGATGGCAAAAGATTTTGTTTTCAGGGGGATGATCCGCAAACGATTATCGGCAGAGCAGTTTGCTGACGCCCTCAGTGCCGCATTAACGCCGCTATATGGTGACAGTATGATCGTATCGAGGGTATTGCCGGCTTCTGTCAAAACCAACATGCCATTCACCCGGGCATCGCTGATCATCAACAACCCTTTTCTCACGGCTCTGGGAAGGCCAGGCAGGGAAACGGTGACGACTAGCCGAAGCTCACAGGCCAACCTGATACAGGCCCTTGAACTGACCAATGGAAACACTTTCAACGAAGGGATCAGGAGAGCAGCGGAAAAATGGCGGCGTGAATATCCCGATCCTGCGCAACTTATAACAGTGCTGTATAGACGAACCCTGGGCAGATTGCCATCAAAGGATGAACAGACCATAGCCATGAGTGCAATTGGAGCCAGGCCAACACAGAATGATATCCAGGACCTGATGTGGGCCATGATGATCCATCCTGAATTCCAGCTCATCTATTAACTTTTGAAGACATGAAAAGAAATTGGAACCGTAGGGATTTTTTGAAACAGACCAGCGCAGCAACCATGGCAGCATTGGCTGCGGGGGCTCCTGCTGCCAGTTTACTGACTGGCTGTAGCAACAAACCCAGGATCAGATCAACTGCAGATACCGTGATCCTCCTTTGGATGGCGGGCGGAATGGCCCATACGGAAACATTCGATCCAAAAAAATATACTCCTTTTGAAAAAGATATGCAGGGAAACAGGGTACTCAGCACCTTCCCTGCCATTCCAACCGTGCTGGATGGAGTGAATTTCTCTGAGGGCCTGCAATCGATCGGAAAGATCATGGACCGTGGTACGCTGATCCGTTCCTATATAGCAGCGGACATGGGGCATATCCTGCATTCCCGTCATCAATACCATTGGCATACCTGTTATGAGCCACCTCAAAGTGTGGCGGCACCTCATATCGGCTCCTGGATAGCGAGCCTGCTTGGGCCAAAAAATCCTGTAATTCCATCTTTCATTGATATCGGCCAGCGCTTTTCAGTTGGCGAAGCAGAAGAACTTAAAGCATTTCACACAGCAGGCTTCCTGGGCAATGAATTCGGTCCTTTCATGATCCCCGATCCTACCCAGGGACTGGACACTGTTAAGCCACCTGTGGGTATGGATGCCAAACGATTCGAGAAAAGGAATAAGATCTATAATGATCTCATCAGCAAAAGTCCACTGGGAGAATTTGGAAGTGACTATCAGAAAGAGTCGTTGCGCAGGTCGATGGAACAATCGTACAGGCTGCTGAATTCCCCTGAGGCAAAAGCATTTGATATCAGCCTGGAGCCCAAACAAAGTTTTGATAAGTATAATACCGGCAGGTTCGGGCTGGGTTGTCTGCTGGCAAAACGGCTCACACAGCAAGGCGCTCGTTTTATCAGTGTCACCACTGAATATGAACCCTTCATGGGATTTGATACTCACGAGAACGGTCACACGAGAATGGTGGGAATGAAAAAAATGATCGATGAGCCCATCGCCCAATTGGTAAAAGACCTGGAGCAGAGCGGACACCTGGAAAGAACCATCATCATCCTTGCCAGTGAGTTCAGTCGAGATATGATGGTGGAAGGAAAACCGGACTTCAAAGTAAAGGAACAGGTAGACCAGCCGGATGTATTGACCGAGATGAAGTTTTACGGCATGCACCGTCATTTCACTGATGCGGGTTCAGTACTGATGTTTGGAGGTGGGATCAAAAAAGGATTTGTTTACGGCAAAACTGCAGACGAACGTCCCTGCAAAACCATTGAGAATCCGGTGAGGATAGACCAGTTGCACCAAACGATCTATCATGCTCTTGGCATTCCTCCAGATACGGAATATGAGATTGAACGAAGGCCATTCTATACCACACCCGACGGGAAAGGAAAACCAATAATGGATCTTTTCTCTGCAACAGCATGAGCATATTTAGACTTTATCATTCCAATAAATTTTTAATTCGTGATCAAACGCAGTAGTCCATTATTATTTCTTTCGATCCTGTTTCTGCTTTCCTGCTCCCAAAAGCAAACCGAAAAGATCCTTCCTGCTGATCCCAAACTGGCTAACCTGAAATTGCCGGAAGGGTTTCAGGCAGACAGGCTGTTTGGGCCTTCAGAGAACGGAGAAGGATCCTGGGTATCGATGACCTTTGATGATAAAGGAAGGATAATTGCGTCTGACCAATATGGCGCATTGTACAGGATGGTGATCCCTGCCATTGGTGATACAGCTACCAAAGTAAAAGCAGAGCGTTTGATCGTACCCTCAACAGAAGGGACCATCGATACATCAAAGATCAGTATCGGTTATGCGCACGGGTTATTGTATGCATTCAACAGCCTGTACGTCATGATCAATCATAACAGCAACGATGCTTTTACCAAAGGCAGTGGCCTCTACAGGCTGCAGGACACCAATGGAGATGACCAATACGACAAGCTTACTCTCCTGAAAGAACTGGAAGGAGAAGGGGAACATGGGCCCCACAGCATCAAATTATCACCTGATGGAAAATCATTGTTCGTGATCGCTGGCAATTTCACCAGGATCCCGGAGATGAATGCTTACCGGTTAACTCCGGATGGAAAACTGGACAACCTCCTGCCCTTAATAAAAGATCCCAACGGGCACGATAATACTGTTCACTGGCAGGGCGGATGGATCGCACAAACAGATTCTATGGGCACAAACTGGGAACTGTACAGTTCGGGTTTCCGGAACCCTTTTGATATGGCTTTCAATGAAGCTGGTGACCTGTTTACTTACGATTCTGATATGGAATGGGACCTGGGAACTCCCTGGTACCGGCCAACGCGTATACTTCATGTTACCAGTGGAAGTGAATTTGGTTGGCGCCCCGGAACGGACAAATGGTCTGCGAGATTTCCTGATAACAATCCTTCCCTGTTAAATATCGGACAGGGCTCACCAACGAATGTAGTTTACGGTGGCAACGCACGTTTTCCTGAAAAGTATCGGAAATCAATTTTTGCATTCGACTGGAGTTTCGGGATCATCTATGCGATCCACCTGGAACCCTCGGGTTCCAGTTATAAAGCTACCGGTGAAGAGTTTCTCTCGGGTTCCCCTCTTCCTCTCACTGACGGTGTTTTTGGTCCGGACGGGGCCTTGTATTTTCTTACCGGAGGCCGGAGACTTGAATCTGACTTATACCGTGTTTACTACGGTAATGGGAAAGAAGAAGTATCAACAGCAGCACCCATTGGTTTGAATGAAGCGCATCAGATCAGGAGAAAACTTGAAACATTTCATACAGGCCCGGCAGACGGAGCAGTAGACCTTGCCCTGCCTTACCTGGGGCATTCAGACCGTCATATCCGGTATGCAGCCCGCCTTGCATTGGAACATCAGCCACTTGACAGTTGGAAATCCAAAGTTTTTGCATTGCAGGATCCCCTGGCCATTACCCAGGCTATGATCGCATTGGCACGGAAAGCAGATCCAAAAGACCGGGACATGATCCTGTCGCAGATAAAAAAGATCAGGTATAACACCCTGTCGGAATCACAGCAATTCGACTTACTCCGGGCTGTTGAACTTGTACTGTCAAGAATGGGCGCCCCGGCTTCGTCAGCAAAAGAAGAATTGATATCATACCTGAATGTGAATTTTCCTGATAAGGCCAGTAATGATGTCAACCGGCAGTTGAGCAAATTGTTGGTATTCCTGGAAGCTCCGGAAGCGGTATCGAAAACGATGAACCTGTTGCTGAAAGCCACCGACACGGAAAACGAAGAAGATAAAAATTTCATTAATCCGGCCGACCTGATCATGAGAAATCCCCAGTATGGAATGGACATTGCCAGCACTTTATCAAATCTTCCTCCACAGCAGCAAACCTATCTTGCCACCGTTTTAATTCAGGCAAAAAAAGGATGGACCCCGGATCTGCAGGAAAAATATTTCAAATGGTTCTACAATGCTTTTTCATATAAAGGAGGTTACAGCTTCAGGGGATTCATCAACCTGGCAAGACAGCAGGCACTCCATAATGTTTCGAAAGACAAATTCGTGTATTTCAATTCCATTTCGGGTGACTCCATAGCAAACAAACCTGCAGCAGCATTGGTTGAAGGAGCCGTTCAACCCAAAGGTCCAGGTCGCGACTGGACTGTAGATGAGGCTATGAAATTTGTAGACAGCGGAATAACGGCAAGAAATTTTGAAAGAGGTAAAGGCCTTTTCGTCTCTTCGCTTTGTGCGGCATGTCATACCATGAATGATTTTGGTGGTGTATCAGGTCCAAACCTAACGCAGCTGGGTACGCGCTTTTCTTACCGGGACATGCTCGAAGCAATGATTGAACCCTCCAAAACCATTTCCGACCAATATGGGGCAACCGTATTTTTTATGAATGATGGAACCTCCATAGTGGGAAGGCTGGTGAGTGAAGACAATGACAGCTACCAGGTTTCACAGAATCCATTCACTCCTCAACAGCTCAGAACGATCAGCAAAAAGGCAGTAGCCAGAACAAGGGTTTCAGAAATATCACCAATGCTTCCCGGTATGATCAACAATCTGAATCCCGAGGAACTGAAAGACCTTCTTGCATACCTTAAGTCCGGCGGAAACAAGCAGGACACTATTTTCAAAGAAACTAAAAACCCAGCTGAAAAATGAAGACAGCTATCCTGGTGACTATAACAGCAATGGCCCTGGTTGGTATTTCATGCCAGACGTCCAATAAGTCCAATAAAAATAACATGACAGTTGGCCCTGAACCTGGTTTCACTCAAATTTTCGATGGCAAAACCTTCGATGGCTGGGAATGTGACACCAGTTTCTGGAGTATCAGCAATGGCGTGGTCAAGGGATTGGAAACGTCCCAGCACCAGCTGAAGCAAAACAGTTTTCTGATCTATGCACGAAGTCAGCCCGCTGATTTTGAGCTGAAAGCGGATTACAGGATCAGTGAAGGGGGTAACAGCGGCATTCAGTACAGGAGCGAGAAAGTGGCGGGCATTCCCTATGCATTAAAAGGCTATCAGGCTGATATCGATGGAGCCAATAAGTATACAGGCCAGAATTATGAAGAACGCGGCAGAGGCTTCCTGGCGATGCGCGGACAGGTAGCCAGTTTACCAATTGATGGAAAGCCGATAATAACAGGATCAGTGGGCAATTCTGACAGTTTGAAAGCCCTGATCAAAAAAAATGACTGGAATGAAATTCACCTGGTGGTGAAGGGATTTACAATGAAACACTATATCAACGGCGTATTGATGAGTGAAGCCATAGATAATGACACTGTTAACCGAAAATCCAGCGGAATAATAGGCTTTCAATTACATGTGGCACCCGCCATGACCATCGAATTCAGAAATATCCGGTTGAAACAATAAAATATACCGATCAATAGGAAAGAGTAGCGTTGTCGATCACTTTGCCTTTTTCAGTCTTGATCGTTCTCGCAGGAAATTTGTTGATCACCATATAATCATGCGTAGCCATAACTACGGCAGAACCGAATTCTTTTGATACCTGCATCAGCAGGTTCATGATCTCATCGCTGGTTTCCGGATCGAGATTTCCTGTAGGTTCATCGGCAAGTATCAGCTTGGGAGAATTCAACAGGGCTCTCGCAACATCAACGCGTTGTTGCTCACCTCCTGACAATTCAAAAGGATATTTAAAGCCTTTGGTTTTCAATCCTACTTTCTCAAGAACCTCCTGGATCTTTTCTTCCATCAACTTTTTATCTTTCCAGCCAGTAGCCTGCAGAACAAATTCAAGGTTGTCGTGCACATTCCTGTCTGTGAGCAACTGGAAATCCTGGAACACGATACCAATGGTCCTTCTCAGGTAAGGAACAGTTTTCCAGGTCAGCTGCTTCAGGTCAAAACCCACCACATTGCCTTCGCCTTCATTGAGCGGAAGTTCACCATATAATGTCTTCAAAAGACTCGATTTACCGGTACCTGTTTTCCCAACAAGGAAAATGAATTCACCACGGTCCAATGAAATATTTACATCCTGCAGAATCAGGGAATTTCCCTGGTATATGTTTGCCTTTCTCAGTTCCAGTATCTTTTCAGCCATGATTCAAATTTATGAGAATAACTGTTGAAAGTTCCCTAATATTTAATAGTGCCTTCGGGGCTATGCAGTTCAAGATATTTTTTCTCTGATGCCACTACCCTTCCGATCACCTGTGCCTCTATTCCGTATCTGTGGGCCTTTTCTATCATTGCCGCTGCGGCTTCCGCCGTGGTATAGATCTCCATTCTGCAACCCATATTGAATACCTGGTACATTTCATAAAGATCCGCTCCACCGGCATTGCGGATCATTCTGAAGATCTCAGGAATATCAAAAAGATTGTCCTTGATCACAGCCACACCTTCGGGAAGGTATTTCAGGCATTTGGTCTGACCGCCCCCACTGCAATGCACCATGCCATGAACATCGTCGAACTGGGTGGTGAGGATCTCCCTGATCAGGGGTGCAAAAGTCCGTGTAGGGCTGAGCAGGAGTTTACCTACCGGCAGGTCGATGGTCTCGTTGCGGTAATGAACACTAACCTTGTCGGATAACCGATAAGGCCCCACGTATACTACCTCTTTACTGGTATTGGGGTCAAATGATTCAGGGTATTCCCCGGCATAATCATGCTTCAGCATATCATGCCTGGCACTGGTAAGCCCGTTGCTGGCAATACCGCTGTTATATTCAGACTCGTACACCGTTTTGCCAAATCCTGCAAGTCCTACGATCACATCTCCGGCTGTGATCTTCTTATTGGTAATGAGTTTATCCTTTGGCCACCTTGCCGTCAGGGTTCCATTAACTGCAATCGTTCTTACCACGTCGCCCACGTCGGCCGTTTCCCCGCCCAGGTAGTTAATGCGAACGCCGGCTTCGGCCAGAATATCGAACAATTGCTGGGACCCATTGATGATCTCGGCCAGCACTTCGCCGGGGATCAGGTGTTTATTGCGGTCTATAGTGGAATTGAAAACCAGGTTGTCGTAAATACCCACACAGAGCAGGTCGTCCAGGTTCATTACAATAGCGTCCTGGGCGATCCCTTTCCAAACTGAAATATCCCCGGTTTCTTTCCAATACAGGTAGGCCAGGATGGATTTAGTGCCGGCTCCGTCTGCATGCATTACGGACACCAGGTTTTCATCATTTCCCAGGTAATCCGGGTAGATCTTGCAAAATGAATGCTCATAAAGCCCCTGGTCAAGTCCGCTGGTTGCGGCATGTACTTCCTCTTTTTGCGCTGAAACGCCCCTTTTCTGGTATAAACTCATCCAACCGGTTTGAAAGGCGCAAAACTACTTAAACATGTAACAACTGCATGACGAATTTATGAACAGCTGTTTTTACCTAGTTTTGCAACCCTCGTATGCTAGTTCACAGAAATACAGATAACCTGCCTTCCTTCCGGAAGGCGGTGGTTACCATCGGTACTTTCGATGGTGTGCACCTGGGCCACCAGCAGATCATCCGGCAATTAAAGGCTGAAGCGGTGGAAAATGGCGGGGAAACCGTTATCGTCACTTTTCATCCCCATCCCCGCAAGATAGTGCCTGGCAAAACAGAAGGCATTTCCCTGCTCAATACCATGGAGGAGAAGATCAGGCTGCTCGATTCCCATGGCGTGGACCACCTGGTGATCGTTCCTTTCACTACCGAATTTTCCACCCTGACGGCGGAACAATATGTAACCGAATTCCTGGTAAAGAGATTCCACCCGGCGGTACTGATCATTGGATATGATCATCGGTTTGGCCAGGGAAGGAAAGGGAATTATGAACTGCTGGAAGCTATGGGGCCGGCAAATGGATTTGAAGTCAAGGAAATCCCTGAGCATATCCTCAACACCGTAACTATCAGTTCAACCAGGATAAGAAACGATCTGAGAGAGGGTAAACTGGGAGAGGCGAATCAATTCCTCGGTTACCCCTACCCGCTTACGGGGACCGTTGTGGAGGGAGACAAAAGGGGAAGAACAATAGGTTATCCAACCGCGAATATCAGCATTGAGGATCAGGAAAAACTGGTTCCGGCCGATGGCGTCTATGCAGTCACCCTGTCAATCGGCGAAAAAGAAAATATTTACCGGGGCATGATGAACATCGGTTTCAGGCCAACGGTAGGCGGTACCCGAAGATCAGTGGAAGTCCATATCCTGAATTTCTCGGAAGATATTTACGGTCAGGAACTGCATCTTAAACTGCATTATTATGTGAGGAAAGAAAAGAAGTTTGCCTCCCTGGAGGAATTGAAGGGGCAACTTAGTTTAGATAAGG
>DATGXN010000282.1:0-12501 GCA_035298945.1 Chitinophagaceae bacterium | reverse complement strand
CGTGCAAAAACTGGATTACATAATATTACAGTCAGCATTGGTGGAGAATAAGCAAAGACTGAAATAACTATGCCTCCCTTCTTACCGTAAGAAACCAATATGTCCGCCCGGAGATGCCATATTTGTGGTAACTTGTTTAATAGTTTCTTTATAAATGAAGTCCGCCATGAAAAAAAATGCTATCTCATATTTGGTATTGGTTATGATTTTGTTCAGCCTTGCAGGTTTTTCTCAATCAGCAAAAGATACTACGCTGTTGGGTTTGCCAGGGGATAATCTTGACCTTTATTCCGTAATGACTTTGTTTCAAAAGTCAAAAACAATTGAAGACTTTCAGAAAACATTGAATGAGGAAAAAACAGGGATCAATAACCTGGATCTGGACAAGGATAAGAAAGTTGATTTTATTAAAGTGGTCACTAAGAAGAAAGACGAATCCTATACTTTCATCCTTCAGGTAGATGTATCCAAATCCAAAACACAGGATGTTGCTTCAATAATTGTTGAAAAAGACAAGGACAAGAAAGTCTCGCTTAAGATTATTGGCAACAAAGACTTATACGGTAAGGATTATGTTGTAAAGCCAAATACGGAAGGAACACCGGGTGTTACAGCTAATCCAGCCTATAAAGGGGAAGACCCTGTGGTTAAGGATGTGCCGGCTACAACTGCGGTAGTAGTGGAAACCATACCTATTGTACAATATGTTTATTCTCCTGCCTATGTACCTTATGTTCCGCCATATTATTATGGATATTATCCTCCGTATTTCATGGCGTTTTCAGTAATGGCTGTGGGCATTTATCGTTACAATAATTATTATTATCATGGTGGCTATTATGGTGGTTACCATTATCCACCACCTGTTCGTCCTGGTGGCGTAGGTGGAGTTGGAGGTGTCGGCGGTGTCGGTGGAGTCGGTGGAGTCGGTGGCGTAGGCGGTGTTGGTGGAGTAGGGGGTGTCGGCGGCGTAGGAGCTGTTGGAGGAGTTGGCAGTGTAGGTGGAGCTGGTAAGCCAGGTGGAGTGGGAGGCGTTGGCGGAGTGGGTGGAGCAGGTAAGCCAGGCGGCGCCGGCGGCGTAGGCGGAGTCGGTGGCGTAGGTGGAGCTGGAGGAACAAAACCTTCTACCTTACCATCTACAGGAGCCGGGTCAAACAGGCCCTCAAATGGAGGTGGTGCATCAGCGCGCCCAACACCTACACCATCTTCCCGGAACAGAAGTAGTGGAGGTTTTAGTGGCGGCGGTGGTTTTGGCGGTGGTGGTGGAAGAGGAGGTGGTGGAAGAAGAAGGTAGATAGCAAAAGGCTGTACGAAAATTATTCCCGTTCAGCCTTTGATCATATAAATTCAATTTTTTCTATCGTAATGGCACATTAGAAACGCTCATATCCCTTACGGATACATACTTGCCATTTCTTTTTTCAAACAGCGCCATATAATTGCCGGTATTTATGATGATGTTGGCAGAGTCCATGAGTTCAAAATAACCGATTTCCACTACCTGGTTGCCGTCATTGGATGGAAAAACCTCCTTCGTTTTAAAAGAGATCCTATTGGTATTTGAATCCAGATCAGATCTCAAAAAATCTATAATGGCTTCTTTGCCAACAAGGGGAGCCCTGTTTTGATAAAAAGTTGTAGCGTCATCGGCATAGTAACCGATATTTTTTATTTCACCACCATTATATACCCGAGCAAATTCATCTTCCTTTTCCTGGATTTCTTTTTTGATCTGTTCTTTGTCAACCGAAGTTTTGGCGGGTTCATTACATGCGATCATCATAGCAACAATAATTCCGGGTAATGCTATTTTTACGATTGTATCTTTCATAATTAATATGTTCATGTTATCGATTAACGGCCTTATTCAAAACTAAGATATTACAATTGCAGCTCAATCAGTTATTATTTACCGGGGCACAGGGGTTTTGTAAGGATTTATATAGTAAAATTACCTGTCTTTTCGGGAAGAACTGCGTTTTGAATTGAGCCCCTATGGTACTACCTTACACACGCAAAAGAAGAATATGAAAAACCTGGCCCTATTTGTTGTTATAATGCTTTTTGCCTGTTGCACAGCTTTCGCCCAGGAAGAGAAGAAAGATACTGTACTCGTGGGAATCTATATTACCAGTATCCATGACATTGATTTCAAGCAAAAAGAATTTGCCACTACATTCTGGCTCTGGCTGAAATACAAAAATCCAAAACTGGATTTCGTCAATAATCTCGAAGTGTCGAATGCCAAAACTGTTGATAAAGCATTTTCCACTATCGATACAACCGGTGACCGGATTTTTCTGCAAATGAAACTTCAATGTGTATTGAAGGATTCCTGGAAGATTTCAAATTTCCCTTTCGACGAACAGAAGCTCAGGATATTCATAGAAAATTCACAGTTTGATGCTTCGTCCATGGTGTTTTTGCCGGATACGCTGGGAGAACATTATGATAAACGTTATACCCTTCGGGGCTGGAACGTTGACAGTTGTATCATCACCTCGGGTAAAAAAATATATCAGACAGCATTTGGCAATGAGGCTGCTGTGAAACAGGAATCCGAATACAGTATATTCAGGGTTCGACTGTCGATCACCCGAGATGCTGCCGGTTTATTCTGGAAGATGTTCCTGGGTATGTACCTGGCTTTTTTCATTTCTTATATCTGCTTTTATATTCATTCAGACAGTATGGACTCCCGGTTTGGGCTGAGTGTGGGTTCATTATTTGCCGTGATTGGTAACAAATACATTATTGATTCCTCCCTGCCCGAGTCGTCTTCTTTCACATTGGTTGACGCATTGCACGGGATCACCCTGTTCTTCATCCTGGTGGTGATCGCTGCCAATGCCTATTCGCTAAGGCTGATCAAACAAAATAAGATCCAGCAGGGCATCCGTTTCGATAATGCGACTGCATTGATCGTTTTGTTCTCTTACCTGGCATTGAATGCCTGGTTTATCTGGGAGGCCATAGCAGGGGACCTCTAATTAGAAAGACAGAGAGTCAAAGAGTAAGAGAGTCTGGATTCCATTTGTGTCAAGAATTAGTATAACCGACTTTGAGCGTGTATAATAATTATATTACAAACACTGTTAGTTTCAACGGTGTAATTTTTACTGTAATTATTAGTCAAGGCTGTGAAAATCAGGTTATTAGTCCTTTTGTTTTTATTCTCTTCCTTACCAGCAACAAGTCAGGACACCGTATTCGTATCCAAGCACCTTTTTTCTACGCCAGTTCGAAATGTGTTTGCAGTGAATGACGCCCTGTATGTAAAAACTGGGGATGGGCTATATAAATTGGATGGGGCGAAATGGGAATTGCAGGAAATGAAATTTTCTAAGACTTATGTCTTGTACGACAAAGGTTTTTTTGAAGCAGATTATCTGCCAAACCAGTATTTATACAATGCAGACCCTATTTCTTACCTGATTCCCCAGAAATCTATCACCAACGCTTCCAAAGCCGACCTGGGCGACCGATTATTTATTTCAGCAGGGGGATCACTATTTGAATATGCAGTAAACAATAACTACCGGCATTATTACGAGGGGGTTTCTATCCGTGATATTTACCTGGAAGATGGGCTGAAACTGATCAGTAGTTATTCCGGGATATTTATCAATGATACCCTTAGGTCAGGACAACCTGGCTATTCAAACGGGTATTTGCGGAAGATCCGGAACAGGTACTTCCTTTCTGCTGATCCTTTATATGAGTTCTTGCCTCCGGCAGAATTTCGAAAAATAGCTTCCGGAGTGAATGTTTTTGCAGGTTATTCCCGGAAACTTGTCGAATACCGCAACAACATATACTCCCTGAATACAAAATCGGTTAATAGGTTGGACAGTAGTTTCAATTTGCAGCCCATACATCAGGGTTATGAATACTACGACATGGAAGTGGTGGGTGATCAATTGCTTTTCTGTACCCAAACCGGTGAAGTTTTTGTTTTTGATGGCCAAAGCGTTAAACAGCTACTAAAACTGAAGACCCGGATCCGCGACATATATTATTTTAAGAACACGGTTTATCTTTCCTCTGATGAAGGGGTATTCACGATCGAAGGGTTGAATCCGGTTACTCTCAGTCATTTTGCAAAAACTCCTTTTTCGGTGATGGTATTGGTAGACGCACTCAGAAATACATGGATCTCCACCGAAAACGGCATGTTTCTAATGCCGGACCTAAAAAAGGAGTTGATCCCTTACATTGAGGGCGTCGAATTTAACCGGGGCGCATTAACCCTTTATAATGACACGGTTTATGCCGGGTCAATTTCCGGCCTCTATGTGATCGATTGTTATCATGTGGTCAAAAGTTTTCTGCCCCTTTATTTCAATAAGATCCAGGAAGATAGAACGGAGCAAACTATAAAGTGGACTACCCTTGGGGCCTTATTGGTGGTTTTGGTCGCCGGATCGGGTTTAGCATACAGGGCATACAAAATAAGAAGGGGCAAACTGGTTATTCCGCAAAAAGAAGCTACTCCCACCCTGACCGTCGACCATATCGCCGAAGCCATCAGAACCCATAATATCATGACGGTGGAAGGCCTGGCTGAGTATTATAAGACGAATACGGTTCAGCTGAACCGGCAGTTTAAGACTTTCGATACCACTCCCGGCAAGTTTATGAAAACAATAAAGATCAATTATGCGCGGGAGCTGCTCAAGAAGCAGGTACCTATGGAAGAGGTAGTTGCTAAAGTGGGCTATACCGCCGGCTTCATCAAAAAGGAATTAAAAAGAAAGGCCTAGCCAAGTATCACATTATATATTTTATTATACGTTGATACTAATTGATTTTCAATGCAATAGAATGAGTATTACATTGAAAATAACATGGGTTACAAAATAATCTCCATTTGTAATTAAATCCTGTAGCCAAACGACCAATGGGCTTAAACTTTTGGGAAATTTATAATGTCTATAGTGATCTCACCATGTCAACCCCATTTTAATATGATTCGCGCCATCCCCCTGGATAATTATGCAAAAGCCAGGAATACAAACCAGGAATTCAATGGTTTTGTACCTCCTTTGGAGCCAGTCCATGAAATTGAATACAAAGAGCCCGGAGCGGGAAATAATGCGAAAATAACGCCTGTTTGTGACCGGAACGACTTCATCCTGGTCAAGAGTGATTATAAAATGATCAATCTGCAGGTTAAGGATATTTTGTATATCGAGGGTAAAGGCAATTATGTATCGTTATATACAGCCAAATCAAAAATAATGACCCTTCAGACCATGAAGAACCTGGAGTCATTTCTGCTGCCCTATATGTTTGTGCGGGTACACAAATCTTTCCTCGTATCCTTTCATCATGTTGAAGCCATAGATAACAATATGATCCTGATCAGGAACATTGAGATTCCCATTGGTGATTCATACAGGGAAAGTTTGCGAATATTCCTGAATGCAAATACAAAGCAAATTTAGAAAGCGGCATCGGCTAAAGAGCCCGCGGGTTGAACCTTTAAATAAAGGTAGATTAGGTTTTGAGCTTGTTTGAAGACCGGCAAAAGCGTTAACTTACCATTGCCTGTTAAAACAAAATCAATCCGATATGTGGTGGGCTTATTTACTTGTATTCATTGCTACCATCATAATAGATATTACGCCTTTACCTTTGCCACCAGCTTTCACGGTGATGATCATTCTCCAGGCAGTTTTTAATTTAGCCATCTGGCCCGTCATCTTTTTGGGAGTGGCGGGTTCGGCTATTGGAAGATATATTCTGAGTTTCTATATTGCTGATGTGGCCGGAAGGATCCTGGATAATGAGAAGATCACTGATATCAAATTTCTGGGTGAAAGGATCAGTACTACAGGCTTAAGATCCCAGTTATTTACACTGGCCTACACGTTGTTGCCCATTTCATCAACGCCCTTATTCATCACAGCCGGCATTGCAAAACTAAAACCGATTTATATCATACCTGCTTTTATAGTAGGAAAGTTTGTAAGTGACAGCATTGCTGTGATCATGGGCAAATATGCAATAGACAATTCACAATCCATTTTCTCTGATGCGTTTTCACCGAAATCAATATCTGCCATCCTTATCTATCTGATCCTGTTGATGGCCGTATTATTCATTGATTGGCGCAAAATGCTGTTATACCACAAATTGCAGTTCAAAATAAATATCTGGAAGAAGCGCAAGGCTGGTCTAAAATCTTAAGTAGAAATAAGCCAAGTCGGCATCGGGCCTGGTTCCCGGAACTTTCTGTGTCCACCAAAGCAGTATTTTATTGGGCGCATTTAAGCTGCCGCCAGGTTGATGGACATAGGCAATATTAGGAGTTGGAAGCATTTGCACCTGTGGAGCATAATATCGTATGTAGTCTGCTGAAAAAATGACGACGCTGTCTATCACTTTATAGGGCCCAAGATCAGAGGACCATGAAAAATATACCGAATCTTCATCAGGTCCACCGATATATGGATACACCTTCCAGTTTTCCGTTTTAATGGCGATCATTTTTTTTACCATTGGCGATTCGGTGACAGGCGGATTATTAGTTTGAATCACCTGAACGGCATCTTTCTTACAGGAAGAATTCAGCATACTGAATATGCACATGAGGAGAGGTATTTTTGAGAATAAAATCCTGCATCCTGCTACATGCTGCATATTCATAAATGCCCATTTATGCTGGCAAATTAGATCCTGCCTGAATAGCAAAACCGTAAAATCGATGGGTAGCACCAGATATGGAAATACCGCAAGATCCCAAGACGAATACCATTCGTCGAAATATCAAGTTGATCTCAGGTACTTCGATTGATATATAGTTCGCAGTAATGCTCCTGTTCGTCGTCAACTAGTTTAATGGTATTTAAAGGTTGTTCTGCGCCATCTACCATCAATCTGTTTAAAGCCCGTGTTACAGCAGTATTGGTGAAATGGATATGGTAGGTTGTATTCTTATATAAGTAATGGATCGTAAAAGGCGCCCAATCATCAGGGATGCATGGATCTAAGCGCAACGTATCTCCTTCCCTGTAAAGTCCTACAACAGATTCCACCATCAGCCTGTACATCCATCCTGCTGACCCGGTATACCAGGTCCAGCCAGCGCGGCCTATATGTTGATCAACTGAATATACATCAGCAGCTACCACATAAGGCTCAGCTTTGTATATACCAATTTGTGCCGCTGTGCTGCCGTGATTCACGGGATTGATCATGTGCAGTAACTCCTGAACTTTTTCCTTGTTTTTTAACCTGGCAAAAGCCATAACCAGCCATATGGCCGCGTGCGTGTATTGCCCACCATTTTCCCTCACACCTGGCACATAACCTTTGATATATCCCGGGTTCAGGTCAGACTTGTCAAAAGGCGGATCAAGCAACTGGATCAGTCCGCTTTCTTTTCTTACCAGGCGTTGATAAGCTGAATTCATGGCCATGACAGAGCGATCTGTATTACCGGCTCCGGAAAGTACAGACCAGCTTTGTGCAATAGAGTCAATACTGCATTCCTGATTTTCCGCCGAACCCAGTGGAACGCCATTGTCAAAATATGCACGACGGTACCATTTCCCGTCCCAGGCATTTTTTTCAATGTTTTCTCTTAAAACTTCAGCTTCTTTCCTGTAGCTTTCTGCGATCAAATTTTCATTGACCTTCTCAGCAAGGGTGCTGAACCTGGTCAGCACTTCGTAAAGGAAAAATCCCAGCCATACACTTTCTCCCGCGCCATGATTTCCCACCCTGTCCATACCATCATTCCAATCACCGGTACCGATCAGGGGAAGACCATGAACTCCGTATTTCATGGCATGCTTTATCGCACGGTTACAGTGTTCAAATAGTGTTTCAGACAGGTTGGATATTCCGGGAAGATCATAGTAGGATTCTTCTTCAGCATTTAGTAACCGCCCTTCCAGGTAGGTTGCTTTTTTGGTTAGAATGGAAGTATCGCCTGTGAAGTCGACGTAACGGCAGGTTGCAAAAGGCAACCACAGGAAATCATCTGAGCATTTTGTTCTTACACCTCTTCCGGTTGGCGGATGCCACCAGTGTTGTACATCGCCTTCTTTGAATTGCCTTGATGCGCAGTATAAAATATGGTCATGTACCAGGGCCGGTGCCGTGTGTATAATGGTCAGTGCATCCTGCAACTGATCCCTGAATCCGAAGGCACCTCCTGATTGGTAATAACCCGAACGTGCAAAGAACCTGCAGGCCATGGTCTGGTACATCAGCCATCCATTGGCCATCACATTTAAACTGTTGTCCGGAGTTTCCAGCCGGATAATACCCAGGCTGTTTTGCCAATACTCATTTACCCTGTCAAATGCGCGGGCAGCTGCAATGGGATTGCCAAATTGCTGAATCAGGCTTGTTGCTTCGTTCATATTATCGCTGGTACCCAATAAGAAAATGATCTCATGTTCCTGATCGGGTTCCAGATCGATATACGCTTGTATGGCTCCGCATGGATCAAGGGCTGCACCTGATTTTCCCGAAAGTCTTACTCTTCCCATGGCATCTGGGCGCTGTAAAGAACCGTTTCTTCCAATGAATTCGGTTCGGTCGAAACTGAATGTTCTTGCCGATTCGCTGACATCGAAAAAGCAGATCCTGTTGTTGAATTCTTTATTGTATTGATTTCTTGCCAATAAGGCACCGGTTAATGGGTCGGTTTCTGTGATGATGTGCATGGATGATTTTGACCGGATATCGCCCAACACCCATTCTACATACCCGGTGACAGAGATGCGTCTTTTTTGTGCTGAATGATTTCGGATCCTGATCACAGTGAATTTCACAGTGGCCTCTGTATCTACATAAACCAGCAGATCGGTACCTATGCCTTCTTCAATATGTTCAAACCTGCTATATCCAAATCCGTGCCTGGTAATATAGCCAGATCTTCCCTTGCAGGGCAGGAATGCAGGAGACCAATACTTGCCGCTTTCTTCATCACGGATATAGAAAATTTCACCTGACGCATCACTGACTGCATCATTGTTCCATGGCGTCAGGCGGAACTCGTGGGCATTCTCCACCCATGTATATGCCTGCCCACTTTCAGAGATCACAGTCCCAAACTTTGGATTGGCTATCACATTGACCCATGGGAGTGGAGTTAAATTATTGTGATCTGTATTGATGATATATTCTTTTCCATCCGCTGAAAAACCACCAAGGCCATTATAATGATCAAGCCCCTGTACGGGTAAAAGCCTGGATGCATATGTCACTTGTATTTCTTTGGCTATCAGGTGGGGAATAGGTGTTTTAAGAGCAGGACGTTTACTGATCTGGCTGATCAGGCTGCCTTTTGAATCTGATAGAACCATCCGTGCAACTGACTGGATCAGGATGCGATCTTCCGGAGCGATCTGTTCAGTTATTCTAACAAAGATCCCGCCTGGTTTCTCTGTGGCTTCTATGTCCTGTCCTGCACTGATTAATCCTAAAAGCTGACTCTGCAATACTTGCCTGTAACCACCGTAATCTTCATTCCAAATCACAAGGTCTACGATCAGGCCCTTCAGTCTCCAGTATGCATGTGCCTGTACCAGCTGTTTTACTATGCCGATATTTTCCAGGTCAGAGATCTGCAACAGCACGATGGGAAAGTCTCCAGATATCGAGTAACTCCATAGTCCGGATTGACCTTTATTATTTTTCATGATCAGTCCCGGATCAGCCCTCAGAGAGTTGTTGGGGTAGATCACTGATCCAGCCATCCTGGAATATAACTGTGCATCTGATTCTGTAGCGTTGATCTGCCTGAGCACCATCTGGCTATGTGTCCAGGATAACTCAAAAGCACGTTCAATAAATGAAGGATCCTGGTATTTCTCAATCAGCAGCTCACTGATCTCACGTGAATCTCCAATGCCATAAACGATGTCAACAGTGATGGTCTCCAGCGGATTGATGAACAACCTGTATTGTATGCTTACCACAGGATCCAATACGGCACCTTCAGTTCCTGAAAGCGGGGCCTCCTGAGTCATGGCCAGAGGATTAACAATAGTATTACCACGCCCAATGAATTTCATCCGGTCAGTTTCATAGCTTACCATTTGTACATCATCTGCATTTGATTTCATCAGGTGAAACATCCAGGGTGGCCGCTCGTCAGACGATCTGGGCCTGCGTGTACAAATGATCGCATTTTTCTTGGGGATGATATCGGTCTGTACAAAAAGATTACTGAATGCCGGATGCAGTACATCTGCTATAGGCGAAGTAAGTACCACTTCCGCATAACTGGTCAGTTCAATTGATCTCCGTTTTCTTGAACGGTTGGTGATATGTATCCTCCTGATCTCAACATCATCCTCCGGTGAAACCGCAATTTCTGTATGTGTTTCAATATCATTATCCTCACGCCGGAATTCAGCACGGCCCTGTGAAAAGACCGCCTGGTAATTCGATGCCTGCTTTACCGAAGGCTGATGCGCAGTAGACCAGAAATTGCCTTTTTCAAGGTCTCTGATAAAACAGAAATTGCCCCAGTTATCGCAGGTGACATCTTCTCTCCATCTTGTAACAGCAATATTTTTCCAGCGACTGTATCCGCCACCTGCGTTGGTGATCATTACATGATAATTACCGTTGGACAACAACTGAACTTCAGGAATAACAGTATCAGGATTTTTGATGATACGCATCTCGGTTTCACCGGATTCTATGTTGATGTCTGCAACATCTGGCGGTGGTGAGAAGAACTTAGTGGCTTTCGGAATTCTTTCCTGCAATAACAGCAACGTGGCCTGGAATTGTGGTTCATTCTCGAATCTTTTCTGCATTGGCCTGTCCAGCAGAATATAAGCAAGTGATAATAAACTCATCCCCTGGTGGTGCGCCATGAATGAACGAATGGGTACATTGTTCTGTCCTCTCGGAACCCTGGACGGCGTATAGTCTATGGCTTCGTAATACCCGAACCGCCCTTCAAATTCGCCATCGGAAAGTTGTTGCAGGTTTTTGTAAGCCTCTTCAGGATCCACCATCAATGCCATCATGGTGGCATAGGGTGCGATTACCAGATCTTCACTCAATCCGCGTTTGAGCCCAAGCTCGGGAACACCGAAGGCGCGATATTGCAGGTTGAGGCTGGTGTCCACCAGGTTGTATCCTGATTCTGAAATGCCCCAGGGTACACCCAGTTGACGTCCATATTCGATCTGACGCTGGACCATCACCTTGTACGTCTGGTCCAGTAAGGTGTTATCGTAAGTGGGCATGTACAATAGCGGCATGAGATATTCGAACATTGAGCCACTCCATGAAAGCAATACTGAATCACCTCCGGCATTGGTCAACTGCCTGCCTAATGCAAACCAGCTTTCCTGGGGAAGTTTGCCTTGAGATATCCCTACAAACGTACTGAGCCTGGCTTCTGAAGCCAGCAGGTCGTAGTAGCTGGCATCCCTGCGGTGTTCTTCTGCATTGTAACCTATAGTTAATAAATGCTGAGTGCTATCGTACAGAAAATCATATTCCATGTCGGCCAGTTCGCTGCAGATCCTGTTCAATTCGTCTAATATGGAGATCCTTTTTTTAGCTACCTCACAGCCGTATTCAACGTCAGTTGAAAACTCTTGTAACCAAAGCTGTTCTTCACTGCTCAAACCATTTTCGCCCAGTCTGTTCAATTCCGCAGATAACTTTGTATCCAGCGTAGAAAGCTCTACCAGGTCAGGAACCTTATCCATCTCCAACAGTCCGGAAAATTTTTCCGGAACAGGACCCTGTGCTAACCATGGTGTCACCAGCGCCAGTTCATTCTGGACGTGCTGGCATTGAGACCGAAGTGCATTTTGCCATGGAGATTGCTGATCCTGGCCCTGGTTATCTTCTGCAAGTAAATTTTCCACATCGATCATTAGTTGTGAAATGTGGCTGGAAACAGCGCGCAGCGTAAAAGGCTCCAGGGTTAAGATGGTGTTCAGCGTCTGTTGGATCGCGCGGATATTATTTTTGCTTTTTATTTCTGATCTTAAGATCTGGACAGTATCGTTGATGCCTTTGAATAATTGCATGCCGAGGATGGGCTGGTCAGGCATGGCTAAGATTCCCTGGCGAAGGGTCAAAAGCTGTCCTGCAAGGTTTCCACTATCAACTGTTGATATATAATGTGGCGGTAAAGGATTGAGTGTGATGGTATCGTACCAGTTATAGAAATGGCCTTTATTTCTTTCCATCTGCTGCAGGGTATTGAACGTATTGGTGGTGCGTTCAATGAATTGTCCAATGGTGATATATCCAAAATCTACAGCAGCCAGGTTGGCCATCAGTGAAAGCCCGATATTGGTTGGAGAGGTTCTGTGTGCGACTCTTTCAACAGGATGTTCCTGGTAGTTATCGGGTGGAAGCCAATTGTCTTTCTGAGTTACAAATTGTTCAAAATACGCCCATGTTTTGCGTGCCAGTTTGCGGAGAAAAATGATCTGTACGCCGTTGAGGCTGATCTTCTGTAATACCAGTGGCCTGCTTAGATACCATGCAATGGCAGGAGAG
>DATGXN010000281.1:0-5920 GCA_035298945.1 Chitinophagaceae bacterium | reverse complement strand
GGGATTCTATTGTGCAGGATAAACGTCCTCCTGTCAACGAGATCGACGGTTATATCGCCATGGAAGTGGCCCATGAGATCCTGAAAAAGATCGCTTCCAGCCAACCCAATCTATGAGGTCCCAAAACAGGATATCCATTGCATGGTATATGATCAGTGATTTCCTTACGTCATCACTGGCCTGGGCCTTGTTCTTCATAGCTCGAAAAAATATCCTTGGCGAACCCGCTCAACTTTCCCAGGCCGTTTTCACAGATCCAAAATTCTGGCTGGGCATTCTCCTCATTCCATTAGGCTGGCTATTCCTTTATGCATTGCTGGGATCCTACGAATCACTGTATAGGAAATCCAGGCTGAATGAACTGATCACGAGTTTTTTCGCCACCCTGCTTGGAACAACTGTCTTATTCTTCCTTTTTATACTCGACGATGGGATAGCGGAAATATCTTACTACTACAAAGCATTTTTCCTGCTCTGGGTGTTGAACCTGGTACTGCAGGTAAGCGGCCGTGCAATTCTTCTGGGCAAAACCAAATCGCAGGTACTCCGTGGCGATGTCTGGTTCCAGACCTTACTCATCGGAAACGAGTCCACTTCTCAAAAACTCATCCAGGAACTGCAGAAAAACAGTCGCTGGCTCGGATATCGGTTCTCGGGATACTTCACTCCGGACGACCATCCGAACGGACTGCAGACCTATCTTCCTTACCTGGGAAACCTGGATAAGATCGATGCCTTCCTGAAAGAAAATCACGTGGACCAGGTGATCGTTGCACTGGAAAAACCACATGGCCAACAGGTAGAATCTGTCTTAAATACCTTGAGCAGGTACGATGTGGATGTAAAATTGGCGCCGGATACCATCGATATTCTCGCAGGCTCCGTCAAAACCAACAACGTGCTTGGGCCAGCCTTGATCGACATCAATACCGCGCTGATGCCGCGCTGGCAGCAGAATATTAAAAGAGCCATCGACATTGTTGTAGCACTGGCGGGGTCGATCATATTGTCACCACTGATCATCTACGCAGCCATCCGCGTTAAACTTTCCTCACCCGGGCCTGTTATCTATTCCCAGCAGCGCATAGGCTATAAAGGAAAGCCTTTTACCATCTATAAGTTCAGATCCATGATCAATCATGCTGAAGCAGACGGCCCCAAATTATCTTCAGCATCCGATCCCAGGATCACAGGCTGGGGAAAACTGATGCGGAAATGGAGGATAGATGAACTGCCGCAGTTCTGGAACATACTCAAAGGCGAGATGAGCCTGGTGGGGCCAAGGCCTGAAAGAAAGTACTATATAGACCAGATCATTGACCTGCATCCGCATTATATCCACCTGCTGAAAGCCAAACCGGGACTCACCAGTTGGGGCATGGTAAAATTCGGTTATGCCGAGAATATCACCCAAATGGCTGAGCGGATGAAGTATGACCTCGTATATATAGAAAATATCTCACTGGCACTCGATTTTAAGATACTCATACATACCTTACGGATATTGATCACGGGAAAGGGAAAATGACTGTAAAAATTGATCCTTTGAAAAAAACACTTCTACTCATATTCAGCTTTATCGCCCTGCAAATACAGGCCCAGGAATACTGGCAACAGAAAGTCGATTATAAGATGTCTGTCAAATTGAATCCAAACGACAACAGCCTGGATGCATTTGCAAGGATCCGTTACACCAATAACTCACCCGATACCCTCCACTTTATCTGGTTCCATGTATGGCCAAATGCATATAAGAACGATAAAACTGCATTTTCAGACCAGATGCTCGAAAATGGAAACACTGAATTCTACTTCGCAGATAAAGAAAAAAGAGGCTATATCAACAGGCTTGATTTCAGGGTGGATGAACAGGTATTAAAAACAGAAGATCATCCTGAGCATATCGATATCATCAAGGTCATACTCGACGAGCCCTTAGCTCCGGGAGGAACTGTAAATATCACAACACCTTTCCACGTTCAGTTGCCCTTCAATTTTTCAAGAGGGGGTTATAACGGGAAAACCTACCAGGTCACCCAATGGTATCCAAAACCAGCGGTGTACGACAAGAACGGATGGCATCCTATGCCCTACCTGGACCAGGGCGAATTCTATGCTGAGTTCGGCGACTATGAAGTAAGCATTACAGCACCCGTGAAATTCACCATTGCCGCTACCGGTGAACCACAAACGAAACCGGAAGAAGCGCTATTTATTCCAACTCCGGTCAGGAAGTCAAAAGTCAAAAGTCAAAAGTCAAAAACTGCGGTTGCCAAACCTTTTGACTGGACCAAGGCTCCCGTGAAAACCCTCACTTACAAGCAGAACAACATTCATGACTATGCCTGGTTTGCTGATACCAGTTTCACACTGCAAACAGATTCGATACATCTTCCTTCAGGAAAAACAGTGAACCTGCAGGTCTACTTCCATTTGAGCAAGATGGATACCTGGGAACACGCCATGGCCTACCTGAGAAATGCGATCAGGTATCAGTCGTCATGGCTTGGTGATTACCCATACAGTTATGCTACAGTAGTAGATGGCGATCAGGGATTCAATGGCGGCATGGAATATCCCACCATTACCATCCTTACCGGTATTTCAGATCCCAAAGAACTTGACCTTACCATCTTTCACGAGATCGGGCATAACTGGTTTTACGGAGCGCTGGCAACCAATGAAAGAAAATCTCCCTGGATGGATGAAGGGATGAATAGCTTTTATGAGAAACGCTATGAAGAATTGATGTATCCGGCTGGCAAAAGAAAAGCTGGTTTACTCAGCCTGTTCAGTGATCCGAGGCTTCCTGAACTCCTGCTAAAGACCCAGGTGGCAATCAACAAAGACCAGCCCATGTCTACCCCATCCGACAGCCTGACTGCAAGCAACTATGGCCATATTGCTTATACCAAATCTTCCCTCTGGATGAGAAAACTGGAGCGGGACCTTGGCCGGGAATCTTTCGATAAGGCCATGCATGAATACTATGCTGATTGGAAATTCAAACATCCGGACAGATATGATTTCCAAAAAACCATTGCTGCATCGTCTGGCAAAAATCTGGATTCCACATTTGCCCTGATAGACAAAAAAGGAAATATACCACCGCCACAATACAGGCCTTATAAAGTGGTTGCTCTTTATCGTCTCGAGAAGACTTTTGAATATAAACCTATTTTCCTGACTCCGGTTGTGGCGTACAACACGTTCAACGGTATCATGCCAGGTATCGCGATCCATAATTATTCCCTGCCCCTGCCCAGGCTTAACTTTGCCCTGGCGCCGTTTTATGGGATCAAAAGCGGAAAATTCAACGGCTGGGGAAGAGTAGGTTATCAATGGTACCCCGACCAGTATTTCAGCAATATCGAAGTGGCTGTGCTGGGCCAAATGATGAACCAGAAAAACTATCGTGATTCCGCGGATAACCTATACAGTCTCGCATACGGCAAGATCGCTCCTTCACTGAAATTGGTATTCAAGGAACGATATGAAAGAAGCACGTTTACAAAAATGCTTCAATTCAAATTTGTTGGCATCGGTGAAGACCAGCTTAACTTCAGTTCCGATGATAATAACGCAACTATCATCACTGAGAAAAAAGCGAGGTATTCGGTTTTCCAGACAAGATTCCTGATCGAAAACTTCAGAAAGCTATACCCCTGGAAAGTGGATCTGCTAACCGAGAGCCATAAGGACTTTTATAAACTCAACTTCACTTATAATTATTTCTTCAACTTCCGAAAGAAAGGGGGCGTGAATATGAGGTTCTATGCCGGCAAGTTCTTCTATAAAGGGGATAAGGATGCCGCAGCTTCTTTCGAAACAGAAAGATTTCATTTGAATATGTCGGGCCCCAAAGGTTATGAAGATTACACCTACAGTAATCCATATATAGGTCGATTTGATACCGAAGGATTTGCCAGCCAACAGATCATGATCCGCGACGGTGCCTTCAAAGTAAGAACGGACCTGTTAGCCAACAAAGTGGGCAAAACAGATGATTGGTTATCTGCCGTTAATCTTACCATGGATGTTCCCGATCGTTTCAATCCTTTAAGTGTATTACCTATTAAGATTCCCTTAAAGCTCTTCCTGGATGCCGGCACATACAGTGATGTATGGAAGAACGATTCAGATCAGGCTAAATTCCTTTACGATGGAGGTATACAAGTGTCTCTGTTGAACAACCTCCTGAATTTTTATTTCCCATTGGTATATAGTGGAGTGTACAGCGACTATTTCAAATCCACGCCCGGAAACAACTTTTTCCAACGGATGAGTTTCAGCATTAATATCCAGGATCTTTCTCTCAAACAGCTCGCTCAACAATTCAGCCGATGATCGAATTCAGAACGAGAGAACAGATCGATGATGGTTTTTGGAATGAATTGATAGAAAGATCATCAAACGGTCTGATCTACGCCCGTACTGGATTCCTGGACCTGCTATCGCCAAACTGGAGTGCCCTGGTACTCAATCATTACGAGGCAGTAATGCCACTCACCTCCAGGAAAAAATACGGCATCAGCTATTTATACCAGCCCCCGTTTTTGCAGCAGTTGGGCGTTTTCGGTAAGGCAGATGAAAATACCGTCGGCCAGTTCATCACAGCAGCAAAAACAAAATACCGGTTTGCAGAGATCCATCTGAATTATAACAATCCGAACCATTCGATGGATGCCCGCCAGAACTTTATTCTTTCCTTAAACAGTTCTTACGATACCCTGGCATCCGGCTTCTCAACCCCACATATAAAGAACCTGAAACGTGCTGGCAACGCAGGCCTCCGCTACATAGCAGGCAATTCATTTAAAGAAAACATTAGGCTGAACTATGAGTTATATGGCAACCGCATCAGGTCTGTAAAAAGATCAGACTACGATGTCCTCACCGAATTGGCTCTACGCGAGCCCACTCATTTTTTACTGCGTGAAGTGTTGAAAGATGATGAACTCCTGGCCTCTTCAGTATGTTTTTATGATGGCAGGAGAATATATTTTATCATGTCTTCTGTAACTGAAGCAGGCAAGAAAAACCAGGCCAATCATTTTCTGGTTGACGGACTGATCCGTGAATTTGCAGGACAAAAAATCATACTTGATTTTGAAGGCTCCGACATGCCCGGTGTTGCAGATTTTTACCAGGGATTTGGTGCCATCAATCAACCTTATTACTTCCTGAAATGGAACCACCTCCCCTGGCCCTACAAGTGGATCAAAAAGTAAAGTGATTCCCTGTTAGGTTGCAGGTGGCAGGTAACAAGCCTTACTTACCCTTGGTTTTGAAGAACTGTTCAGCCAGTAGGAGATCTGAAGGATAGGTGATCTTGATATTGGTTTCTTCCCCGGCAATCAGTTCCACCCGCCCTCCTGCCTGTTCAACCACGGTGGCTTCATCGGTAAAAGATTCCTGGTACGGGAGTGCAAAAGCTTGTTTCAGTATGTCCGACCTGAATGTCTGCGGAGTCTGAACAGCCCTGAGCTCCTCCCTGTTCATCACCATAGATCCTCCCGGTACGATCTTCCTGATACTGTCTTTCAACTGAACCACGGGGATTGCAGAACCTTTAGCCAATGCCTGTTCATAACATGCACGGATAAGCGCGGGTGAAACCAGGCATCTTACCGCATCGTGGACAAAAATGACCGCATGATCACCGGCAAGGCTGATCCCATTCTTGACTGAATCAAACCGGGTTTTTCCACCTTCAGCAAACTTGATATCCAGCCCGGTGAAATGATCATGGATGATCTGCATGCCACGTTCCATATGGGCTGCGGGAAGAACTACAATGATCTGTGCATCCTGGAATGCATCCCTGAATGCCCTGACCGTATGAACAAGCACGGGCTCGCCATTGACCGGCAGGAACTGCTTCGGTGTCTCATGCCCCATTCTTGTTCCTGAGCCTCCC
>DATGXN010000280.1:0-21132 GCA_035298945.1 Chitinophagaceae bacterium | reverse complement strand
TCTCAGGCCATTAAGGGTAAAGCTGTTGATGTTGATATCATCCAAAAAAATCCTTCCGATATCGGGGTCATAGAAACGCGGGATCAGACTGGCCATGGTGGATTTGCCCCCGCCGGTAGGTCCGCAAATCCCGATATGCTGCCCTTGCCCGATCTCAAAGCTGACATCTTTTAAAACAGGAATTCCCTGGCGATAGGAGAAACTTACATGATCGAATTTTATTTTTCCCTGAATACCTGATGGTTCAATGGCATTCTGAACCTCGGGGATAAAATCAGTACAGCTAAGCAGATGATTGATCCGCTCTGCGGCAACAGTGGCCTGGGCAATATTGCCTGTCATTTTAGCCAGGTCTTTGACCGGGTTGAAAAACTTGCCCAGGTAAGAAATGAATACCGTGAGTGTACCAATGGTCATCACATCCGATAATACCAGTGTTGCACCACGCCAAAGTACAAAGGCCGTACAGATGGCTACCACCAGGGTGATCAGGGGACTGATCATCGATTTCATCTTGCGGGCCCGTAGTGAATCATCCACGATCTGTTTCCCGATCCTGTTCAGTTTCTCTTCTTCCAGGTCCTGCCTTCCAAAAGCATTGACTGCGCGGATGGATTCCAATCCCTGTTGTATGATCACCATCATCTCACTCTGGTCAAGTCTTACTTCGTGAGTAACTCGCTTCACGGTTTTTCTGAACCGCAGCAGGAACACGAACAGGAACGGCACGATGCTTACCACAATAAGTGAGAAATCCCAATTCAGTGAGAACATGACGAACACCATACCCACGATAGTCAGCATATCGATGATCACGCTGAGCAAAGTAACCGTGGCAAAATCCTGGATGGTGTTCACATCGGTGGTGATGGTACTGATCAGTTTTCCCACCTGGTGTGTGTCGTAATAAGAAAATGAAAGACGCTGCAGATGATGGTATATTTTCTTTCTAAGGTCAAGCGCAATATGCTGGGCAATGTTTTCGGTGAGATATGAGATCATATAACCCGCAAGCCCTCCAATGGCCGTAAACACGATCATGGCAAGTGCTGCCCATCCGGCCAGACCGATCCTGGATGGTTGAGCATTATCCCCCGCCATCCAGTTGAGCCAGGTAGGCAGCGGCCGTTCCCCGATAACATTATCTATGATGATCTTCAATGGCCAGGGCAGTGCCAGGCTCATAGTGGTTTCCAATACCATCGCCAGGAGGATCATGATCCCAACGCCTTTGTAAGGGCCGATCAGTTCCAACACCCAGCCTGTAAGTCGCATAAAACTTACATCGGCCAGTTTCTCCCTGAATTTGGTAAAGTTGGAGTCCATTTAAATGGAATTTTTGGCTTTCTGATGAGCCAGATTTCCATACAAATCCATACTACGCAAGTTATGAAGTCCTAAAGAAGTTTATCTTGCCGTATGCTCAGAACACTGCATGATTTTAAACATGTTTTTTTCATAGGAGTGGCCGGCACGGGAATGAGTGCTTTGGCTCAATACCTGAACGGAGTTGGAAAGATCGTTGCCGGCTCAGACCGCTATTTCAGTAAAGGCGAGGCCGGGGAGATCCGGGAAAAACTCGAGAAGGAAGGCATTCAATGTTTTGCACAGGATGGGACTGGTATAACAGCAGAAACAGAATTGGTGGTAGTATCCACCGCTGTTGAAGATACCGTACCCGAAGTCCAGAAGGCGAAGTCCCTCAACATCCCGATCATCAAACGCAGTGATCTGCTGGCCATGATCTCGGACTCCAAAAAAACAATAGCCGTGGGAGGCACGTCAGGTAAAAGCACCACCAGTGCCATGATCTTTGATATTCTCCAGCATGCAGGCCTGGAGCCCAGTATCATCAGCGGCGCAGGGTTGACCAGTATCATCAAAGAGGGCAGGATAGGGAATGCCAAGGTGGGGAAAGGAGACTGGCTGGTGATTGAAGCCGACGAAAGTGATGGCTCCATTGTGCAGTACCATGCAGAGATCGGGCTCTTGCTGAACATCGATAAAGACCATAAAGAGATTGATGTGCTGATGGATATCTTCTCTACTTTCAGGAATAACAGTAAACTTTTTGTGGTGAACAGGGCGCATCCCCTGGCCGCTTCACTTTCTACAGATGTCGGTAATGATTTTATCTATGATAAAGATGAGGTGGCAGGTTTTGTGGCAACAGATTTTTCACAGGATGGTCTGGCCATCCGTTTTTCTGTAAATGGAGTGCCCTTCGTTCTGCATTCGGTGGGCAAGCATAATATGGAAAATGCCCTGGCTGCTGCTGCAGTAGCTGCATTGACCGGGGTGGATCTTAAAACAAGTGCTGAAGCTATTGCCCATTACGAAGGTATTTACAGGAGGCACCAGGTGATAGGTGAAAAGAACGGTGTGATCCTGATCGATGACTATGCCCATAACCCCGTTAAATGCGCTGCCTCCATCAGGGCCTGCCAGCCCATAGCTGACAAACTCATTGCCTGGTTCCAACCTCACGGTTACGCACCAACGAAATTTTTGAGGAAAGATTTTTGTGAAGAGATCAGTGCGGCTATGCGTCCCGGTGATGAGATATGGATGAGTGAAATATTCTATGCCGGTGGTACAACCACAAAAGATATTTCCGCGGCCGACCTCATCAACGATCTGAAAGAAAAAGGAGTGGATGCTCATTTTGTGGAGCACAGGGATCAGCTTGTGGCCGCCCTGCGGCCTCATTTCACCGGCAAAACAGTGCTGCTACTGATGGGTGCCCGGGACCCTTCCCTTGAACAATTTGCCTCACAAGTCTGGAATCAGTTATGACCCGGTTGATCTATAATATATCTGCCCTGGCCGGAGTTCAGGATCCTGCATTTCCACTTCGTGGAAAGCAATTGGCTGCCCTTCCTGCATTGGATAATGCCTGGCTTTTATTGGAAGATGGCATCATTGCCGGATTTGGATCCATGGCTGACGGATCAATGCCCCAGGGCGTGGAACAGTTTAATGCCGGTGGATCAATGATACTGCCAGCCTGGTGCGATTCACATACTCATCTTGTGTTTGCAGCCAGCAGGGAGGATGAATTTGTTGACAAGATCAAAGGGCTCAGTTATGCAAAGATAGCAGCAAGGGGAGGAGGTATTCTCAATTCAGCCCGCAAGCTGAACGATATGAGTGAAGACCAGCTTTTTAACCTGGCGTGGAAAAGACTGGAGGAGATCCGGGCCATGGGTACTGCAGCTGTTGAAATAAAAAGCGGTTATGGGTTAACGGTAGAGGGCGAGTTGAAAATGCTGCGCGTGATCAGGAAACTGCAAGCCCGTTCTTCCATGATCATCAGGTCCACCTTCCTTGGTGCCCATACTTACCCGCCGCAATACCGTGAGGATCACGAATCTTACCTGCAGCTGATCGAAGAGGAAATGCTGCCGGTGATCGCCGCTGAAAAGCTGGCGGATTTTATCGATGTTTTTTGTGAGGACGGATTTTTTTCCGCCGAAGAAACTGAACGGATCTGCAGGGCTGGAATGAGATATGGGCTCAAGCCCAAGATCCATGCCAACCAGCTGAATCTCTCCGGTGGAGTTCAGACCGGAGTAAAACTGAATGCCTTATCGGTGGATCACCTGGAAACCATGGATAAAGAAACCATTGACATACTGGCTTCTTCCGCCACCATGGGGACCCTGCTTCCCACGGCGGCCTTTTTTCTACGGATGCCTTTTCAGCCCGCCCGGGCTATCATAGATGCCGGTGCAGCTGTGGCCCTGGCTACCGATTTCAACCCGGGTTCATCCCCAAGCGGTAATATGAACTTAGTTGTATCCATGGCCTGCATTGGCATGCGCATGCTGCCCGAAGAAGCCCTGAATGCGGCTACTATCAATGGTGCTTTTGCCATGGATATCGCGGCTGAGGCGGGTTCTCTGGCAGTAGGCAAGAAAGCTTTCCTGAATATTTGTCCTCCCGGCGTGACGGCCGCTTATCTTCCCTATGCGTTCGGGCAACAGCAGGTCAGCCCAATAAACAATGTGCTGAAAAATTGAAGGTTTTAACGATATTGAACCATATTATAGCGTATGAAGCATTTCAGATTCTATACCAAGCAGGATATTTTGAATATCACTCACCTGCGCAGGTATGAAACCAAACTGGGCGAAAAACTCCGGACTCCCGATCATGAGAAGGACCTCTCTTCCCAGCTGGCAGAAAGCTCTGCCCGTTATGTACTTTTCGGGATACCTGAAGATGTTGGCGTCAGAGCGAATCATGGTCGCGGTGGCGCAGATACTGCCTGGTTGCCGTTCCTGAAATCATTCGTCAATATCCAGAGCTGCGACAGGCTTACTGGAGACGAGATCATCATGCTGGGGCAGTTTGATTTTTCCGATATCGAACAACTCATAGATGCCAATGCAAAAAGTTATGAAGAACGTATAGATGCATTAAGGCATGCTGTTTCCAATATCATCGATGGTGAAGTGGAAGAGCTCGTGAAACTGATCACATCCGCAGGTAAAATACCCATTGCCATCGGCGGTGGTCACAATAACGCATATCCGCTGATCAAAGGGGCTGCAAAAGGATTGAACAAAGACGGGAAGATTGAGAAACCCAGGATCAACGCAGTGAATGTGGATGCCCATGCTGATTTCAGGATCAGTGAAGGACGCCATAGCGGGAATGGATTCAGGTACGCCATGGAAGAATCTTATCTGAAAAAATATGCGATAGTAGGACTCCATGAGAATTATAACTCACAGAGTATGATGGACGATCTCTACAGCAATATCAATATCCAGTATGTGAGTTTTGAAGATATTTTCGTTCTTGAAAAACTCAATTTCAGGCAGGCTATTGCCCAGGCTTTCAGTTTTACTGATGAAGATTATACCGGCGTAGAGCTTGATCTGGATTCCATCCGGGAAATACTGAGCAGTGCCATGTCGCCTACGGGTATCACTTCCATACATGCCAGGCAGTTTATGGTTTTTGCGGGCGCCAATCCAAAGATCGCTTACCTGCATATTTCAGAAGGAGCTACAAAACTGGATGATGGCAGGGAAGATGAGCAAACAGGTAAGCTCATCGCTTACCTGGTCACAGATTTCGTGAAGTCCGCCCTGTCATGATCGCTTTTTCAGCGTGATCACAATAACGCCATTCTTTCCTTTATCACCGTAGAGTGTTTCCGCTGATTTATCTTTCAGCACACTGATCGATTCTATTTTTTCAGGATCGATCAGTTTCATTTCCTCCTCACTGATCTCTTTGCCTTCTAACATATAGAGTGGGGGTGGTGAACCTTTCTTCAAACCCTGTACAGTTATCGTAGTGGCTGTGGTTGTATTTGATTTTGTAGTGATGTTGATGGTGCCGGTTGTGGAATTGCTTTTGTTCACATTAACAGATGCGATATTGTCAGTATTGATGGAATTGGCCACGGCTGAGTTTACTTCTTTGCCATCAACGAAATACCTGACGCCCGCTTCATCATTCTTTTTCGAAGGGTAACCCTGCACCACTACCTCATTATTGCTGTTGGTGTTTTTATTTGACCCATATCCCTGCACTACTACTTCATTATTGCTGTTGGTGTTTTTATTTGACCCATATCCCTGCACCACCACTTCGGTATTCCCATTGGCAGACGGATTTTTAGCAGTTTGCGCCTTTGATTTCGGCACCGTATCATTCGCTGAAATTTTGACTAACTGCACTGCGGGAGTGGCAGGTTGAATCAGAACGGTCTTAGAGAAATAGTCTTCAATGGATTTAAGGATCTGCCTGGCGATTTTTTCCTGGTTGGCCTTCGAACTGATATAGTTCCTGTCGTCAGTATTACTGAGATAACCGCATTCCAGGATAACGGCGGGGCAAACATTCTTGTCCAGCACCCATATGCCTGAGTTCTCGCGTTGTTTGATGCTCTTGTCAACATTATAGATGGTAGAAAGATTGTTCAGCAGGAGGCTGGCAAATCTCACGTTCTGATCATAACGGGAGAGGTCAGTTTTGGATATGAATGCGGTGATGCCTTTTTCAGTGGCGGACGGAGCGGAGGCAACATGTATGGACAGAAATAGCTGGGCATTTTTTTCTTCAGCAAATTTGACCCTGTCGGGAAGTGCAGTTGACTTATCATCACCCCTGGTAAGAACCAGTTCCAGCGACGGGTTTTTGTTGAGTTCCTTAACCATGCGGGCCAGTTGAAGATTTACATCTTTTTCTTTCAGAGAACCTGAGATAGCGCCATTGTCGTCGCCACCATGCCCCGCGTCTATGACCACATAGTATTTCTGGTCAAGATGTACAACCGGAGCTTCATCTTTTGTAATTAATGTTTTTGCTTTTACGGCAAATGTGAATACCAGTAAGAATAGTAAGGGGATCATCATTAATCTGCTTAAATACATAAGTCTCGGATTTGTGGTTTTCGTTATCATAGCTAGTCTGCGTTTTATGGATGATTGAAAAAATGAACTGGTGAGAATCCCGGCATGGCTGGGGAATGATGCTTCCAGGATCAGTTTTGCAAAAGCATTTACATCTCCTCTGCCAACTGACCTGCGGTCTGCAATGAATTCATGGATCATGGTCATTTCCTGCCGGATAAGCCAGAAGAATGGATTGATCCAGAAAAAGACCAGGATAATATGTATGAAGATCTTATCCCAGCTGTGTTTCTCCCTGATATGCACTAACTCATGTTCAAGGATCCTCTTCCCGTTTTCTCCTTCCAGGGAGATCTCTTCATTCCAAAAAAGGTATTTGAAGAAACTGAAAGGGGTGCCGGGCTCGGTAGTATTGATGAAAAAGAAATTCTCCAACAGTACGGGTTTATATCTCCTGACCATTTTCATGATCCTGAAAATGGCGGCGGTGAATATGCCTGCAAATACCAGGGAAATGGACATATAGGCCAGCATCGTAATCAGTTCGGTGGACCAGTTGATCGCAGAACTGTTGTTTGCGGCCAATATATATTCATCTGCACCGGCTACGATCTGCAGGGCAGTGATGATCTTGCTGTCACTGTCGGCAGGTGCCATGATATTGATATCCAGTATAGGCAAAAGGATGGAAAAAGGGACGGCCGTCAACAGGTAGAACCTGTTCCATTCATGGAATACCCTGTTTCTCAATGCAAAATGGTAATAACCATATAGAATTCCTGAACAGACGATGACCTTGATGATATAGTAAAACAGGGCGATCATTTTTTTCCGGTTTTAATTTGTTTGAGTAATAATTCCAGGTCCTGCACGGAGATCTTCTTCTTATCCACCAGGAATGAAACCACATCCTGGTAAGAACCTTCAAAATATCCCTGGGTAAGTCCCGACAAAGCCATATTGGTGAATTCATCCCTTTCCACTTTTGGATAATAGTGGTGAAATCTGCCTATGTTCCTGACTCCAACGTATTTTTTTTCGGCAAGGATCTTCAACAGTGTGGCCACCGTATTGTGGTGGGGCTTGGGATCCGGCATAGCATCAACTACCTCTTTGAGCTGGCCTCCGTTTTCCAGGCTCCAGACCGCCTGCATTACCTGCTCCTCTGCTTTGGTTAATGACTTCATGAACTAAAAATTTAGTCGAAGATAAACTAGTTTTTTAGTTCACCAAAAAAAATTTACACGGAGACACGGAGGGGTACACAGAGACGCAGAGACCCCTCCGTGTCTCTGTGTTCCTCTCAGTGTCTCTGTGTTCCTCTCCGTGTCTCCGTGTTCCTCTCCGTGTCTCTGTGTTTTCCCCGTGTCTCTGCGTCAATCAAAAAGTTTGTCCTCTGCGTCTCTGTGATTCTATTTTTCATTAATTTGACCCCTCTTCATCATCATTCAAAATCACGATAGATACTATGCCGGAATTCCAGGTGAAAAAGCAGCCGAAAATGTACGATGCGGTTATTGTAGGTTCGGGTGCCGGGGGCGGAATGGCCGCCTATATATTATCCAAAGCAGGGCTGAAGGTTTGTTTATTGGAGGCAGGGCCCATGTACGATCCAGCAAAAAATGTCACCCAACTCAAAAATCCCTGGGAATCGCCACGTCGCGGGGCCAGCAGTAAATTCAGGCCATTTGGCGATTTCGATGCCAGTTATGGCGGATGGGAGATCGAAGGTGAACCTTATACCAAGGCTGCCGGAACAAACTGGGACTGGTTCAGGTCGCGCATGATCGGTGGGCGGACCAATCATTGGGGCAGGATCTCACTCCGTTTCGGACCCAAAGATTTCAAAAGAAAAAGTATTGATGGCTTAGGCGAAGACTGGCCAATTGGATATGAAGATATCAAACCGTTTTACGACAGGATCGATAAACTGATTGGCGTTTTCGGAACCAATGAAGGGTTGGAGAACGATCCGGATGGGATCTTCCTTCCTCCACCTCGTCCGAGGCTGCATGAACTGATGATCAAGAACGCGGGAAAAAAATCCGGCGTTCCGGTGATCCCATCCCGTTTATCTATTCTCACCCAAAAAATAAATGAAGATCGCGGGCAGTGTTTCTATTGTTCGCAGTGTTCAAGGGGTTGCCAGGTATATGCTGATTTCTCATCTTCCTCTGTATTGGTGAAACCAGCGATCGCAACGGGTAATGTAGATGTGGTCCCCATGGCCATGGCCAGGGAAGTATTGACAGATGATAATGGACTGGCAACAGGTATTTCTTATGTGAATAAAGATGACATGATGGAATACCAGGTGCAGGGCAGAACAGTGATCCTTGCTGCCAGTGCCTGCGAATCTTCCAGGCTCATGCTCAATTCAAAATCAAAGCGTCATCCCAACGGCATATGCAATTCGAGCAATGTGGTAGGTCACTACCTGCACGATTCTACAGGCGCGGCTATGGGTGGTGTGCTTCCTCAACTGTTTGGAAGAAAAAGATATAATGAAGATGGGGTAGGCGGTATGCACGTGTACACACCCTGGTTTGGAGAAAATAAGAAACTTGATTTCCCAAGGGGATACCATATTGAATATTGGGGAGGAATGGGTCAGCCAGCCTATGGCTTCGGCATGGGCATGGAAGGCATGAACGGCAAATACCCGGTGAACGGAAAACAAAAAGAAGCCGGAGGTTACGGTAAATCATTAAAAGAAGATGTTCGATTCTTCTATGGTGCCGGTGTGGGCATGGCAGGAAGGGGAGAAGCTGTGGCCACTTTCGATAACTTCTGTGAGATCGATCCTAAAGTAGTGGACAAATACGGCATCCCTGTATTGCGCTTCAATGTGAAATGGAGCGATTATGAGGTAAAGCAGGCCAAGCACATGAAGGAAACTTTCAGAGAGATCATGCATAACATGGGCGCAGTGATCACCTGGGGCGATGATGGTCCTGAGAATAGTTATGGCCTCGACTCTCCCGGTAAGATCATCCACGAAGCAGGTACCGCGAGGATGGGCAGTGATCCTAAAACCTCAGCACTGAACAAATGGAACCAGGGGCATGATTGCAAGAACCTGTTTGTTGTTGATGGTGCGGCATTCACTTCGCAGGCTGATAAGAATATCACCTGGACCATCATGGCATTGTCTATGAGGGCATCGGAATATATTATTGACAGTATGAAGAGGAAGGAGTTATAGAATTAAAAAGTAAAAATTTTCAATTCTTACTTCTCAATTTTTAATTAATTGAATTATGGACAGAAGACAATCCCTTAAAGCGCTCGCAGTGGGCACAGTGTCAGCCAGCCTTTTGCTTGACGCCTGTAAAACGGCAGATAAGAAAGCTGAGGTTGAAGTTCCCAAGACTGAAGGCCCCAAGGCCGAAGGTCCTGACCGTTATGCTGCTGAAGTGGAACATTATAAACAGGTCACTTCAAAAACATTTTTCACTGAACATGAAATGGCAACCATTGCGGTGCTTGCAGATATCATCATTCCTAAAGATGAGGTCAGCGGTAGTGCAACAGAAGCCAAGGTGCCCGATTTCATTGAGTTCATTGTAAAAGATATGCCAGATTACCAGGTGCCTATGCGTGGAGGCCTCCGTTGGCTGGATGTATGGTCTTTGAAAACTTTTGAGAAAGCGTTTAAAGACTGCACTGCAGAGCAACAGATCCAGCTGGTGGATCAGATCGCATACCCCAAGAAAGCAAAACCGGACCTGGCCCAGGGTGTTGCATTTTTCAGTCTCATGCGTGACCTTACGGCTACCGGCTTCTATACTTCCGAAATGGGAGTGAAAGACGTGGGTTATATGGGAAACCAGCCTAACCAGTGGAACGGAGTACCTGAGGATGTACTCAAACAGTATAATCTGGCCTATACCGAGAAGGAACTCAAGGAATGCGTGAAATATTCATAAACTAACAATCAACTATACACGAAAATAAGACCCAACATGCAGAACGCTAATAAGAAGAAGAAATATGAACGTCGCCAGTTCCTGAGGGATGCATCACTGGCTGCTGCCAGTTTCACTATCGTACCCCGTCACGTACTTGGCAAAGGATTCCTGGCGCCCAGTGATAAACTGAATATCGCCGGTATCGGAGCAGGAGGAAAAGGAGAATCTGACCTGGCTGAATTTGCTAAAAGCCCAAAGGCCAATATTGTTTGTTTTGCGGATGTGGACGATCGCCAGATCACTGCTTCAGTGAAACGTTTCCCTAAAGCCAAGATCTATAAAGATTTCAGGGAGATGCTGGATAAAGAGGGAAAGAATATCGACGCAGTTTCTGTTTCCACTCCTGACAATATCCATGCAGTAGCAGCATTGCCTGCCATGCAACTTGGAAAACACGTATATGTACAGAAGCCCCTGGCGCATGATATCTATGAAGCCCGTGTGCTCACTGAGGCGGCTAAGAAATATAAGGTAGTAACCCAGATGGGCAACCAGGGTGGTTCGGGAGATGGGGTACGTCGTACCAAAGAGCTGATCGATGCCGGCCTGATAGGAGAGATCGAAAAGATCGATTGCTGGACCAACCGCCCGGTATGGCCACAGGGATTGCCTACTCCAAGTGGCAGTCACGAGATCCCCAAAGAACTGAACTGGGATCTCTGGCTCGGGCCTGCTAAAAAAATTGATTATCAGCCCGATTATCTTCCTTTCAACTGGAGAGGCTGGTGGGCTTTCGGTACAGGTTCCCTGGGAGATATGGCCTGCCATATCATGGACCCGGTGTTCCGTTGCGCACCTATTCTTTATCCTTCTTCGGTGGAGGCCAGCGTGGCAACACTTTGGGCTAAAATGTGGGATGATACTCAGAATCCGGATTCCTGTCCTGCTTCATCCATCATTCATCTTACCTATCCCCGTACAGACGGTAAAGGCAATATCAAAGTATCCTGGTACGATGGTGGATTGCTTCCTGAAAGGCCCGACGAATTAGGTCCTGAAGAAGCATTTGGTAACTGGGACGGTGGCGTTCTGTTCCATGGCACAAAAGGCAAGCTGCTGGCAGATTGCTATGGCGCGAATCCAAGGCTGCTGCCCACTTCAAAGATGAAGGATACCCTGCCCGGGGAATCCATCAAGCGCGTTCCGGAAGGGCACTATGTGCAGTGGGTGAATGCCTGTATTGACGGATATGGAAAAGGGTTTACCTCATCTCCATTTGAATATGCGGGTCCATTTACAGAAAGTATCCTGATCGGCAACCTGGCGCTCAGGGCATTCCAGCTCAAAAATCCTAAACTGAAAGGTTGGGAAGATAAATGGCTGGGGCGCAAGAAACTGCTCTGGGATGCGAAAAATCTCAAAGTGACCAATTTTGACGATGCGAACCAGTGGGTGAAGAGGGAATACAGGGATGGCTGGAAGCTGGTGTAAATGAATAATTCCGGATTCCGGATGCAGAATTCCGAATTATATTCAATTCGGAATCCTCAATCCGGAATTCGGAATTTGATTATATATTTGCCGCAGAAAAAAACTCTTTATGGATAAAAGGATATCAACACTGATCTTCATCTACGTAATATACCTGGTGATCGCATTAGCAATGGTATTTTCTACCCAGGCTCAGAAAGTGATCACGATGATCCTCTGGGGAGCCGGTGGTATTCTCATATTCTTTGTCTTCTTTTTCCTCTGGCTGGTAGCCAGGAAGGATTAACAGATCATCTGATTAGTGAATTGGCGGATTCTTCAGGATTAGTTCCTTTAGAATCCGCCAATTCGTTTTTTCAACACTGTTTTTTGCTCAATACACCGAAAATTCCGTTTTAATATCCGTCCCTTGGAGGGAGCGGTTTAACACCGTGGAGACCTGGCCCGCATCCCGGGTTTTTCCCTGTTTGGTCAACGCTATATTAAGGCCTTTTAACGACCAGGGATTGTTGGGATTAAACGAGAGGTCTTTCCTGAAACTTTCTTCCGCATCTTTAAATTTGCCCTGTTTCAGTTGTACCTGACCCAGGTATTGCAATGGTGGTAGAATCCAGTCTTTGGGTTCATTATACACCATATTCTCCTCCTGTACCGCTGCTTTCTTTAATGCTGATTCTGCTTTATCGAGTTCACCGGCCTGCTCTGCAATAATCCCTTCCAGCATCAACTTTGCCACCAGGGCTGCATCATAGGCAGTGTTGAATGCACGGATCTTCAATACCGTGTCCTGTTCCATGATAGCCGACATGGATGCATAGTTTGCATTGGCTTCTTTGATATTGCCTTTTCGAGCATGGGCAATGCCTTTGCCAAATTGGGCCAGGATCTTATAAAAATGAAGTGTGTCCGGCACTTTCAAAGCAATGAGTTGATCCCATTTTCCGTATCTGACCATGGCAAAAACGGGCGTAGCATAGATGTACTGAATCATCTCATTGAAAGGGGGAGCCATCGTGAACAGATCAGCGGGAATGTCGCCATGGCATTTATTTGAACTGTTCATCGCTACTTTGGAATTCCCATTCATGATGGCGCAAGCCGCCATCATATGGTTATTATGATAAAGATAGATGAACGGGTTTCCACCGGAAGGCGGGTAGAGGTTAAGGTAGCTTTCGTAGCCTTTCAGTGCACTCACATTCACATCAATACCTTTTGAATAATTGCCTGTGCGGATATAAATATGCGAGGGCATGTGAACCATATGAGCCGCAGATGGTACAATATTGCCTAAGCGGTCTGCACTTGGTAAAGCCCTGCCAGGCGCCCTGGAGCCTTCTACGGCATGGATATAATAGTGATTGATACCTGGATGCTGCGGATCTTTTTTCAGCCCCGCTTCCAGCACATCCACTAATTCGGGAGTCCATGCTTTGGGGTCTCCATTACCTTCATACAGATCCCATGGATGCATCACCATCAGTGCATCGGCAAATAATGCGATCACTTCAGGGTTGTCCCGATTTGTTTTATAAAGTCCGGCCATGGCGTCGCGGTACGCGGTATTCAGTTTTTCCCTGGTGGTGGTGGTGTCTTCACTGTACCTCGAAATCATGGCGGCAATAAGTCCTTTTTCAACGGAGGATGCATTGCCTGCATATTTTGATGCATTCTGCACCGCTTTCATGGCATCAGGAGATTGGGTGTACCCGAGGTCATTGATATTAGGCCCATAGGCCAGGGCTTCGGCCCAATAGAGCATAGCATTCTGATCATCGAATGTTTGGGCTTTGAGGAAAGAAGCTAGGGCTTCAATGATATGGAATGAGTAATAAAGATTCATTCCCTGGTCGAAATAGATCTGTGCACTATCGGCCCGGGTATTGATTTTCCAGTGATGCTTGCCAGTTCCAGGCAGCAACCCAATGCCTAGTTCCGCTATTGATCTGTCGCGCAGCGGAGCACAGGTAATGGCCGTGATCTTTTTCTTAGAAAAATATGCATTCAGGTCTTTAGTTAGCGGGGTGCTTTTTTGCCCGCTCCAAAATGAGAGCAGGGCAATAGCGCCAACCATGAGCAGGTATTTCATGTCCGGTGTTTAAGACAGGAAAATAGGGAAAGTTTTTTGCTCGAAGAAAATTACGGAATGTGTTTCTTAATCATCAAATTGCTTCTCGCCTGCAACCTGCCACCTGAAATTAGAATTCCACCACCGCATAGGCCTTATTATTCACATAGGGTCCTCCGGGGTGATGAGCAGAGTAGTCGAGGTTGATCCAGTATTCGCCATTTTCTTCCCGGTAGTAAAGCCCGGAGAAATTCTCCTGGGGGAAGAGGTCTATGATGGCCGATTGCAACCTGAGAAAAGATTTTTTATCGCCGCAATAAAGTTCAGGGTACACATGGTCTTCAGTCAATACCATGCGTGTTTTAGCTCCAATACAATTCAATGCCGAGATCATCAGGATGGTATGGTCATCGCAGTCTCCTGCCATGCCGTTTTCAATGGTTTCCATAGGCGTGGCATAGTATTCTTTTTTCAGTGGATCCTGTACGTATTTGAAGTTATGATTGATGTGTTTGAACAAAGAAAGATACCTGACGGTGGGGCCATAATTTTTATACTCATCCTCGAAATACGCGGTGGAATATTTAACAGCGAAATTCCGGACCGTTGAATCCTTGAAATTCATCTGGGCCTTCATACCCTTTACTGCTTTTTCCACTTCGGTATCGAACAATGAAGGTTTGACAAGAAACAGGTTCTTATCTTTTTTCATTCTGTTCTCCCAGTTGATGGTCACCAGGTTCTTGTAATCCGTAACCATACCCGAAACAGTATAAGTATTGGCGTAGGTATTGAAGAGCATGACGAGTGCTATCATTACAAAAGAAGGTATGATCAATGGTTTGAACAGCCAGAGCACGATTCTTACAAATGCAAGTGCCATCAGGATGGCTACAAACAGATCAGCATTGAAATTGCCGATCATGACCGGGGGTATTACCCTGTTGATCATAGGGGCCAGCGGTACTATGCATAGTACCGCAAGCATATGATAGAAGAAATCTTCAAAGAGTTTAGTTTTATTATTCGTTTCCATAGCACACGTTGAAACAGGTTACATCAGCCAACACAAATAGTATTTCTCAATAACGTTTCTATCCATCATAAAATTACACGCTCGTCTGAGAACCCAAAACCATGAACCATAAAAAAGACTTAAAATTTACTCATAATCATCATCTTCCTCCTTAAAATAGAAAGTCGCCTTATAGGCTTCCTCCCATTTCGCAACAGCATCATCACTGAGCAGTTCAATGATGTCGAAAATCGGATCTGCTTTCTTCTTCCATTCCAGTATTTCTTCATCCTGGTAGCGGGACACAAAAACACAATGATCACTTTCCACATTGATCCTGATCAGGCTGATCGGTAATTCCTTCTTCTCCTGGATCAGATAATAGCATCCAGGTTCCAACAACGCATACGTGTACATAACACTCTCCGGTTTTTACAGTAAATAATCAGTCTGGGGGTAAGTATCGAACTAATGGGTATGAGTAAGTAGCGTAGCTAAGCAGAATGGCGGTTCATCATAGGTGGATTGTAGAACGAAATTACAAATAATGCTTTTTCCTCCAAGCTTCTTTATCCCGAACCAGCCCGATTTTACAGAAAATTATATTTTTTCATTGATAATCAACCTGTTACGATTGGTTCACAGCCTGTGGAAAATCTCTGCCGGGCAGCAAAAGCACCCGCAATGGTTTTAATCCTAAATTCGCGGGCAGGTAAAAAAAGTAAAAAATTAAAAGTAAAAAGTAAAAAGAGCCTTACCCTGCCCAGTTTTTACATTTTACTTCTCAATTTTTAATTCGAAGTATGGCTAAAGAGAAGGAAACCACATTGTTTGAGTATACGGAAGAGTCGATCAAGAGCCTGGACTGGCGGGAGCATATCAGGCTGAGGCCGGGTATGTATATCGGAAAACTGGGCGATGGCAGCAGCCCGGACGATGGGATCTATGTACTGGTGAAAGAGGTATTGGATAACTGTATAGACGAGCACACCATGGGATATGGCAGGCAGGTTGATATCGAGATCAAAGATAATACCGTGACCATCAGGGATTTCGGGCGTGGCATTCCACTGGGGAAAGTGGTTGATGTAGTGAGTAAGATCAACACCGGAGCCAAATACGATAGCCGGGTATTCCAGAAAAGCGTAGGCTTGAATGGAGTGGGTACAAAAGCCGTGAACGCATTGAGTCATTATTTCAAGGTGACCTCATTCCGTGAAGGCAAAGAAAAAACGGCCGAATTTGAAAAAGGCGTACTCCTCAAAGAACATAAAGAAGCAAAATCTTCCGGATCAAATGGTACGCTGGTGAGTTTTATTCCGGATGAACAGGTGTTCAGGAATTTTCATTTCATTCCCGAGTACCTGGAAAACCAGATCTGGAATTACTGTTACCTGAATGCGGGCCTTCAGATCAATTTCAACGGGAAGAAATTTGTGAGTAAGAATGGTCTGCTCGACCTCCTGATGCGGAAAACCAATGAAGATGAGATCCGTTATCCGATCATCCATCTGAAAGGAGAAGATATTGAAATTGCGGTGACCCATAACAATGAATATGGGGAAGATATATACAGTTTTGTCAATGGTCAGTATACCACCCAGGGAGGTACACATGTTGCTGCATTCCGCGAAGCTTATGTGAAAACCATCCGTGAATTCTTTAAGAAAGATTATGACACTTCAGATATCAGGCAATCACTGGTAGCGGCTATTTCGGTTCGTGTACAGGAACCGGTTTTCGAATCTCAGACCAAAACTAAACTGGGTTCCCAATATGTGTTTGAGGGAGGTCCTTCCATGAAGAATTTCATCACTGATTTTCTCATGAAGGAGCTGGATAATTTCCTGCATAAGAATACTGCGGTTGCTGATGCATTGAAAAAAAGGATCGAGCAGAGTGAGCGGGAGCGGAAGGATATGGCAGGGATCAAGAAACTTGCCAACGAGCGTGCAAAAAAAGCAAACCTTCATAATAAGAAACTCCGCGACTGTCGTTTGCATCTGAATGTAGAACCCCCATCTAAAAATAAGGAAGAGTTTATCGCATCGCAACTCCTGACCACCATCTTCATAACAGAAGGAGATTCTGCCAGTGGTTCCATCACTAAGTCAAGGGATGTGGAAACCCAGGCAGTGTTCAGTCTTCGTGGTAAACCCCTGAACTGTTTCGGGCTTACTAAAAAGATCGTGTATGAAAACGAAGAGTTCAACCTCCTGCAGCATGCATTGAATATTGAAGAAGGCATAGAGAATCTCAGGTATAACAACATCATTATTGCAACGGATGCAGACGTGGATGGCATGCACATCAGGTTGTTGCTGATGACGTTCTTCCTGCAATTCTTCCCTGACCTGGTGAGGGACGGGCATGTTTATATCCTGGAAACACCGTTGTTCAGGGTAAGGAATAAACAGGAAACCATTTATTGTTATAACGAGCAGGAGAAACAAAAAGCGATCCGTAAACTCGGTGAGAAAGCAGAGATCACAAGGTTCAAAGGTCTTGGTGAAATATCGCCGGATGAATTCGGCCGATTCATCGGACCGGATATCCGTAAGCAGCCTGTTATTCTCGAGCAGCATACCCATATCCAGCAACTGCTGGAATATTATATGGGGAAGAATACACCGGAACGTCAGGATTTCATTGTATCCAACCTGCGTATTGAGTCGGATGAAGTAGAAGGAGTCGCGGCTGTAGAGGAAGTGGCGGAATAGGTCAAAGGTCAAATTTCAAAAGTCAAAAAAGACATTTGAAATTTGATAACTGGTTTTGACTTTTTTTCTTTTTAATTTTTACTTTTTAATTATGATCCATATTGTTTTTAACACGGCAGATGTTGAAGTATTGAGAAAAGCCATCGAACTCGATGAGTCCATGGCTGGTGAAATTATTGAGATAAAAGATGATTACGCGGTTGGACCCGTTATTGACCTTTATACAGAAGAAGGCCGTAGCGCCAGGAATGAATGGTGGAAACAGGTATTGGCGGGCGGTGATTATGATGGCCTGGTTGAAAAAGGTATTGTGAACGATGATGCAACACTGGCTGCATTGAAAGAAAAACTGAAAGCGGACGAGAACGAGGTATTATGGATCTGGGCGGCTCAGAATAAACATGATGTAAGTGGTTACTATTGGCTGATGAGCCAGTTGAAAGATCTTCAGTCCCGTGTGTTCATACTCTACCTGAACAATCTTCCTTTCATCAACGATAAAGGAAATATATTCTACCCCGAGTGGCTGCACGTGATCCCGCCGAAAGAATTCCTTAAGGCAAAGAAACTGTCCAGGCCTATTACGCTGTCTGAGTTTGAAGTGGACCCGGATGAATGGAAAAGACTCTGTAACGAAAACAAGATGGTGCGTATACTGGAAGGGGGTAAAAAGCTGGCCCAGTACGATGTTGATTATTACGATGCCGATCTTAAAAAATTCATCACAGCCGAATGGCAGAAAGCTTCCAAGATCATCCACCAGTTTTTGAATAAGAATAAACAAACTACCGGGGATGCCTTCCTGCTTTGGCGCCTGAAAAGCCTGGTCTCTGACGGGAATATGGATGTTCAGGGTGAAATGAAGGGGATGAAGGAGTTTGAGATCAAACTTGCGGGTGCAAATGCCGTTATAGAGAGTTAGAGAGTCAAAGAGCCAGAGAGCCAGAGTTTTTTCGCTCTTTCTCTCTTCTGCCACCTGCAACCTGTAACCTGCAACCTGCTTAAGTAGTCAAATAGCCTAAACGAAACATGAACAGGCTATTTACTATGCTGTTGCTTCTGGCAACAGGAGGATTTGTACAGGCGCAATCTCTTTCTGAAAAACTCGATGCGTATTGCAAAGCATTTGAGGCCACGGGAAATTTTCAGGGTTCGGTTCTGGTAAAACAAAAGGGCCAGACCATTCTTTCTTCAGGCTACGGTTATGCCAATGTGGAGCAAAAGATCAGGGTGAACGATCAAACCGCCTACCAGGTGGGTTCGGTGACCAAGCAATTTACAGCCACCGTGATCCTTAAACTGGTTGAGCAGGGAAAGCTCTCATTGTCAGATAAACTCTCGAAGTTTTACCCATCATTCCCCAAGGGCGACCAGGTAACGATAGAGCATTTGCTTACCCATACTTCAGGCATTAAGAGCTACACCGGTTTGCCCGAAGTTTTTGATTCCATCAAAACCATTCATGTTTCAGAAGCATCTATGGTAAAATTGTTTGCTTCGCTTCCTTACGATTTTGAACCCGGCACGAGCTGGTCCTATTCAAACTCTGCCTATTCGCTGTTGGGTTATATCATCGAAAAAGTTACCCGTAAATCATATGAACAGAATGTCAGGGAGATCATCCTGCAGCCATTGGGCATGACGCATTCAGGTTTCGATTTTGTGAATCTCAAATCTGCCAAGGCCACAGGATATTACAAGGTCACCAAAGACCAGGTGCTGCCCGCCAAACTGGTGGACTCATCGGTTTCTTTTTCTGCTGGATCATTATACACCACACCCTCTGACCTCAGTAAATGGAACAATTCCCTGTATTCAGGGAAGATCATCTCTCAAAAATCCATGAGCAATGCCCATACGGTCCGCAGGAACCATAACGGCCTGGGCTGGTTCATTGACACGATCCATAGCAAGAAAGTGATTCAACACGGCGGCGGCATAGACGGATTCCTTTGCCAGAATTACGTAGTGCCGGAAGAAGCGATCGAAGTGATCGTCTTAGGGAATGTGGGTAGTTATGATCCAGGCAAATTCAGCACAGATCTTTTAGGTATCATGCTGGGTCAGCAGGTTGAGCTTCCTAAACCCAAGACTGGTATAGAGCTGGATGTTGCCGTTCTGAAGCAATATGAAGGCGAATACGAGCTTGCACCCGGTATGGTGGCCAGTTTCATGGTAAAGGAAGGGAAGCTGCTGGTAGACACTCACCACGACCCTATAGAAGAGTTGCTGCCAAAGGCGGAAAATCTTTTCAGCTTTTCCAGTATGGATGCCACACTGGAATTTGTCAGGGATTCTACAGGGAAAGTGGAAAAATTTGTATTCAGACAGGGAGATATGACGAGGGAAGCGAAGAAAATCAAATAATTTTGCGGCACGATGAGTGCTGCAAAAAACCGTAACAATGATGTGAACACTATGGAAGCGGGTGTTCACGGGCAATATAAGAACTGGTTCCTCGATTATGCTTCCTATGTGATCCTGGAAAGGGCTGTGCCTGCCATTCAGGATGGACTGAAGCCAGTGCAAAGAAGGATATTATTTGCCATGAAGGAAATGGATGATGGCCGCCTCAACAAGGCGGCCAACATCATTGGCCAAACCATGCAGTACCACCCGCATGGGGATGCCAGTATCCAGGATGCCCTGGTGAATATGGGCCAGAAGAACCTGATGATCGATACCCAGGGTAACTGGGGGGATGTACGCACCGGTGACGATGCCGCCGCCCCCAGGTATATCGAGGCCCGGCTGAGCAAATTTGCTCTGGATGTGGCCTTCAATGCCAAAACAACAGAATGGCAGCTGAGTTACGACGGCAGGAAAAAAGAGCCGGTATGCCTTCCGATGAAGTTCCCGCTGGTGTTGGCACATGGAGCAGAAGGTATTGCGGTAGGTCTGTCTACCAAAATCCTCCCGCATAATTTCTGTGAACTCATCGATGCCTCCATCAAACATCTTCGTGGGAAGAAATTTGAATTATATCCCGATTTCCAAACCGGTGGTATGATCGATGCCGACGCATATAATGATGGCAGGCGAGGTGGCAAGATCAAATGCAGGGCTCATATTGAGGAGGTTGATAAGAAGACCATCAAGATCACTGACGTGCCATACGGAGTGACTACTTCCCAATTGATGGAGTCTATTGTGAAGGCCAATGACCAGGGTAAGATCAAGATCAAGAAAGTGACGGATAATACTGCTGCTGAAGTGGAGATCACCATTGAACTTGCACCTGGAATTTCTCCCGATATCACCATCGATGCCTTATATGCATTTACGGATTGTGAAGTGAGTATTTCTCCTAACACCTGCGTGATCCTCGACAACAAACCCGTATTCCTGGGCGCCAGCGATCTGCTCAGGATCTCTACGGAAAATACCATGGACCTTCTCCGCAGGGAGCTGGAGATCAGGCTTGGAGAACTGGAAGAGAAATGGCATTATACTTCACTGGAGAAGATATTTTTTGAAGAAAAGATATATAAGGAGCTGGAGAAAAAACATAATACCTGGGATAAGGTAATTGAGGCCATTGCCATTGCTTTCCAGC
>DATGXN010000279.1:0-24479 GCA_035298945.1 Chitinophagaceae bacterium | reverse complement strand
GGTATATGCGTGGCGTGGGAGACAATGTGAAGACTTCATCGGGTGTCAGTTCATTATTTAAAAACCTGGGTGAGCTTCCACCTATAGAATATGAGATCGATATGGCGGAGGGAATTGATAAAGCTTCGCAGGAACTCAGTGCTTTAAACCTGCATGGGGTCCATATTAAATATCATGCTACCCATGTGGCAACTATTCGTACCCGTCCGGGAGATATGGCTTTGGGTGCCCACGACCTGCAGGCACTGCTTGCTACCCGTTATGGTTGGGAATACTATGAGGCGATGGTATTGAACGAGATCGCAAAAACCAAAAAAGCTTAGCATGAGCAGGCCGGTGAAAATTGCAGAAGCAGATATCTCCGTAAAGGATCTTGTCATTCATAACGAAGGCAGGTATGGTTCAGCTTATGTATTGCTTCGTTCTGGTAAGGAAGTGATGCGAATGGTGAGAATTCCTTTCAGCAATGGGCTGATCGACAGGGAACAATTGATAAAAGCAGGAAGACATCAGATAAGCTACAAGCTGGTATTAGAAGACCTGAAGCATTATACAGCGATCCCGTGCAGGAAGGATTCGGTTGATATTCCAATCTCTGTGGTGGTTTGCACCAGGAACAGGACCGATCTTTTGAGGCATTGCCTCGAGGCCCTGAAAAAACTTGATCATCCGCAATTTGAGATCCTGATTGTAGATAATGCGCCTGATAATGATGATACCAAAAAACTTACCGAAGAATTTGGAGTGCGCTATGTAAGAGAAGATAAACCAGGACTGGACCGTGCAAGAAACAGGGGCATCCGGGAATCTTCTCATCAGATCATTGCATTCACTGATGATGATGCCCGCCCTGACAGGAATTGGTTAAGGGCCATTGCGGCCAATTTTAATGATGAGCAGGTGGTTGCAGTTACGGGATTTGTAGCGCCAGCTGAACTGGAGACCCATGCGCAGCAGTTATTTGAATGGAGTTATGGGGGAATGGGTCATGGGTTTTCAAAAAAGACATTTGATGGGAAAACAATGAGCAGCCGGTGGAAACTCGCGGCCAGCGGATTTGGTGTGGGAGCAAATATGGCTTTTCGGAAAAACTGGTTTGATAAAGCTGGCTATTTCGATACAGCCCTGGACGTTGGAACTCCAAGCTCGGGGGGTGGTGATATCGAAATGTTCCACCGTGTGGTGGCAAATAATGGGGTATTGGTATATGACCCCAATGTACTTGTATGGCACCTGCACCGGCCGGGAATGGGGGCTTTGAAAAAGCAGGTTTTCAACAATGGCAGGAGTTTTGTTTGTTACCTGTTTACCTGTTACAGAAACAAAACTGCCAGGGCAGGAACCCTGCTTGCATTCTTCCTGCGCGACTGGCTCCTGAACTGGCACATCAAAAATATTTTTTTTGGCGGAGGGAGGGTTTCGAGGCGTTTACTGTTAACAGAATTGAATGGCATGCTTACTGGTGCTGGCGCATATTTTAAGTCCCGCCGTTCCGCTCAACGATTAGATCAGGAATGAATCTTTCAGTGATCATACCGGCTTATAACGCTTCCCTTACAATTGCTGACACTATTGATTCACTGATTGCCCAAACCTCGGGTAGTTGGGAGATCGTGATCGTTGATGATGGATCTACAGATGGCACTGCATCTGTTGCACATAGATATTGCGATATAGAACCCAGGATCTCGTTAGTCAGGCAATCGAATGGAGGGTTAAGTGCGGCCCGTAATACAGGGATCGCCGCGGCCAAATATGAGTACCTGCTCTTTCTTGATGCAGACGACTGGATAGCGCCCAATTATATCGAACGATTCAAATCAGTTTTTGAAGAAGATCCCGGTATCGATGCCGTGGTTTGCGGATGGCATTTTACACTGGAAGATGGAACTGTTGCTGACAGCAGATTTCCACCGGATGTTGAAGATATGTTTCCTTATTTTTCCCATACCTGTCCATTTGTAGTGCATGCCTGTGTGATCAATCGGAAACTGATCGAGAATGCAGGTGTATTTGACAGCAAAGTAGGTTATGTGGAAGACTGGGATTTCTGGCAACGGGTATCAAGAACAGGTGCACGCTTTAAACTCATCCGTGAAACACTTGCTTATTACAGGATGCGAAAAGGATCCCTGTCCAGGAAAGTATATCAGTCTTACGAAGATGCAGGCAGAATGATTGCCCAGGGATATTCGGAAGACAAAAGAGTGGTTTACCCTGTTGAGAAATATCAATATGGAATGCCTGATGCTAAGGAGAAAGAGTACCAGGCCTGGCTCTATTGTTGGTATGCGGGACTTTGTTTGGGAGTAGAAGAAAAACCTGCCGGTCTTGCCAGGCCTGATCTGAAAGGATTTATTCCTGATCCCGTACAATTGGCGGCATTTATATTTGAAGGGGTTTATCGTGGTGGTTGTTTTCTGCCTGCAGATTGGTATAGGTTTTATGAACTGCACCAGGATTCCATAAATAGTTTTTTTTCGCTGCTGGAAAATGAATCCGGCCATTCATCGGTTATACGTGATAGTAAGTTGGAGTTGTTCAGCTTGATAGTTCGTCAACTGGACCAGGACCTGCCGATGCTGATAGGAGAAGTTTTATATCAGCCCATTGAAGTGACAAATATGCTCAATGATCTAAGCACTACTGCGGCCAAACTGATAATGGATGTCAAACTGGAGGGCAGCAGGTTGGGCAAGTTGGAATTATGGCCTGAAAAGGGGATGCTTCCTGAATACAGGATCAGGCAGGCGATCAGTGATCAATGGGCCTGGAATATCATGACTTGTTACCTCAGGCATAGGAAGGGTATTGAGGAAGATATGGAGGGTAACAGGGCCTGGGAATTGTTTCTGCAGGAATTCTGGGGGCTGGACTGGCCAGAGCCGGCATTTTATGATGTGTCATATGTTGATAATGGTCAATATGAAGTCAGGGCATGGGAGGCCCTGATCAGGGTAGAGGCAAGTGCTGATTTGTTTCATGTTCGTTCGGAGAATAAGGTTGTGGAAATCTGGTATTATATTGGTGGTTTCCTGGCTGGTAAGGTAAAGGTGGAAGCCGTACCTGGCTTGATCAGCGCCCAGGCGATCCGCGCGGCTATTTCGGCAGACGGGAAATTCGATCTTTGCAGGATCGCTGTCTATCAGGGACTTATCGGGAAAAACCTGGACAAAATTTTACTCAGGAACGAATTGCGTGGGTTGGCTTTAATGGCAAAATAATTGTATCTCAGAAATCCAGAAAATCATGAATAAGTTTTTTAGGGCATTGATCGCAGGTTATGGGGCAAATAAACTCGGCGGAGGTTGTTTGAGCACCATTCTCATTTTCATCATCATTTATTATCTATTGGGGCAGTGTAATTAGCTCCAGGCCTCGTTTTTTACGATTTTTTTTAATATTTTTCGCTCTTCCCATGTCAGAGCGTGCTTCAGCTTTCCCTATGTTAAGATTGATCAGTAGCCGGATCCTGTTAATTCTGAGCTGCCTGGCATTTTATTCTTCAGTATTGGCCCAGAAGATCCCGGTAGTAGTTCACATCATCAGTAGTGATCCCGATGCTGTATCTGACGCCTTTATCATTGCTGCCATCAATGATCTTAATGATGCATTTGCACATACCGGCGCGTATGCTTCCGGCCCCGGCGCTAATACGGGGATCAGTTTCTGTTTTGCTCAGAAAGATCCGAATGGCGGTAATACGAACGGCATTACCAGGACGAAATCTGTATTGGCTGATTTTGATGTGGATATTGAGAATACCAGGACGAAGAATCTGATCTCATGGGACACGAAAAAATATTTCAATATCTGGTATGTAGAAGGCCTCAAGTCTGAGATCTATCCTGAGTACAAATGTGGTAAATGGTCGAGGATGAAAGAAGGGGGCTATGCAACTTTTTCAAGTGGCGGTGATTTCCGCGACGGAGTTGTAGTAACTGGATTTGGTGGTCTTCTTGCACATGAAACAGGACATTACCTGGGATTGAAACACACGTTTTCCTTATACAACTGCGCAAATGGCGATTGCAGTATCGATGGAGATGGCATTTGTGATACACCACCCCAGAGCGTGTTTGGTGGCTCATGTATAACTCCTCAGAATTCCTGCACTACTGATACCCTATCTGGTTATTCCATTGATATGCCAGACCAGAACGAGAATTTCATGGGGTACAGTTCCTGTGCAAATATGTTCACTGACGGACAGGGAATAAAAATGCGTGATGTATTGGCAACAGTAAGAAACAGCCTGCTTGCTGAAGATATGTGTCTAAAGCCCTGTGCTGAAAATATACTGGCTTCGTTCACGCGTGACAACTGGTTCCCTGTGACTGGCAGTACCATCAAATTCACCAGCACATCTACGGGCGGGTCAAACTACGAATGGTCAGTTGACGGCGTAGTGACCGGCTCCAACAGTCCGTTAATGACCTATAATTTCCCTGCCAATGGAAAATATAAGGTCACGTTGAAAGTCTATAATTCAAGTTCCACCTGCTTTGCATCTTATTCCCATAACGTGATCGTCACTTGCGGAGTGATGGCCAGGTTCTATCCTGATAAAAGGATCATCGCATCCAAAGCAGGGATCATGCTTGATACCATTTTGTTCAAGAATCGCTCGGTGAATGGTGCCAGTTACCAGTGGCTGATGGCCAATGACACCGGGATGGTGGAAACTGTGGTAAGCACCAGTACAGACCTGAATTACATATTCCAGAACAAGGGGAATTATCGTGTAAGGCTTATTGCCACTAACGGGGGTTGCAGTGATACTACTGAAACTTTCAGCTTCAGGGTGGACGATCCTGCATTTGACGGGAATGTAAACCTGATCAATGCAGACTGTTTCCAGCAAACCAAACTGAGGTTCACCCTGTATGTTTGTAACAATGGCTATGCTACATTACCTAAAGGTATTCCTATCAGTTTTTATGATGGAGATCCGAGAACTGCCGGTGCCATCAAACTGGATACCACATTCATCTTACCCGATTCGGTTCTGGGAAAATGTTGCGGCAAACTCTATATACTCGTGATTGATGTGAAGAAGGCAAAATTCAATACGCTGTATGCAGTGTTCAATGATAGTGGAAAGGCGATTCCGGTGAAATTCCCAAATACTCCACTAGATGAGCTGAATTATTTTAATAACGTTGCCATACTCACTGGTTTTAAGTATACGGCCACCATCATTCCATCATCAGGCACATTTGAGCCGGGTGATACATTGACTGTAAGAGGTAAGGGGCTACCCTCGCCAACTGTCAGTTATACGTGGAAAGCAGTGCCGGAACTCAGTTGCACAAACTGTCCCAATCCACTTTTTACAGCAAAGAGCAAAGATGTGAAACTCGAACTCGTTACAGTAAGTAGCTATGGATGCACTGATACGGGTTATGCAGATTTTAAAGTTCCACCCGCAGATGATCTTACGGTGAAAATCAATACTGTTGACTGTTATAAGAACGACAGTCTGCTCGTGAATTTTGAAATATGTAATTCCTTTAAAAAAGGAATTGTACCCAAAGGTCTGAAGCTGAGTTTTTATGATGCAGATCCTTCTGCTGGCGGAAAGTTAATGGGAACGCCTTTTGCCGTGCCGGTTGCCAGTACGGGTAAGTGCGAGACCTATTCGTATAAAATAAAAGGGAAAGGTCCGCTTAAGCTGTTTGCAGTTGTTAATGATAAAGGGGTAGTTCCATTTGCCATGCCTAACGATTCGTTGATCAACGAGAAAGACTATTCCAACAATACAACAAGTTTTGATCATAAAATTGAAACAGTAACAGTAGCCCCTGCAGATACTGCCATTCTCCGGAAAACAACTGTTGGTCTTTCGATCAGCTCAACCATATATGATCCGTCTTCCGTTACATGGACCAATGGATTCGGAAACACGCTGAGTTGTACCAAATGCCTTACACCTGTTGCAACAGTAAATGCAGATGGGCTGGTGACCGTAGAGATGCTCAGTAAATTTGGATGTACAATTAAAGGAGAGGCCAAACTAAGGATCCTGCCGCCGGATTTCACCATTTCGATCACAGGTACAGAATGTTATACCAATACCAAAACGCTGGTGAAATTCAGGATCTGCATGAATAACGGGTACGACAGTGTATTCAGGAATATACCCGTGAACTTTTATGATTCCGATCCTTATTCCGGTCGTCCATCGCCATTGGATTCAACTTTTTACACACCTAATAAGACGGCAGGTACCTGCGACAGTTTTTTTGCTGTGGTCAACAGCCCCAAAGGAGATCTCATATATGCAGCTGTGAATGATAAGGGGAGGGGAAGTTTTCCGGATCAGGGTTATCCTGAAACGGATCCTAAAAACAACACCGCCCAGTCAAAGGTTGAAAAATTCAGGGTAATGGTGAAGCCACAGGATACTATTGTTTACCGGAATACCACGCTGCAGCTCAATGCATCTGCTACGGGTGGTAAAATAACCAGTTACACTTGGTCTCCCGCTACTATGCTTTCCTGTACAAACTGCCTTGATCCCATCGCCACTGCCCCTTATTCTCAATTGGTCATTTTCAGTGCCAGGAATCAGAACTCGTGTACTTCATCGGATACTGCCGATGTGAAAACATACAGCGAAGGCCCGGTGAATATCCCCAATGCCTTTACACCAAATGGAGATGGAAAAAATGATGTGTTCTATATCCTGGGAAGTAAGGACATTGAAAGCCTGAAAGATTTTTCCGTGTATGATCGGTTTGGGCAGAAAATATTCCAGGTAAAGAACGCACCACCTAATAACCCGATCTATGGCTGGCGGGGTTTATCAAAAAGCGGAACAGGGATGCCATCGGGCAGTTATGTGTACTCGGTGGTGATCAAATTCAAAGACGGCAGGGAGCAATTATTCAAAGGCACTATCACCCTGATCCGCTAGTGATCATTATCACCGGGATTGCAATATTTAAATCGGAACTTTACGGAATCAGCTATACAATGAACCCGATACTATTCAGCAGATTATTAAGATGGACCTTCGGCGCCATATTCATTGGCACCGGAATATGGTATTATCATGAGGGTGCCTGGCCCGCCCTGGTGTTTGGAGCTATCATGTTTATCACTGGTTTCTTTAAACCCAGGAGATGCGTGGAGGATGGATGTGAAATTAGCAGTAAGCAGTAAGCGGTGAGCAGTAAGCAGTTGTTTTGCTGCTCACTGCTTACCGCTCACTGCTAACGATTCCGCTGCTCTGATCATCGCTTTCTTAGACGACAATATTTCCCTTTCAATATTGAAAAGAGTGGAGGCCTCTACTTCATGCATCTGATCATTCCTGAGGCTTTCCCGGATCAGTTCATTATGTGCATTCATATCAGTATGCGCGCGGTGCATCAATATATCCAGGAAATTACTGTTGTGCTTTGCCAGTATGAAATCCTTTTTGAAAGCGATCCAGTCCTGCTGGATCCGATGATAATGATCATGTAAAATATCTTTTGCTGTTTCTCTCAGCTCTGTGATGTTGTGGTGAATGTCCTTGATGGATTTTGCTGAATGCATGATCTGGCGAAGGGCTTCCATGGACAGATCCATCTTTGTGCTTTCCTTTAAACTTATCTGATCCTGTCTCACTCTCACATGATAATCGAGAAGCTCGCCGGCCGATACCTTAAGACTGTTATACATCTGGTTAGTATAACCTGATTTCCTCGCAAATGATTTGATGTTTTCAATAAAGCTTTCATTTTCCGGCAGGTTCACATCCATCACCGTATCATGAAACTCCAGGTTTTTTTCCAGGAGATTCAGCACCTCTTCTTTCAGCAATTCCGCATCTGCCTCATGGAGTTGCCGGAATGGCGTACTTATATAGGATGTTTCCTCATCGTCTTTCCGGAATTTTTTTTGCAGCCATTTTGCATACATATCAATGAACGGCAGGAAAACAATAATGGCTATCATATTGATCAGGCTTTGGAAAAAAGCTAGGCCGATCAGGGGATCATTAATGCCTATGACCTCTGTAATGAACCTGATCAGGAACTGAAGAAAAACAAAAGCCAGAAGCACAGTCACCAGGTTGAAATAGAAATTACCAAATGCAGCTCTTTTCTTTTCTCCGCTCCCGTTGAGCCCTGCTACCAGGGTTTTTAATGAAGTACCAACTTCTGAGCCAATAACCACAGCTGCCGCCGCGGGGAAACTGATCACGTTTGCATACAATGCAGTAAGGGCAATAGCCATCGTTGCCGAACTGGTCTGAACAATGGAAGTGATGACCAGGCCGATCAATACAAAGACGAGCAGTGGTTGATCCCTGTAAGCTGCTATGTTAACCTGTTGAACAAAAGAGCCGGATGCGTCTTTCATAAAGCCCAGGCCATAAAAAATCAAAGCGATAGCAAAAACGGCCCTGAATATGTTGAAAATATTCTTACGTGGCTTGAAAAAAAACATGCATATGGTGCTGATGGCAAGTGCCGGCAATGCAAGGTCTTCTATGTTCAGTTTAAATCCGACAGTAGCGATGATCCAACTGGTCATAGTTGAGCCGAGGTTGGATCCTATGATCACGCCGAGTGCATTTTTGAAAGGGATCATGCCCGCTTCTACAAACCCCAGGGTGATCAGGGCGATCACTGATGAACTTTGAAGCAGGGCGGTCATCAGCGTCCCTCCGGCTATGGCCTTCCAGGTGGTGTTGGTATTATTTCTCAGGAATTTTTTAAAAGTCCTTCCCGAAAGTTTGGTCAGGGCCTGGTCCATTAATAATAACCCATAAAGAAAAAACCCTATGCCTGCTGCAAATTTCCAAATGAGGTTCGTATCCAACTTCTGAAAATTAAGTATCTTATTGTTCAATACCAACAACCAATACATGAATACTGCAAAGCTACTGTTACTTTTGGGTGTATTGCTATTTGCAACAGGCGTTCACTCTCAATCCAGGGCCATTAAGGGTATCGTAAAAGACAAAGCAGGAAATGCAGTTGTCAATGCAACTGTGAAAATAAAAGGTGCATCCGCCAGTGTTGCCACTAATTCAAATGGTGAATTCACTATCGATGCCAATGCCGGAGATGTTCTGGAGATCTCTAACGTGGGATTTAAAACTTCATCTGTTTCAGTTGGCTCCGAAAGCTTTTTGATGGTTACGCTTGAGCCCAATGAAACTACTTTGCAGGATGTTGTACTGGTAGGTACAAGAACCACCGGTCGTGTCAAGCTCGAAACCACGGTTCCGGTAGATATAGTGAACATGAACCAGGCTGCCATCCCTACAGGCCGGATGGACGTGACTTCCATTTTAAATTTTACAGTACCATCTTTCAATTACAATAAACAAAGCGGCTCAGATGGTGCCGATCATATTGACCTGGCCACATTAAGGGGCCTGGGTCCTGATCAGACTCTTGTTCTTGTAAACGGTAAGCGCAGGCATCAGACCGCATTTGTTGCCGTATTTGGTACAAGGGGACGTGGTAACTCAGGCACTGATCTTTCTGCCATTCCTGTAGGAGCCATTGATCGCGTTGAGGTACTTCGCGATGGCGCTTCTGCCCAGTATGGTTCAGATGCGATCGCGGGGGTGATCAACATCATTACAAAAAAATCGACCGGCCACTTCACCGGTAATTTTGGCTGGAGCAGTTATATTGACGATAAGTATAATCCGGCCACCAAGCCTGAGTTGGGACAGTATGTTTATGGTGATAAGATCGATGGGCAGGCTTTCACTTTTAATGGTAATGCCGGATTCAAGATCGGGAAATCGGGTTTCCTCAACATAACAGGTAATTTGCTGACGCAGGGAAAAACCTACAGGCAAACCCTGGAGACGAACGATACTAAGGAAGATTATCTTCCTACAAATATTTATCGCAGGGCACATGGTGACGGATCCATGACGGGCGGTGGAGGATTCATCAACCTGGAAATTCCCAGTTCTTCAAAAACCAGTTTCTATGCATTTGGTGGGGTGAATTACAAGGCCTCAGATGCTTATGCATTTACACGTAACTGGTCGGCCAGGCCAGACAGGTTTCCTACAACATCAAGTGGCGGTATTGATTACGTTCCTTCTATTATGAAGATCACCGCTGATGCCGACACTTTTTTCAATCCCCGGATAAAGACACATATACTCGACGGTTCACTGGCGGCAGGTTTCAAGGGAAAAACCGAAAACAACTGGGCATGGGATATCAGTAACAGCCTTGGGTATAATAATTTTCATTTTTTCGGCAACAAAACCTTTAATGCCTCATTGGGCAGTGTGCCAAATTCCTTTGATGATGGGGGATTCAATTTCACACAGAACACCGTCAACTTCAATGCAGCCAAGCCCATTTATACTATAGCCCAGGGATTCAACTTTGCCTTCGGTGCCGAGTACAGGTACGAGCGTTATAAGTTATATGCCGGTGAAGAAGGCTCATACAAAAATTATGACCCGTCCGGTAATAAGGCCACGGGATCCCAGGGTTTCCCCGGATATCAGCCTAAAGACGAAATAAATTCAAATCGTTCTGTTTTGGGAGCATACGTTGATGCAGAAATGGACGTGACCAAAAACTTCCTGATCAATGGAGCAATCAGGGCTGAGAATTACAGTGACTTTGGTTTTACTGCCAACTTTAAACTGGCCACCAGGCTCAAGCTGGCGCCGAATTTCAACCTTCGGGGTTCATTCAGTACGGGATTCAGGGCTCCGTCATTAGCCCAGATCAATTTCAGTTCAACTTTCACCACGGTACAGGGAGGAAATATAGCTGAGGTACGGATAGTTCCCAATTACCTCGATATCACGAGAAAGGCTGGCATCCCTGAACTTAAGCAGGAGAAAAGTACCAACCTCAGTGTGGGATTTACCTATAGAGCAACCCCTGAATTCAGCATTACCCTTGATGGCTATATGGTGAATGTAAAAGACAGGGTAGTACTTACCGGTCAGTTTGATGCAAACGATCCGGATCTGAACCAGGATCTGGCGAATGAATTGAAAGCAAACAATATTGCACTCGCCCAGTTCTTTGCCAACGCAGTTGACACCAGGAATATGGGTATCGACCTGGTGATGGATTACAATAAGCGTTGGGGGAATAAAAACCTCAGGGGAATTTTCACAGCCAATGTGCAGAATATGGATATCCAGAAAGTGAATGTGCCGGCTGAACTGGCGGGATCTGATTTCCTTAAGTCTTCATTTTTCAGCGACAGGGAGCGAGCCTTTGTACTCGCCTCAGCCCCGGACATGAAGTTTGCCTTCAATCTTGAGTACGGCGTGGGTAAAATGATTTTTGGGGTGAGGGCTACCTATTTTGGGAAAGTGACCCTGCTGGGATATGGTGAAGATGGCCTGGGTATAGATCCGAAAGTACCGCTTGACGATAACAGCGGTTATGTAAAGGATGAGTATATCTACAACGGAAAAATGCCTGTCGATATTTATTTCGGGTATAAATTTTCTGAAAAGCTGAGTTTGCATGTGGGCTCAGACAATGTTTTCAATATACATCCTGACCTGGGGGCAGTTCCGGGCGCAAAAGGATGGGCCTATAACAATGAAACGGGGGGTCCCTGGGATGCAGTTCAAATGGGCGGCAACGGAAGAAGGCTGTTTGCAAAACTGTCATTCAATTTCTGAGAACTAGGTCTTCTTGACTTCTGTTTGGTCAACGTCTGACCCGTGATGGTCTGAATGAAAATGATCCGGCAATAATTCTCCGCAATGCGGGCAGCGGATCCGGCCGCTTTTTGCTTTTCGGAATTCTTCGAGAAAACCGGCGGTGATGATACCGGCAGGCAATGCAAAAATTCCTACACCAATCAGGATAAGTATGCCGGTCATGAATCTGCCAATGGTTGTTTTCGGAACTACATCACCGTAACCGGTTGTGGTGAGCGTGATCACAGACCAATAGATCGCATGCGGAATACTTTTGAATTCTTTGGGTTGCGCCTGATGCTCCGCAAAATACATTATGCTGGAAGAGATGATGATCAGGAAAACAGCGAGTATGAAACTCAGCACCAGTTCATTTACCCTCAGCCTGAATACATCCACCACCATTTTGGTTGACTTCATATAACTTGTCAGCCTGAAAAGACGGAGGAAACGTGCAAGTCGGAGTATTCTGAGTACACGGAGATCCAGACCTATGAATGAATGTAAAAAAGACGGCAGGATAGCCAGCAGATCGATCATGGCCCCTGCTGTGAACATATATTTCAAGCGGCCCTTCACTGGGTGCTTATATCTGGCTTCAACCGTTGCACTCCATACCCTCAATATATATTCAACGCTGAAAACAGTAATGGAGAACAGGTCGAAATAGTGGAATTCAGTATGAAAAGGCTGGTAGATTTCTGGTACCGTTTCAAGTATTACCGCGATAACATTCAAAATGATCAGGGATATGATCACGCCATTGATGATCTTGTCCCATTTAGAATGACCGAGCTCAGGGTGAAGGAGAACATGGGTCTTCTTTTGAATTGTTTGGTACATGTCAGGTTTTGGTAGGATGAATATACAAAAACTGTGTTCAAGCTCATAAAATGCATAAATTCAGCATCATGAAAAAGTCGGCATTTACCCCCGTGCTGTTCTTCCTGATCAGTACAGCGATTTCGCAGACAAAAGGTGATTTTGCATTTTCAACTGATATAGGTTCCCCGGCTATTAAAGGGAGTACATTGTATGATCCCGCAACCCAGGCCTACACTATGCAGGCTGCGGGATATAATATCTGGTTCAACCGGGATGAGTTCCAATATGCCTATAATAATGTGAAAGGTGATTTCATATATACAGCCAGTTTCTCACTTGATTCTTCGGGTGACCCTCACCGTAAGACGGGCTGGATGGTACGGGCCAGCAAGGATTCACAGTCGGCCCATATCAGTGCTGTACTTCACGGCGATGGCCTGATCGCGCTGCAGTGGCGGGGCCTCCGGGGGGCATATATGCGTGACCCGCAGGATGAGATCCGTTTTCCGAAAAAGAAAGCAGACCTGATCCAGCTGGAAAGAAAAGGCAAGACCTTCATCATGAGGGTAGCCCCTTTTGGAGAACCGCTCCAGGAAGTGGGCAGAAAGGAAATGTCCGACATGCCTGATTCTTTAATGGCGGGAATATTCACATGTTCCCACGATCCCGGTAAAACGGTGCTGTCAAGGGTATGGAACCTCAGGCTGGACAGGGCCCAGGAACCGGGACTGGCGGTAAGGTCAAGGCTGGAATTTATTGATATACAAACCGGGGTAAGAACTTTGGTGCACCAGTCCCAATCGAGGTTTGAAGCCCCCAATTATCTGCCAGATGGGAAAACGCTGTTATTCAACGAGGGCGGATTCCTCTACACCATTCCGGAGGCTGGGGGATCGCCCCAAAAGCTGAATACAGGCAGTGCTGACCGAAATAATAATGATCATGGTATTTCTTTTGATGGTAAACAGATAGCGATCTCCAGTCATAGGGCTGGTAAACCTGGCGGTGGATCAACTTTGTACGTCTTGCCGATCGGAGGCGGGGAACCCCGGATGATCAATGAGAACACACCATCATACTGGCATGGATGGGCACCTGACGGGAAATCTGTATTGGTGATCGCACAACGGGGCAAGCCGGTGTATAACGTGTACCGGGTGAATCTGAAAGACGGTTCTGAAGAGAATCTTACCAAAAATGAAAAAGGGCATGTGGATGGCTCAGAATATTCTCCAGATGGTAAATGGATCTATTTCAACTGGAATGTGAGCGGAACCATGCAGATCTGGAGGATGAAACCTGATGGCTCGCAAAAAGAACAGGTCACCTTTGATGAATACAATAATTGGTTCCCCCATATTTCGCCCGACGGTAAATGGATAGCTATTATTTCATTTGACAACCAGATAGATCCTGACGGGCATCCTGCAGATAAAAGGGTAATGCTCAGGTTGATGGCGGTAAATGGTGGGGCTCCCAGAGTGATAGCCAGCCTTTACGGGGGGCAGGGTACTATAAATGTACCTTCCTGGTCTCCTGACAGTAAAAAAATATCATTCGTGAGTTATACATACTGACATATATCAGTCCATCTTCGATTTACCTCATGTTTGAATAACTGTCATATAATAAAATTTGCAACAGTAGAATAATTATATTAGTACTGAAAATAATATCAAACCATGGGTTCTGTGTCAATGCTCATTCTTACGCTTGCTGCTGTGGCATTTTCAGTGTTTGCCATACTGATCTCAAGGGTCTTTTTGAAAGGGTCGGTCAACAAGCAGAAACTTGAGCCTTATGAGTGCGGCATCCCTACACAGGGAAATACCTGGATCCAGTTCAATGTGGGGTACTATCTTTTTGCACTCATTTTCCTGATTTTTGATGTGGAGCTTGTTTTCCTTTATCCATGGGCTGTTGTAGTGAAAAAAGTAGGCTGGGTGGCCCTGGTGGAGATCATTATTTTCTTTTTCATTCTCTTTATGGGATTGTTATACGCACACAAGAAAGGAGCGCTTATTTGGAAATAGTTTAACCATCGGGCAGAACAAGCCGGGGGAGGAATTTGAACATTTAAAATGATTATGGAAGGACAAAGACCAGTAACAGAATTTCCGGGCCAGGTTCATCAAACACCAACTGGTGGTGTGATGACGGGAGCGATTGAAGACGTGATCAACTGGGCAAGAAGTAATTCTCTATGGCCATTGACATTCGGCACAAGTTGTTGCGCCATTGAAATGATGTCAACAGCTTCAGCAAAATATGATTGGTCACGTTTTGGTTTCGAAGTAGCCCGGGCTACTCCCCGCCAGGCAGACGTTATCATCATTGCCGGAACGATAGTCAACAAAATGGCTCCGGTTCTTCGCCGCTTATACGATCAGATCCCGGATCCTAAATATGTGATCGCCATGGGGGCCTGCGCCACCAGTGGAGGACCATTTTTTTATAATACTTATTCAGTAGTGAAGGGTGCGGACCATGTGATCCCTGTGGATGTATACGTGGCAGGATGCCCTCCCCGGCCTGAAGCCCTGCTTCATGCACTGATCACCCTGCAGGAGAAGATCAAAAGCGGTGGGAAAAGGGAAAGGATTGATATTGATTTAGGTAAAAAGTAAAAAGTCAAAAGTCGAAAAATGAATCGCGAAGAACTACAGGTCTTTTTGGGAGGGTTGAACCCATCGTTGACTTTTGAAGAAGGGGGAGAATGGATCAATTTGTTTGTTGATCCGGGACAGTTCAGGGAGCTGATGGAAAAGCTGAGGAATGATGAGCAATTGCTTTTCGATTATATGTTCTGCCTGACATGTGTAGACTGGAAAACCCATCTGACCATGGTTTATCATCTTTCAAGTACCCGTTACCGTTACAATATTGTGGTGAAATCAAAGCTGGACAGGGCGAAGCCCGAGATCCGGACCATCTGCGATATCTGGCGCACGGCTGAGTTTCACGAAAGAGAAGTATATGAATTGTTCGGTGTGAATTTTATAGATCATCCTGATCTGAGATTGCTGATCCTGCCCGATGGCTGGGAAGGTAAAAATCCCATGAGGAAGGATTATGATGATCCCGTCAACATGATAAAATTATAAATGTATACCATTACAGAAGAAATATTGACTACTCCCTCAGGAGACATGGTGATCAACATTGGTCCACAACACCCTGCCACGCATGGCGTGTTGCACCTACTGATCACACTGAATGGGGAGACCATCAAAAAAGTTGAACCTCATCTTGGATACATCCATCGCTCGATTGAAAAAATGTGTGAATCGCTTTCTTACAGGCAGTTCATCTATTCCACCAGCAGGATGGATTATTTATCGGCCCATATCAACAACCATGGTTGTGCCCTGGCAGTTGAAAAAGGCCTGCAGGTTGAGATACCACCGAGAGCTGAAGTGATCAGGGTGCTGATGGATGAATTAACCAGGGTGGCTTCGCATATCCTTGCCTGGGGAGCTCTTGCCATGGACCTTGGGGCTTTCACACCTTTCTTCCATGCATTCAGGGAAAGAGAGATGATCAATGATATCATGGAGGAGACCTGCGGTGCCAGGCTTACCATGAATTATATGGTCCCGGGTGGTGTGATGATGGATATTCATCCCAATTTTCAGCGAAGGGTGAAAGAACTGTTGAAACAATTTTCTGAAAAATTAGATGAGTACGATGAACTGGTGACTTATAACACCATCTTCATCAACCGCACAAAGGATATCGGCTATCTCAGTAAAGAAGATGCGATCTCATTTGGTGTCAGCGGACCTTCAGCCCGTGCTTCGGGTGTAAGTTGCGATATCCGGAAGATCTATCCTTATAGTATATATGATAAGCTGAAGTTCGATGAAGTATTATTTACTGAAGGCGATTCCTATGCCAGGTATATGGTGAGGGTGCAGGAAGTGAGGCAATCGCTGTCGATCATCGAGCAACTGATCGATAATATTCCTGAAGGTGATTTCCAGGCTAAAACTAAAGCGGTATTGAAACTTCCCAAAGGAGAATTCTATTCCCGGGTGGAAACAGCAAGAGGTGAACTGGGTGTTTATATAGTTAGTGAAGGCGGCATGACGCCCTACCGCATCAAATTCCGTTCGCCGGGATATTCAAACCTGAGCGCGCTTGATCATATGGCAAGGGGTTCAAAGATCGGAGATCTGATCGCTTCCATGGGAAGCCTGGACCTGGTGATACCGGATATTGACAGATAATCGAATTGACTAATTGAAATTATGTGGAGTTTATCAAACATAGCAAAGTCTGTAGATGAATGGTTCAACAGCATCATGTCGCCCACATGGGTGCTGGTAGTTGAAATGGTTCTTATTGGTGTTCTGGCCATAGCATTATTTGCAGTGCTTGGCCTGGTGCTAGTGATCATGGAAAGAAAAGTGGCAGCCTATATGCAGATCCGCCTGGGCCCCAACAGGGTTGGTCCCAAGGGTATGCTTCAATCTCTGGCAGATACGGTAAAATTATTAGTGAAAGAAGGCCTTACGCCAGCGGGAGCCGATAAGTTTCTGTTCAACCTGGCTCCGTTCATTGCCATGATCACGGCTATGCTGTTACTAGCGCCCCTGGCATTTGCCAGAGATTTCCAGATCTGGGATCTGAATATCGGTGTGCTCTATATCACAGCAGTTTCATCTTTATCGGTCATCGGCATCCTGATGGCGGGCTGGAGCAGTAATAATAAGTATTCGCTATTAGGTGCCATGAGAAGTGGTGCCCAGATCGTGAGTTATGAACTCAGTGCAGGTCTTGCTATCATGACGATAGTGATCCTAACAGGAAGTCTGCAGATCTCCGAGATCGTGAAGTCGCAGGCCAATGGCTGGTGGTTGTTCAAAGGACATATTCCTGCCATTATTTCATTTGTGATCTTCATCATTGCAGTAACGGCAGAAACCAACAGGGCTCCATTTGACCTGGCAGAAGCCGAATCAGAACTCACGGCAGGGTTTCACACGGAGTATTCAGGAATGAAATTCGCACTGTTCTTCCTGGCAGAGTATATCAATGTATTCATCGTTTGCGCGATCGGTGCAACGCTTTTCCTTGGCGGATGGATGCCATTCCATATCGGTAACTGGGAAGGATTCAATCATATCATGGATTTCATTCCCTCATCGATATGGTTCTTCGGAAAAACCTTCTTTTTGATCTTCGTGATCATGTGGTTCCGATGGACCTTTCCGAGGTTGCGTATAGATCAGCTGTTGAACCTGGAGTGGAAATACCTGTTACCGATCAGTATGGTGAACATACTGGTGGTGACGCTGATTGCTATCAAAGGATGGCATTTCTAGGAATGTGGGGAATGTGATGAATGTGGGGAATGTGGGAAATGAAATGTGAGAATGGCTTTAATTTTTAATTTTTAATTATGTTCCTGAAAGAATATATATCAGATGTCTATGGTGCCGTGAAGTCGATGGCTATCGGCATGAAACGGACACTCTACTATTTCACGCATCATAAGGAGATCATCACACAGCAGTATCCTGATAACAGAGATACCCTGGTTCTGCCCGAACGATTCCGCGGTGAAGTGGTCATGGCACATGATGAAAAGAATGAACACCGTTGCACCGGTTGCACAGCCTGCGAACTGGCTTGCCCCAACGGAACCATCAAGATCATTACAAAATTCGACATCAGTCCTGAAGGGAAAAAGAAAAAAGCAATAGATAAATTCATCTATCACCTGGAGTTGTGTACGATGTGTAATCTGTGCATTGAGGCTTGTCCTACCAATGCCATTCAGATGGCGCAGTCTTTTGAACATAGTGTGTTCGATCGTGCGCAGCTGACTAAAGTGTTGAATAAGCCCGGGTCGAAACTGCAGGAAGGGGTCGAATAGAGAGGCAGAGAGTCAGAGAGACAGAGAGTCAGAATTAGATAATTAGTTAATTAGACAATATTATGTCCGGATCTACATTCATGTTTTATTTACTGGGATTGCTCACAGTGTTCAGTGCACTGCTTTCGGTCACGTCCCGGAATATTTTCCGCTCTGCGATCTATCTCCTGTTTTCTCTTATTGGAATTGCGGGCCTGTATTTCTGGCTGGATTATCAGTTCATTGCCGCAGTGCAGATCGTGGTATATGTGGGTGGTATTGCGGTGTTGATCATCTTTTCCATTTTTCTTACACAGCAATCGGGAGAAAAATTACCGCCGGTGCCCGGAGGCAGGATCTTTTTTTCCGCGCTGGCTGCAGCTGCAGGAATTGCACTCGTACTTTCATTGATGATCAGGTATGGATTCGCTTCGGTTGCCGATAAAGCCTCTCCAACCGCAGCACAGATAGGGGAGAGGATGCTGGATATAAATGGGTACGCATTGCCTTTTGAGCTGGTCAGTATGTTACTGCTTGCCGCTATGATCGGATGTATAGTGATCGCACTTAAAAAAACTGAAACAAAATGATGGAACCAGGACTATATCACCTGCTGGTTATAGGAGCTGTACTTTTCTTCACCGGCATTTACGGTTTTTTTACCAGGAGGAACATGATCAGCATGTTGATGAGCATTGAGCTCATGCTGAATTCTGTAAATATCAATTTCATTGCTTTCAATAAATATCTCTGGCCCGACACACTGGGCGGAACATTTTTTACAGTTTTTGTGATCGCTATCGCCGCGGCGGAAGCTGCTGTTGCACTGGCCATCATCATAAACTTGTACAGGAGCCACAGCTCGATAAATGTGGAGGTAGCGGAAGAAATGAAGTTCTAGAATTTTATTAATGTGATGAATGTGGAGAATGTGAGAATGAATATTTTGACTTTTTACTTTTGAATTTTTACTTAGAAATGAATACGACCAACATACTGCTGATCCCATTACTGCCCTTGCTTTCATTTGTGCTGCTGGGATTGTTTGGAAAATCATTTTTCAAAACCAAGGCGGGCCTGGTGGGCTGCTCACTGATGCTTGTTTCATTCATCATTGCTGTTGTTACCGCATCTTCCTATTTTTTCAGCACAGGTCTTCAGAACGGACAGTACCAGCAACTGAAGCCTTTTTTAATGCCCTGGCTGAAATTCGCTAACGGGCTGGTGATCGAAATGGGTTTGCTGATCGATCCGCTTTCCATGATCATGATCTTCGTGGTGACCTTCATTTCGCTGATGGTTCACATATTTTCCCTCTCCTATATGAAGGGTGAAGAGCGGTTTCATGTTTATTATGCCTTCCTTGGTTTGTTCACTTTTTCAATGCTGGGCCTGGTGCTTTCTTCCAATATCTTCCAGATATACATATTCTGGGAATTGGTGGGTGTATCGTCTTTTTTACTCATTGGTTTTTTCTACCAGAAAAGTTCTGCCCTGGCTGCTGCAAAAAAAGCATTCATCGTAACAAGGTTTGCAGACCTTGGTTTCCTGATCGGTATCTTATTGCTTTCCGCACAGGCCGGTACACTTGATTTCCTTGAATTGATCAGTAAGTTCACCACACCCGGAGATACGCTCAGTTCAGCGCTGGGCACTACATTCCTGGGATTTTCCCTGCTGAGTTGGGGCCTTGCACTTGTGTTCATGGGCGCTGCAGGGAAAAGCGCTATGTTTCCCTTGCATATTTGGCTTCCCGATGCGATGGAAGGTCCTACTCCCGTATCTGCTCTCATACACGCAGCTACCATGGTGGTTGCCGGTGTGTTCCTGGTGGCAAGGTTGTATCCTGTCTATGCGTTCTCGGGAGCTGGCTTCGTACATTTTATAGATGATATAGGCGCATTCACAGCATTATTCGCGGCAGTTATCGCCTGCACACAAACAGATATCAAGCGGGTATTAGCTTACTCCACCATCTCCCAGATAGGTTTCATGATGTTCGCCCTGGGCCAGGTTCCCGCCGACCTCGGAGCAGTCCATTTGGGATATACTGCATCCATTTTTCATTTGTTCACCCATGCCATCTTTAAGGCACTGCTGTTCCTGGGTGCAGGAGCCGTAATACATTATGTACATAGCAATGAGATGAAAGATATGGGAGGCCTCAGGAAAAAAATGCCTGTTACCCATGCCATGTTCCTGCTGGCCTGCCTGGCCATTGCGGGAGTGCCGCCATTTGCTGGTTTTTTCAGTAAAGAAGAGATCTTACTGGCTGCCTGGGAGAACAACCCAACCATATTCTGGATGGCGTTGATCACATCAGGACTTACCGCATTCTATATGTTCCGTTTGTATTTTTCAATTTTCTGGAACAAGGAGCATGATGGGCACCATCATGAAAAGGAAGGAGATATATTTTTGCTGGCTCCCCTGGTGATACTTGGTATCGGTACAGTGGTGGCGGGTTTTGTGCCATTCAGCCACCTGGTCAGTTCAGACCGGAAACCATTTGAAACAGAATTACATCTGCAGTTTTCCATTGCCCCTGTTGCGGTTGGCTTGATCGGTATTTTACTGGCCTCATGGATGTACAGGAAGCATTCAGCCATCCCTGAAAACCTGGCCAGGAATATGGGTGGCTTCTATAAAGCAGCGAAGAATAAATTCTATATAGATGAAGTTTGGCTTGGATTCACCAAAGGCGTACTGTTCAATCTGATCGCAAAACCTGCGGCCTGGGTTGACCGCAATATTGTTGATGGAATGGTCAAGGCAACCGGGTCGGGAATGGAATGGATCTCTTACCGGATCAAAGGTTTGCAATCCGGTAAAGTACAGCAATATGGCTTGTTCTTCCTTTTCGGTATTATCATCATCGTTTCAGTATACCTCTTTAAAAATGTACCCTGGCGATAAATAAATTGTTATGAATCTTATTCTAATCATACTGATCCCTTTACTCACTGGCCTGGCTATCCTGGGCCTGAATGAAAAGCATGCCAGAACTGCGGCATTGGCGGGAGCCATCATGCAGGTTGTCATCGCAATTGGTCTATACCTGGCATTCACCCAGGAGCGCTCCATTGGCAATGTGTTTCCCATCTTGTTTGAACAACAATACCAGTGGTTCCCTGCATTGGGTTTCAGCTTTCATATTGGAGTGGATGGAATTTCAGTAGCCATGATCCTGCTTACCGCATTTGTGGTCATAGCCGGGGTACTTGTATCGTGGAATATGGAGAAGATGAAAAAAGAATTCTTCTTCTTTCTCACCCTGCTGGGATTTGGTGCGTATGGATTCTTCGTATCACTGGACCTGATGGTGATGTTTTTCTTCCTGGAGATCGCAGTGATCCCTAAATATCTTTTCATCAGCATATGGGGCAGTGGTAATAAGGATTACAGTGCCAATAAACTGGCTTTGATGCTCATGGGCGGTTCCGCACTGATCCTGGTGGCATTGATGGGTATGTATTTCTCTATGCCTCCCGAACTGCGCACATTCGATATGGTAAAGCTGGCGGAAATGAATATTCCATTTTCATTGCAACGTTGGGTTTTCCCGTTGATCTTCACGGGTTTCGGTGTATTTACGGCGATGTTCCCTTTTCATACCTGGGTACCGGATGGCCACTCTTCGGCACCAACAGCGGGCTCAATGTTCCTGGCGGGCATATCTATGAAACTTGGCGGCTACGGATGTTTGAGGGCTGCTACCTATTTGTTTCCCGAAGGGGCGCATGAATATTCAGGCATCATCATCGTGCTCGCTTCAATAGCTATCATATACGGGGCATTCGCTACCATGATGCAGAAAGATCTTAAATACATCAATGCCTATTCTTCTGTAAGCCATTGCGGCTTTGTGCTGTTGGGTATTGGCATGCTTACAAAAACAGCGATCACCGGTGCTGTTTTCCAGATGGTTTCACATGGCCTGATGACGGCCCTTTTCTTCGCCATCATCGGAATGGTGTATGAAAGAACACATACCCGTATGGTGGCTGATATGGGAGGACTTCTCAAAGTGATGCCATTCATCATTACAACATTATATATCGCAGGCTTTGCTTCGCTGGGACTTCCGGGACTCAGTGGTTTTGTGGCGGAGATGACTGTGTTTGTAGGTTCCTGGGAGAATCAGACTTTCTTTCACAGGGCAGCCACTGTGATAGCCTGCGCATCTATCGTTGTGACTGCAGTATATATTCTGCGGGCTGTGGGCCAGGTGTCCATGGGTCCACTGAAATACAGCAGTGATCAAAAAGATGATGCAAGGTGGAATGAAAAATGGGCAGCGGTTATTCTGATAGCCGGGATCCTGATCATGGGACTGGCGCCGTTCTGGCTGAACGACCTGGTAAGCCCTGGAGTGGAAGTGATCACTAACAAATTGGCAGGAAAATAAAGACGGAATATGAACGAGTATTTACAATTGATGAAATCTGAACTGATGGTGATACTCATCATCTTTATTCTCTTGTTCATCAAACTTGGAAAAGGTTTACCGAATGGCACATTACTTTCGCTTGTTCAGCTCTTGCTCCTGATCAACGTAGCTGTTTCATTCGGCTTCAATGAAACAGGAAGGATATTTAATGGAATGTTTGTTCATAATGAACTGGCGGGTTTTCAAAAAGGAATACTTTCCCTGGCGGTTTACCTGATATCATTATTGTGTTCAGACTGGTTGAAAGACCATGAACATATGCCTGAGTTTTTCATGCTGATGCTGTCTGCCTTACTCGGTATGTTCTTCCTGGTGTCCAGTGATCATTTGCTGATGTTCTATCTCTCACTGGAATTGGCGAGCATACCGGTTGCCGCGATGGCAAATTTTGACCTGGAAAGGAGAAAGAGTTCTGAAGCTGCCATGAAAATGGTCATGTCCTCAGCACTGGCCTCCGGCATCATGTTATTTGGCATTTCATTGATCTATGGCATTTCGGGTTCACTGGATTTTGCCACCATATGGGGCAGCCTCCGAAATGAGCCATTGCATATTATGGCTTTTGTGTTCCTGTTCAGTGCGTTTGCCTTTAAACTTTCTGTTGTGCCATTCCATTTCTGGACAGCAGATGTTTACGAAGGTTCGCCTGTTGCCGTGACCGCATTTCTCAGTGTGGCTTCTAAAGGCGCTGTGTCTTTTGCATTGTTCAACATCCTCTATAAATTATTCCCTAATCTTTCTGCACCCTGGTATACTTTGGTTGTTGTGCTTTCTATAATCACGATGCTGATCGGTAACTTCTTTGCATTGAGGCAGGATAATTTCCTTCGGTTCCTGGCTTTTTCTTCTATAGCGCAAGTGGGTTTTATTCTTGTGGGTTTAAGCGGCCAGAACAACCAGGTGATCAGTTCAGTAACCTATTTTGTACTGGTCTATGCATTCTCAAACCTTGCAGCATTTGGTGTGGCCTCCGTGCTCCGCTCTCAGCTGGGAATTGAAAATATCAGCCAGCTGAAAGGCCTGTACAAAACATCTCCGGCATTAGCCTGGGCTCTGGCATTGGGATTATTTTCACTGGCCGGCATTCCTCCTGCAGCTGGGTTCTTTGGAAAACTGTTTCTGCTGATGTCTGGTGCTGCCAAAGGAAACTACTGGTTTATCACTATCGCGGCATTGAATATGATCGTGTCACTATATTATTATCTCCGTATTGTGCGGCTGGTGTTCAGTGCACCTGAAGGTGAACAGGTACAGGAGGTTAAGATTTTGAAACCAGTTGGTCTTGGCCTGGTGATCTGTTCTGCAGGTATAGTACTTGCTGGTGTTGTCAGCTGGATCTATGATCATATTAGTTCAATGGTTTAGTAATATTTGAGTTATGGCTATCAATCAGAATCATCCTTTTGAAGAGTTGAACGGTGTAAAATGCGGCATTGCTGAAAAAAATGCAAGCCCGGAAAGGGTTGCTTTTCTCAAACCACTACTTGAGCATAATGGATTTGAAGTGGTGGTAGTTCCTTCTCCGGCGCCCAAGGGACAGGCTGCTCCGGTTAGCAGTGAGCAGGGAGCAGTAAGCGGTGAGCAGGTGACAGCGCCGGTTGCACCAGAGACATTCACTATCGGTGTTACCGACTATACTTTTAATACAACCAACGCGATATTCGGCAGGCTTCTCAGAACGCCGGATGACC
>DATGXN010000278.1:0-14921 GCA_035298945.1 Chitinophagaceae bacterium | reverse complement strand
GTTCAGGATCCCCTTGATCAATAATAAGAAGATCAGCTTCTTCAAACTGCTTGGCTGTGGCCGTGGTGGAAACTTTGACCTTCGCCCGGACTGGAACCAGTACGGCATCTTCACCGTGAGTGAAACTGAACAGATTTTCCCGTTTAGCCCTGACCGTTATGAACAGTGGAAAAAGGATTACTACGGAGGTTTTATCAGCAGATGGTGGCGATTCTGCGGGTCTGAAACCTGGACCATTATTCTGGATCCTTTGATGTCGCACGGTTCATGGAGCGGGGTTGAATTATTTCCCGACGCAAAGAACAGGCCTGGCGCAGCACCGATAGCCGTATTGACCCGGGCCTCCATCAGGCCATCTAAAGCCATGGATTTCTGGAAAAACGTAAAGCCGGTACAGGAACAGATGAAGCATGCCCCGGGCCTTGCATTCTCTGTGGGCATTGGAGAAATGCCTTTTTTAAAACAGGCCACATTCAGCCTCTGGGAGAATGAAGAATACATGAAATCATTTGCCTATTCCATGCAACAACACCGGGATGTGATCGCCAAAACCCGCAGCCGCAACTGGTATAGCGAGGAAATGTTCACACGGTTCAGGCCGATCGCACAGGCCGGATCACTAAAAGGCATGGATCCCCTACATTCCCTGGGTTTATCACATTCCCATATATTGTAGTATTTTGGCGGCAGCTACATGTTATGAAGAATATTAAACTGATAGAAGTTCCATCGGAAATTGGAGCAGGCACCCGCGGGGCCAGTTTAGGTGTGGATGCGATCAAGATCGCCGCCCTGGATTTCATGAGTAATTTTTTTATACACTTCCCGTCTGAGAAAGTGCCTACAGAAAACAAACTCTTGTTTGAGCCCATTGAATCACCCTATGCCAAAAGGATCGGCGGTGTTACCACCATGTACGAAAGGGTAAGCAAATCGATCCAGGAAAGTCTTAAGGCCGGATTTTTCCCAGTGGTATTAAGCGGCGATCATAGCATTGCCGGGGCAACTATTGCCGGCATCAAAATGGCCAAGCCTGAATCAAAACTGGGCGTGATCTGGATCGATGCACACGCCGATCTGCATACTCCTTACACCACTCCTTCCGGCAACCTGCATGGCATGCCGCTGGCGGTGTCCATCGGAGATGACAATACTGAATGCCAGGTTCACGAGGTGGAAGAACCCACTGCAAAACAATGGGACTACCTGAAGAATATCGGGAATATCTACCCAAAAGTGTTGCCTGAAGACATCGTATTCATTTCACTGCGCGACTTTGAAAAAGAAGAAAAATTCCTGATCGAGAAATACGGCATGAAGGTGTTCACCACCAGTGAAGTAAGAAGAAAAGGACCTGAAAATATTGTACGTTCTGTGGTGAGATACCTGTCTGACTGCACCGATATCTACGTGAGTTTTGATGTGGACTGTCTTGATGCCGGCATCACCAAAGGCACCGGCACACCGGTTGAAAACGGATTAAGGGAAAGAGAAGCAGAAGACCTGGTATCTAAATTCATGCAGATGAGGAAGGTCTGCTGTTTTGAAATTACAGAGGTCAACCCTACACTTGACCGTGAAAACCTGATGGCAGAGATCGCTTTCAATATCTTACAGAGAAGCGTGAACATTTTGCTGATGAACTGATATGAAAAACTATAAGAACAACCTGTTCCTGAACAGGATCAAAAATTTCGCGTTTCGTTTCATGCCCTGGCTGGAAGAAGTAAAAGCCTACTGCGCCAAATATGATCTTTTTTTCATCTTCCATAAAGGCGATGCCATTGGAAGGGATATAGCCTATAAATACGGAGTCTATTCTGAGGACTATGTCAACTGCTACATGAACAATCACCTCGATCTGAAAAGAGGGGGTCTGATGCTGGACATTGGTGCAAACATTGGCTGGTACAGCCTTGTTATGTCGAAAGGCGCAGGACTTGACATTTATGCATTTGAACCCGATCCGCATAATTTCCATTGCCTCACCCAGAATATCAGCAACAATAATATCAAAGGCGTACATCCTTTCCAGGCTGCAGTGGCAGACCGGGAAACAAAGATGAAACTCCACCTGTACAAAACATATAATACCGGCCGTCACTCACTGATAGACCATGGCAAGACCGGCAAATTTGTGGAAGTAGATACGGTAAACATAGACGCCTTCATGAAAAGGCATAATCTCAACGGAAAGACCGTTGAATTATATAAGATAGATATTGAAGGATTTGAAATGGCAGCTTTCAGGGGCTCAATGGAAACACTTTCGAACACTCGTTTTATATTCAGTGAGTTTTCTCCCGAGATTATGAGATCCATCAATGAAGACCCCGCACAGTTCACAGACCTGTTTGAGAAACTGGGTTTCACTGCGTACATCATCAAAAATGAAGAGCACGCTGAGCGGGTAGATCACCATGAATTAAGAGGATATAAAGAAGGGGTACATAATATACTCTGGTCAAAAACGGCCATTCCTTAATCGCCCTGCAGCAGTTTTTTCATTCCCTCTTCAAAAGATAAAGGCTGGTACCCCAGCTCATGGATTGCTTTGGTGATGATCAACGGAGTTCTTAGGGGTCTTGTTGCTGGTTGGGAAAATACAGCTGCATCCACTTTTGTAATTAGTGCTTTATCCAATTGCAAATGATCAGCCACTGCATTCGCGATCTCCCAGGGAGACAGTGCATCTTTTCCTGAAATATGCCAGATGCCGGTCATTTTTCTGCTGGCGATCAAGAGCAGCGCTTTTGCCAGGTCTGCGGCATAGGTTGTAGTCCTGAGTTGGTCACTCACCACTTTTATCGGCCTGTTATTTTCAAGTTCCCCCTTCACCCAGGAGACCATATTGGAACGGGTACCCGAAATCACATTTCCATATACCAGCGCGGTTCTCACTATGGCCCAGGGAAACGGGTAAGCTTTCAGTTTCTCCTCGGCCATCATTTTTGTATGTCCGTAAAAATTTACGGGAGACGGAATGGAATGCTCATCATAGGGTCCATCATTACCGGAAAAGACAAAATCTGTTGAGAGGTAAATAAAAAAAGCCTTGCTAAGTGAGGCTGCATGGAGTAGATTTTCTGTTCCCGTTACATTTGTCCTTAGCGCATCTTCCCGGTTCAGCTCACAATAATCGGGCTGGGCCTGCGCCGCTGAATGGATCACTACGGTGGGTTTGAATTCATTAAAAACCGCCATCACCTGCGCTTTCTCGGTGATATCCATATTGGCATACACGAAATCATGCGCCGGCAACCTGCAAGGTCCTTTCCCTGTGATCACCACCTTCCCATCCCAGGATTCCAGTATTTTGAAAATATATTGCCCCACCAATCCGTGGATCCCCGTGATCAGCAACGTAGTTTCATTCATATTTGAAAATTAACTATTTAGGAGTTTTTTTGAACAAAACCTGAATTGATAAGCCCCCGATATTCAGATTTCTGGAAAGCATCTTATCTTCACGCACCTTTTCAGCTGGAATTGTGTATTTTTGACACTTAATTTAGTTAATACTCAACGATTTAGCCTGCTGAAAACAATTGCCAATTTAATTGGAATGAATAAAAAAGTCAGCAAGATAGGTGTTCTTACTTCCGGCGGCGATGCCCCCGGTATGAACGCCTGCATACGTGCGGTGGTCCGTACAGGAATTTTCGAAGGATACGATGTTTATGGTATCATGCGCGGTTACCAGGGCATGCTTGACGACGACATTCACAAAATGGAGTCCAGGAGTGTTGCCAATATCATTCAGCGCGGTGGTACTATTTTAAAAACTGCCAGGTGCAAAGATTTTTTCCAGTTCGAAGGAAGAAAGAAAGCCTATCAGAACCTGAAGAAAAGAGGGATCAATGGTTTAGTGATCATTGGCGGTGATGGATCTTTCAAAGGAGCACAACTATTCTCCAACGAGTTTGATATACCATGCATAGGAATTCCCGGCACTATTGATAAAGATATCGCCGGAACTGATTTCACCATTGGATTTGACACCGCGGTAAACACTGCTGTAGAAGCCATTGACCGGGTCAGGGATACTGCAGATGCGCATGATCGTCTCTTCATTATTGAAGTGATGGGGCGTGATGCCGGGTATATTGCATTACACAGTGGTATCGCCACTGGTGCAGAGAATATCCTAATCCCTGAGCGCAAAACCAATATGGATGAACTGGTGACCTCCCTGCTCGAAAAAGAGAAAAGGAGGAAACTGGTGAACCTGGTGGTAGTGGCGGAAGGTGATGATTTTGGCGGAGGAAATGAAGTAGCCAAAGTGATCCGCGAAAAAGTTCCCAATGCGGATATCAGGGTTTGTATACTTGGTCATATCCAGCGTGGGGGCCCTCCCACTTGTATGGACAGACTTATCGCCAGCAGAATGGGTTATCACGCTGTTGAATGCCTCAAGGAAGAAAAATTCAATGTGATGGTTGGCATCATGAATAACCGCATGCATTACACCCCGCTTGATAAAGCTGTAAAAGCAAAACAAAAGATCAGCGACGAATGGCTGAAGATCGTCAAGATCCTCGCCAGTTAATGCCCAAAACAAAACAACATGTCAAAAAACATTGAGAAGTACCTGCACAAGGAAATGGATCGTGACGCCGGTATCAAACATATCGACCATAGAACCAAGATCGTTGCAACAGTTGGACCCGCATGTGACACTTACGAAGGATTGCTTGCATTATGTAAAGCCGGGGTCAATGTTTTCAGGCTCAACTTCTCACATGGCGCTCACGAAGACAAGCTCGCTATCATTGAACATATCAGGAAGATCAATTCCACTGAGCCCTACAATATTTCCATACTTGGTGACCTGCAGGGACCAAAACTTCGTGTAGGCGAGATCGAGAATAATGCCCTGGCCGTGAAGGAAGGTGATATCCTCACTTTTGTGAATGAGAAATGTGTGGGCACCATGGAGAAGATCTATGTGAGCTATCCTAATCTCGCCGGTGATGTGAAGATCGGAAACAAGATCATGATCGACGATGGTAAGATCGAAGTCCAGGTTAAGGAAGTGACAAGGGAAGGATATGTAAAAGTGGCTGTCACCATGGGGGGCATCATCTCTTCTAAAAAAGGGATCAACCTGCCTGATACCAAAATTTCGCTGCCCGCACTCACTGAAAAAGACCTGGCCGACCTTGACTTCATCATTGAACAAAAACTCGACTGGGTAGCCCTTTCATTTGTTCGCAGCGTAAAAGATATCGTGATCATCAAAAGCAAGCTTTCTGAAAAGAGAAGCAAAACCAAGGTGATCGCCAAGATCGAGAAACCCGAAGCAGTCACCAATATCCGGGAGATCATACTTGAATCAGACGGTATCATGATCGCCCGCGGAGATCTCGGAGTTGAAATGCCTGTTGAGCAGGTGCCATTGATCCAGAAACAGATCATCCGTAAATGCCTGCATCGCGCCAAGCCGGTGATTGTAGCCACGCAGATGATGGAAAGCATGATCGACAGGATCAAACCCAACAGGAGTGAAACCACGGATGTTGCCAATGCCGTAATTGAAGGCGCTGACGCAGTGATGCTCAGCGGTGAAACTGCAACAGGCATGCACCCTGCACTGGTAGTTGAAACCATGCGCAAGATCATCCACGAAGTAGAACAAAAAGAATTCAGGTATAACCGGGAAGAAGACCTTAAACCCCTTCCCCATTCTCCCACTTTCCATTCTGATGCGATCTGCTATAATGCCTGCAAACTGGCGGAAGATGTAAATGCAGATGCACTGATCGGTATGACCCAAAGCGGCTATACCGCATTCATGCTCAGCAGCTACAGGCCAAAGGCCCCGCTGTTCATCTTCACCAAGGAAAGAACACTGGTGAATCAGCTCAGCCTCAGCTGGGGTGTTCGTGCGTTTTACTACGACGAAGAAGAAAGCATGGATGATATCATCAACGACCAGATCGAGATCCTGAAACAAAGAGGTTTCCTGCGTGAAGGCAATGTGGTAGTGAATACAGGCAGTATTCCTATTCAATTGCACCTGCCCACCAATATGTTGAAGATCACGAGGGTTGAATAATATTGACCGATTTTCTCATTAACGGATTGGCGGATTTTTAGGTTTTAAAACCGAAGAATCCGCCAATCTGCTAATTCGCCAATCCGCTAATTGTTTTAACTTACGCGCTATGAAAAAGCTGTTATACCTGTTATTCATATTGCTCTGCACTTTTCCGGCGATTGCACAATACCAACTCGATTCGGCCTGGTTCCACGAGAACTATACGAAGGTTGAAAAAATGATCCCCATGCGGGATGGTGTGAAACTGTTCACATCCATTTACATACCCAGGGACAGTACAGAAATGCATCCGATATTGATGAACAGAACGCCCTACAGTTCAGCTCCATACGGAGCGAAGTATAGGATGCTCTGGGACGGATACCACAGCAAATACCTGCGTGAAAATTACATTCTTGTTTACCAGGACGTGAGGGGACGTTATATGAGTGAAGGTGTATTCATGGACATAAGGCCGTTCAATCCAAATAAGAAAGGAAATGAAATTGACGAAGCCAGTGACACCTACGACACCATCGACTGGCTTGTAAAAAATATCAAAGGCAATAACAACCGGGTTGGGGTGTACGGCATTTCCTACCCCGGATTTTATTCAACCATGGCTGCACTTAGCGGACATCCCGCGTTGAAAGCGGTCAGTCCGCAGGCGCCGGTAACAGAATGGTTCATCGGAGACGATTTCCACCATAACGGTGCTTTTTTCCAGATGGATGCTTTTGCATTTTATAAAGGATTTGGCGTGCCCAGGCCCTACCCTATACAACAGTATAAAGGGGGGTACCAGTTCACTGGTTCTGATAATTATGAATTCTTCCTGCGCACCGGAACATTAAAAAACCTGGCAAAACTGATCGGAGATTCTATAGAATTCTGGAAAGATCTGTATGCACATCCTGATTACGACAGCTGGTGGCAGGCCCGTAACGCAAGGAATTTTGTTGCCGGCATAAAACCTGCCATGCTGGTAGTTGGAGGATTGTTTGATGCGGAAGATTGTTTTGGTGCATGGCGATTATATGAAGCGATCGAAGCAAAAAATCCAGCAACATCTAACAACAGGCTCGTCATGGGTCCATGGTCCCATGGTCAATGGTCACGGAATACCGGAGCACCCTCTTTAGGCAATATAGAGTTCGGTTCTTATACAGGATATTGGTTCCAGAACAATGTTGAACTGCCTTTCTTTAATTACCATCTTAAAGGCAAAGGAACTGATCAACTGCCCGAGGCCACCATTTACCTGACGGGCAAAAATGAATGGAGAACCTATTCACAATGGCCTCCTGCAGGTGCCACTGATAAAGCCGTCTATCTACAGCCAGGCGGTGGACTGGCCTGGACAAAGCCAACTGTTCCGAAAGCAGCAACGAGTTATACGTCTGATCCGGCCCATCCTGTTCCTTATGCCGATGGAGTGCACCTGGACAGAACCACCGAGTATATGAACGATGATCAGCGATTTGCTTCGCGCAGACCTGATGTACTCAGCTTCCAGACACCTGAACTTGCAGAAGACCTAACGGTAACGGGTACTGTAATTGCTGACCTTAAAGTGACCATTTCCACCACTGATGCCGATTTTGTGGTAAAGGTGATCGATGTATATCCTGAAAGCGAAATGCCGAACCTGAATAATTATCCGATGAGTGGATACCAGATGCTGGTCAGGGGTGAGATCATGCGCGGAAAATTCCGTAAGAGCTACGAAAAGCCCGAGCCTTTTAAACCAGGCACTGTGGAACAGGTGAAATTTGAACTGCCTGATATTTCCCATTGCTTCAAAAAAGGCCATAAGCTGATGATACAGATCCAGAGTTCATGGTTCCCACTGGCGGACAGGAACCCTCAGCAGTTCATGAACATTTACCAGGCAGAAGAAAAAGATTTTATTCCTTCTGTAATCCAGCTACACCACGATGCAAAAAACAGCAGTTCCATCATACTGCCTGTTCTTGACCCTAAATGAGCACCATAAAAAACTAACCTGATGAGTATAGAGATCTCGCGTAATGAGGATAAGATGAAACTGGCGGTAAGTGAGATGCGGCAGCGCTGGGAGAAATTAAGCCTGGGCGGAGGTAAAAAAGCAATTGACAAACAACACGAAAAAAATAAACTCACTGCCAGGGAAAGGATTGAATATCTCCGTGACGTTGATATGCCATTTGTAGAGATCGGTGCATTTGCCGGCGATGGCATGTACCCGGAATATGGAGGCTGCCCTGCTGCAGGAACTGTAGCTGGTATCGGCTATGTCAGTGGTCGGCAATGCGTGATCGTTGCCAATGATCAAACGGTGAAAGCAGGTGCATGGTTCCCCATTACGGGAAAGAAAAACCTGCGCATGCAGGAGATCTCCATGGAAAATAAACTCCCGATCATTTACCTGGTTGACAGTGCTGGTGTTTTCCTGCCTTTGCAGGATGAGATCTTTCCAGACAAAGAACATTTTGGAAGAATATTCAGGAATAATGCCAGGATGAGCGCCATGGGCATTACGCAAATCGCGGCGGTAATGGGTGCCTGCGTTGCAGGGGGTGCATACCTGCCGATCATGAGCGATGAAACGCTGATGGTGGAGGGCAATGGATCCATATTCCTGGCGGGGCCTTATCTTGTAAAAGCAGCGATCGGCGAAGATGCAGACCAGGAATTGTTGGGTGGAGCCACCACACATACGGAGATCTCAGGTATAGCAGATTATAAATTCAAAACTGAAGAAGAAACGCTGGATGAAGTGAAGCGTATCATCTCGCGGCTGGGCAAACCTGAAGATGCAGGATTTGACCGCATTAAAGCCCAGCCTCCTTCAAAAGATCCACAGGATCTGTATGGCATCATGCCGGAAGACAGTACCAAGCCCTACGACATGCTGGAACTGATCGAGCGGATCGTGGACAATTCTGAATTTGACCAGTTCAAAAAAGACTATGGCAAAACCATTCTCTGCGGGTATGCAAGAATAGATGGCTGGGCTGTTGGCATTGTGGCCAATCAACGCAAAATGGTGAAAAGCCGAAAAGGTGAAATGCAGATGGGCGGAGTGATCTATAACGACAGTGCAGACAAGGCTGCGAGGTTTATCCTGAATTGTAACCAGAAAAAAATTCCATTGGTTTTTTTACAGGACGTAACAGGCTTTATGGTGGGCAGCCGGAGTGAACATTCGGGTATCATCAAAGACGGAGCAAAAATGGTCAATGCAGTGGCCAACTCCATCGTACCCAAGATCACCATCATCATTGGCAATTCATATGGTGCAGGCAATTACGCCATGTGTGGTAAAGCTTACGATCCCAGGTTCATCTATGCATGGCCTTCTGCAAAGATCGCCGTCATGGGCGGAGAACAGGCTGCCAAAACACTTTTACAAATCCAGGTATCTGCATTGAAATCCAGCGGCAGGGAGATCAGTGCTGAGGAAGAAGCCAAACTGCTCAGCGAGATCACTAACCGCTACCAGTTACAAACCAGTCCCTACTATGCCGCAGCCCGTTTATGGGTGGATGGAATCATTGATCCGATGACTACCAGGGAAAAGATCTCTGAAGGGATCAGGGCCGCCAATCAGAACCCTGTAAGCAATTCCATGAAGCTGGGCGTATTCCAGGTTTAAAAATCATTACTATGAGTGTTATAGCAATATACCAGGTGGATGCTTTCACCAACAATGTATTTGAAGGAAATCCGGCCGCCATCTGCCCCTTACAGGAATGGCTACCCGAAGATGTAATGCAGAAGATCGCCATGGAGAACAACCTGGCAGAAACTGCATTCATAGTGTCTTATGAAGACGCATGGCAGATCCGCTGGTTCACGCCTGCGGTTGAAGTGGCTTTGTGCGGACATGCCACACTTGCTGCAGCCCATTGTTTCTATGAGCAATTGGGTTATAACAAAAACGAGATCAGATTCTTTTCAAAGAGCGGATGGCTTACAGTAAGCAAAAAAAGCAATGGGCAGCTGACCCTGGATTTTCCGGCTGATCATGCTGCTGAAGTTTCTGAAATACCTGACGCCATCTTTGAAGGACTGGGCATCAAATCCACCCGCGTGTATAAAGGAAAATTCGACTACCTGGTGGAACTGGATAGCGAGGCAGCCATTGGTGCATTGAAACCTGATTTCAGAAAACTCAGTACCCTGGATTCGAGGGGTATTCTGGCCACAGCAAAAGGAGAACATTCCGATTTTGTATCCAGGTGTTTCTTCCCACAGTCAGGTATAGACGAAGATCCTGTTACCGGGTCGGCCCACTGTTTGCTGACCACTTACTGGCACGATAAAACCGGCAAGAATGTTTTCAGCGCCATTCAGCTGTCTGCACGGAAAGGAACTATGGAATGCGAATTAAAGGGAGACAGGGTGCTCATGACCGGCTCGGCCAAAACCTATCTAAAAGGGGAAATCTATATCTGATGGTAAATGAAAATGGCCTGACGATATATACCGATGGGTCTGCCAGGGGCAATCCGGGCAGAGGAGGATATGGTACCATTCTGATATGGAAGGGTAAAGGCAAGGAGTTATCGGGCGGATACAGACGAACCACCAACAACAGGATGGAGATCATGGGTGTGATCGCCGGCCTCGAAGCCCTGACCAGGAAAGGCCTGGATATTGAAATCTACTCAGACAGTCAATATGTTGTGAAAGCAGTACAGGAAGGTTGGCTGGATAATTGGATGAAAACCAATTTCAAAGGAGGAAAGAAAAATCCTGACCTCTGGAGACGATACCATGAGCTGGCCAAAGGCCAGAAGATCCGGTTCCATTGGGTGAAAGGCCATGCTGAAAACCCCTATAATAACCGTTGCGACGAACTGGCCACCATGGCTGCCGACGGTGGCAACCTATTGGTGGATGAAGGATATGAATCTCAGATACTTTAGTATGACTATTTTCGTTAATAATGAGCAACTTAGCAGGAATTGATGAAAGAGCCGCTTAGAATTGGAATCGAAGCCCAACGCTTGTTCAGGCCCAGAAAACACGGTCTGGAAATCGTTGCACTGGAATCCCTGAGAGAATTACAGTCACTGGACAAATTAAATCAGTATTTCATTTTTGTAAAAGATGATACTGACAGTCAATGCCTGAAGGAGACTGAAAACTTTCATATTGTGGTGCTACCCTCATGGAATTATGCCATCTGGGAGCAGGTGGTACTTCCTGCTGCTATCAGAAAATATCACCTCGACATTTTTCACTGCACGGCCAATACCGCGCCGGTGATCAATAGCGTACCAACGGTGATCACCATCCATGATATCTATTTCCATAAAAGGGCCAGCCTTACAGGCACTACTTACCAACGCTTCGGGAATTTATACAGGCGCATGATCTTTCCCCGCCTGGCGAATTTTCAACACCTGGTCACGGTATCTGAATATGAAAAGAACAATATCGTAAGTACCCTTAAAATGAACCCCGACACGATCACGGTGGTACCCAATGGTGTGAACCCCAAATTCAGGGTGATCACGGATCCGGGTACCTTACAACGTGTGCGGGAAAAATACCAGTTACCCGCGAACTTCATCCTGTATTTTGGAAACACAGCTCCACAAAAAAATTCCAGGTATACGATCCATGCCTTTCGTGAGATCAATAAACAATATCCTGATATCACACTGGCCGTGGTTGACCCTTCGGACAGTTACATCAATTCCATCGCTTCTGAGTTACTGACTGAAGAAGCCAAACAAAAATTACTGATCCTGGGTTTTATCGAACATGATGATCTGCCTGCCGTATATACTATGGCCAGGATATTCATCTTCCCTTCACTTCAGGAAAGCTTTGGACTGCCGATCCTTGAAGCCCAGGCCTGCGAAACACCAGTGATCACTTCCAACGCTGCTGCCATGCCGGAAACTGCCGGGGGAAGCTGCCTGTTGATCGACCCGCTGGATCCCCTGTCGCTGTATATCTCGATCGATAAAATTTTGAAAGATGAGGATCTCAGTGCCAGCCTGGTTCAAAAAGGGAAACTGAATGTACAGAAATACAGCTGGGCTCAAACCGCGGAGAAACTCCTGCAGGTTTACCACATGATCCACGAAAAAAACAGTAAGAAATCGCTTAAGAATGCCTTACACTAAGGCTCCTGGTCACCAGGTGATAAGCCGAGAACAATACCGCTCCAAAAACAAATGTAGATAACACACTCATCTGGTAGAAGGGTAAGCCATCAGCATAACACATCATCAGTCCGTCAAAGGTTTTGGGCCTCTGGTAACCGCCGCCACCAATCCAAACTGCAAAGTTTGAGATCAGAAAATAAGCCGTTGGACCAGCAAGGAAACCTATGGCCATACTGGGCACATTTCTTTCCTTAATGAAGAATCCTAAAACGGTAATGGAAGTGAGCATGAGATAGTTGAGAAATTGACCACTGTAGAAACCGGGAATAGTCCCAATTCCGCCCAGGTATAGTGCATGATAGAAAAGGTCAGACAGGAACATGGACAATAATGGTAAAGCGAAAGCATACTTCTTATCCTTGATCACCGATCCGGCAAATAACGCCATGGCGATCTGTGGTGCAAAACCCCAGGGGCGCCCCGGGAGGATACGGTATAATGAAGCGATCAATATTAATAAAACAAAACTTACTACCAGGTTCTTGCTGAACTTCATGCTTATTCCTTTATGGTTGCAAAAATAGCCAATAAAATCCACCCTGCTACATTAACTCAAAGGGAGTTTTCCTCATTTGTTAATTTCAGGGAACCCAGGCCCTCACCAATCTGATCTGCCCGGTACAAAGTATATCTTCCGATGGAGTTATAAAAAATGATGAGCCTTTGGCCGCTTCCATTCCGCCTACCTGGCCATTTCCTTCCAAAACCATCAGTATTTCCGGGCCATTGGTTTTAAATCTGTACTCCTCCCCCTGTTTCAAAGCCGCCACAGTCAAGCCAAAATCCCTGACCGGGAATTCCATTTTCTGTTCCATACCATGCTCTGCCGGATGCAGGATCTCAGGAACAACTGCATGGAAATTGGTATGTTTCATCAGCTCGGGAACATCCACATGTTTGGGAGTCAGCCCTCCCCTCAGCACATTATCTGAATTCGACATCAGTTCCACATTCTGGCCTTCCAGGTAGGCATGCGGAAGACCCGCCCCCTGGAATATCGCCTCTCCTGCCTTCAGGTGAACCAGGTTAAAGAAATAAATTGAAAAAATGCCCCTGTCAAAATAGTCGGGATAACTGATCATCGCCCTGGCGGCCCAGAAATCCGGATCATTCTTAGATATCTTACCGGCAGCATATAAAGGCAGTATCCTGGCTGCCAGTGGCTGCAATAATTCGTTTACACCTTCTTGCGGGAGTTCCATCACATACTGGTAAAGCCCTTTATACCCCTTTGCTTCAAATAACGGGATCAATGCGCTGAGTTCCCCCACTCTTTCCAGTACAACCATCAGGTCCTCTTCTTTCCTGAAACCATGCAATAGCCAGAATTCTCCCAGGGCCAGCATCATCTCGGGCTTATGGTTATTATCCCTGTAGTTTCTGTGAGCAGCGTCAAGCGGTACACCTGCACTGTTTTCGAGATCAAACCCTTTTTGAGCTTCTTCTTTGGAAGGATGCACCTGGATGGATAACATCTCTTTTACATCAAGGATCTTCAGCAGAAAAGGAAGATCATGAAAATGAGCAGCAACTTTTTCACCCAGGTATCTCCTCGGCTCTGACCGGATAAGGTCGTGCAGCCCGGTGTAAGCATTGTCAGATAAACGGATGGATGCGGGAGCCGATGAATGAACCCCCATCCAATACTCCGCAAATGGCTGTTTTTCAGTGTTGGAAATACCAAGCAATGAGGGTATAAACTCCTTGCCACCCCATGCATAGTGCTGTACCTTTCCCTTTAATTGAAACATGAATTTGGAATGAATATGATCAGAAAGGACGAAGGTAAGCGCTGGCAGCAATTTATCGGCGCCCAGGGAGAATCTTTGGCGAGGAAATATTTTTCATCTAAAGGTTATGAGATCCTCCAGACCAACTGGCGGCATGGCCATTGGGAGGTCGATATCATTGCTGCCGAATCGGAGATCCTGCACATCATCGAAGTAAAAACCAGGAACAGCCAATCAGGCGGTTACCCGGAAGAAAACGTGAACCGGAAAAAAATGCTAACCCTGATGAAGGCAGCGGAGGTATATATGGGAATAGACAAAAGATGGCATCATCTCCAATTCGATATACTTGCCATCAATCTTTCTGACAAAGGACCTGAGTTTTTCCTGTTGGAAGATGTTTATCTCTGATTCAGAGTTTGTGACCATGTAGCTTGACCATGCCCATCATCTTTTCTACCATACGATAGGTGGCAGGACAATATGTTACGTTCTGATGATGAACGTGTACATACTCCTTCATCTTCTTACGGGTAAGATGGGGGAAGCCGGCACAATCCAGCGGGCGGATCTCGTAAATTCCGCACATATTGGTTTTCAGATCAAGGAACTGGCAGGGCTGTTGCACATTCAGGTAATCGCCGATATTGTCTTTATACAGGTATTTCTTCTTGAACTCATTGACCGTCATATTAAGATGCGCAGAGATCCGCCTGAGATCTTCCGGCGTATAAGTGGGGCTCATGGTTTTACAGCAGTTCGCGCAGCTCAGGCAATCGGTCTCATGCCATACTTCCTTGTCTACCTGGATCGCCCATTCATCAAGGGCTTTAGGTGGCTTCTTCCCTAAACGCGTGAGAAACAATTTCAACTTCCTTTTGTGAAGGGTCACTTTCTTTCTGAACGACCTCAAATTGACTGGTTGCATGCTTTAGTATGAAGGGCAAATATGTATCAAAGAAAAGTACGCACAAAAAATTTATT
>DATGXN010000277.1:0-6435 GCA_035298945.1 Chitinophagaceae bacterium | reverse complement strand
TGACTCCCTTCAACCTGCTGACGATGTTCGGGCTGTTGATCTGGACCCTCCCCGTCAGGACCTCCAAGGTCCTCCTGTTTTTTGGGGTAGCTTTTGTAACCGGTCTGGCCAGTGAAATGATAGGCGTGAAAACCGGGGCCTTATTTGGCAATTATGTGTACAGTGATATTTTAGGCTGGAAGATCAATGACGTACCTGTTCTGATCGGCATCAATTGGTTCATTGTGGTGTATGCCTCGGGGATGCTGGCCCTTCAGCTCAGGCACCTGATCAGTGCCCATATCCCCTTTCCAGGCAAAGCCATTTATAGCAAATGGATCGGTGCTTCGGTGATCATAGACGGGGCCCTGATCGCCACTATTTTTGACTGGGTAATGGAACCAGCTGCGGTAAAACTGGGTTTCTGGTCATGGGAAGGCGGCCATATCCCGATGCTAAACTATCTGACCTGGTTCCTCGTGAGTATGCTCATCCTGTTCTTATTCTCCCGCCTCAAGCCCCAGCAACACTCATTCGCGGTAAATCTCCTGCTGATACAGGCTGCGTTCTTTCTGTTGGTTAGATGATTTATTCTAGTTTTGGGCTAATAAAATCTGGCATATCAGGATATCTGTCATCATCCCCACTTACAACCGCGCAAATTATATTGGTCACACCATCGACAGTTTTCTCAACCAGAAAACAGATCATCCATTTGAAATATTGGTGGCAGACAATAATTCTTCCGACAATACGGAAGAGATCGTCAGGCAAAAACAATTCTCCTCACACCGTGTTCCGGTGATCTACCTGAAAGAACCAAAACAAGGCGTTCATTTTGCACGCAATACCGCTGCGAAAAAATCCACAGGAGAATTGCTCTATTTCACGGACGACGATATGATCGCGGACGAAAACCTGTTAACTGAGATCGCCAGAATTTTTGAGAAAGACAACACAGTAGGCGCAGCAACTGGAAAAGTGCTTCCCCGATGGGAAAAACAACCTCCCGAATGGATCCTGAAATACTGCAACAATGGCTGGCTTTCTTTGGCTGACTACGGAGACACAGATTTTGTAGCAGAGAACGATCCCGGCATATGGAGTTGTCACCAGGCCATAAAGCGCAACGTTTTCTTAAAAGCGGGAGGATTCAATCCTGAAAATACCGGCGGCATTTGGATAGGAGACGGAGAAACCGGACTAAATATCAAGATCCACAATTTAGGCTACAAGTTCGCCTACCAACCGAAAGCGGTCACCTACCATATCATACCTAAACACCGTACAACCCAGGACTACCTGAACAAAAGACTGAAAAACCAGGGGAATTGCGATAGTTATACTGAATACCGGCTCAAAAAAAACGACAGCATGGAATTATTCAGAAGTTCAATTCTTGACTTAATAAGGGTACCTAAATTTTCCCTGAAAGGATTTCTACAAAAAATTAACGGCAAAGATTCATGGCACATGACCCGAGCCTATGCAAGTTATTATGGATCGCGAAGCCGGTACGCACTGCGCTTAATATATGACAGGGCTTTCAGGGATATGGTTCTGAAAAACGACTGGCTAAACGAATAATCCTATCATAGTTTCTTTAACTGACCCATCATCCTTTTTGCCCTGATCACGTTGGGATGTAGAAGAAAAACAATGGGCAGGGTCTTTTTGTAGAATGCAATCAATACCTGCAAACACTCTGATTCAGAACGCTGCTTATCGCTGGTCTTATTGGAAAAATTATAGAATGTGCCTGCTTCAAAAGATTCATAACGCATGTCAGCCAACTTATAGGCCCTGAGTAAAAACCAGTAGTCCATCGCATACCTTAGGTCCAAAGGAAACTTACCCACTGACTCCTGCAGTTTCCGATGATAGAAATAAGACAATGGATTGTAAGGAAAAAGCATTTTAGCCGGATCGGCGATATCGGAAAATTTCAATGAGGGCACTGCTGTCCATGCCATACCATTTGCTTCCCGCACCTTCAGATCCATGACCAACATGAATTTATTTGAAGATCCTGAAGACTGATAAAAAGATGCGACTTTATCAAATACTCCAGGAGCAAATTCATCATCAGCATTTAAATAAACGATCAACTCGCCATTTGAAAGTTCAAAGCCCTTATTCATGGCATCGGCCTGTCCCTGGTCGCGTTCCGATACCCATTTAATATGTTGATATTTCTGAATGATATTGAACGTGCCATCTGTGCTTCCACCATCAATGATCAGGTGCTGCACATTCGAATACTTCTGTGCGAGTACAGACTGAATAGCGCGATCTATCGTTTTCGCAGCATTAAAGGAGGGGGTTATGACGGATATGCGGGGTTTCATTAGAATTGGCGAATTGAATTATCATATACAGAATTTTAAAAGTAAATGAAAATTCGGCAATCCGCTAATCAGGCAATCCGCTAATTCATCTTTGCAATCCATTCCCTGATCAACGCCACCGCCTCAGGCTGCATCTGTGTTCTTCCCAATTCTGGCATCATCACACCCGGGTCCGTTGATTTGATGCGATAAAGAAGGATCGACTCGTCAGGTTTACCGGGAACTATGCCGAAACGAAGATTACCCGAACCACGACCAGCGGCAACCGGTGTTTTCTCAACGCCTAGTTTCAGTTTGTCTTTCTCCTGCCAGCCTAAATGAAGACCGGAAGTACTGGCAGGACCATCGCCCCTGTGACAATGGGCACAGTTGATGTCCAGCCATATCCTGGCGCGCTCGTCCAGCGAACCCGTAGCAGGATCATTCCAGGCAACTCCTTTGGGGGCATCACCGGAATAATTGGTAAGTATACCTGCAGTTTGCCAATGCTTCAACTGGTTCTCTTTTACAGATCCGTAATTATGCTCACCATTCAACTGCCAGGCACTGGGCCCTATCGGCATCATCTTCTCCGCTTTATTATGGCAACCCTTGCACTGATTCATATTGGGCACAACATAGGCATGTGTTCTCTTCTTGCCTTGTGGATCAACATAACTGACCGAGGTCGACTCGCCAGCCACATCCAGAACGGCTTCAGTCTGTTCTTCATTCCAGATATAAGGAAGTGCTTTCCAGCCGGATTCTTCGTGCAATAACACCCTTGTCTCTATGATCTTCCTTCCTTTTGAAGGGTCACGAAAATCAACCGGGTAGTAAAATGATTTGATCAAGGCAGTGCCAACCGGAAAATCAAATACGGTGGTATCATTATATGGAACGCTTGCTCCTGCAGGGAGTTTCACAAAACGCAACTTCTCAGCATAATCTGTGAATAAAGGTGTATTCAGATGGTAGGGCATTACACCTTCAGCCGGCTCCTGGCTCTTCATGTCGCCCTTGAAAAATCCGTAATCGGATAATTTCATTTTTGGTGCGTTTGAATTCTTCCATGTGAAACCCAAAAACGGAAGGAGAACGATCAATATTCCAAAATATTTTCTCATTTTAACTTCTGCTTACTGCTCACTGCTTACTGCTCACTGCTATAATTTGCATGTTACAGCAGATATATCGCGCGTTACATTCTTAAAATTATTCGCTGCATCAATATTTGCATAAGTAGCGCCTTGGTTATTACTCAAACAAATCCGCTTATCTGCGGGATACTGCTTGCCCGCCAGCAACAGCTTCTCATCCAGAATGCCGTCATAAACAATGTCCGGCACGTTTTTACCGAATCTCAATTTGTACCGATAAAGCTTACCCAGTCTGCCTTTCCCAGTTGCCCTTTTCTTTTCCTTACTGTATTCGTTATCGTGAATATTGATGGCTGTGGGGTAAGGATAATAGGTAGAATCTTTAATAGGATTCTCCGTCATATAATAACTGATGATCCCGGTAGGCACCGTTCTGTTATTGATCACTTTATTGTTATAGATCTCCACATTGGTAGAAGCCAATAAAAGCATACCCGTTCCTAAAGGCACTTTACCAACGATATTCCCTTTGGGGGCGAAATTCTTTGTATTGTTATCGTGTATATGATTATTGTACACTTTACAGTTCCCGCCTTTTTTTACTTTGAGATCCGGAAGATCAAAAACCAGGATGCCGCCAGTATTATTATAGGCTTCATTATTATATACTTCGGCGTTCAGAGAATTCTCGATCTCGATCCCAGCTACATTCTCATACGCCTTGCAGTTTCTTACAATAATATCTTTCGACTGGCCAACATAAATGCCAGCATCCGAAGCACCCCTGGCGATCGATTCTTCGATCAACACCTTCTCACACAAAACGGGGTACAATGCATAGGAACCATTTTTCTCACTCAGCTTGCCCGTCCACTCCGCCTTGATGCGCCTGAACGTGATGCCTTTTACATCCATAGCTTTAATGCAATCCCCTTTAGCATCCTGAATTGAAAAATCTTCCAGCGTGATATTCTCCGCATTGGAAATACGAAGCCCCTCGGCTCCGGAGGATTGCCCTTTGAATGACAATATGGTTTTCCCGATGCCCTTCCCTTTAATGGTCACATTCTTCTTGCCCTCCATGGATAATGTAGTGCTGATGGTAAATGTGCCTTCGTCCAGGTTGATGGTTTCTCCATCTTCCACCATGATCAACTGGGTCTGGAGTGTTTTTTGAACGTCTTGCTGGGCAAATGCATTCAGGGAAATAAAAGCAGAGATCAGAAAAAAGAATTTCTTCATAAACTAAAATTGGCTGATTGACTAAGTGGCTAATTGAATCAGATAATTAGCTAATTGGTCAATTAGTTAATTAGTCAATTAGCGAAGCTACAATCTTCGCGCTCTTAAGGCAAAGGGGAATTCCCCCCCCCGGATGTACGCTTCCGCCGGTAAAATACAAACCTTTGATGGAAGATGAAAAATTGGGGTGCCTTAAAAAGGCGGCCCATTTGGAATTGGAGCTGGTACCGTACAGTGAACCCATATGGGATAAAGTCTGCGCTTCGATCCCTTTGGGATCCAGAATCCGCTCTGTGTCTATCAGCGAAGCGATGTCAGTACCCAGCAAACGGGAAAGTTTTTCAATGGCTGATGCCCGGGCTTTTTGCCTGATCTGGTCCCAGTTCTGTCCAATATCAGCAGGCGCATTCAGCATCACAAACCAGTTTTCTGTTCCCGGTGCAGCATGTCCCTGTTCCATTTTTGAAGTGATATTCACATAGATCGTAGGATCATGGTACATCTGCCGGGTTTCAAAAAGATGCCTGAACTCTTCGGCGTAATTAGCAGTAAAGAAGATATTATGAAGATGAAGTTGGGAAAATTCCTTCCTGATGCCCCAATAGAAAATCATCGCACTGCTGCTCCTCTCCCGCTTCAGAACGTCTTCAGCTTTTGCCTGATCATCCAGCAGGTCACGATAGACATAATACACATCCATATTGCTCACTACAAGATCCGCCTTATGCTCAGTTCCACCGGCCTGTACGGATCTCACTTCGCCATGCTGGTGAACGATCTTCTCCACTTTGGTATTGAAAACAAACTCTACACCTTTTTTGAGCGCCAGTTGATACAGAGCTCTTGTTATGCTGATCATTCCACCGTAAGGATAGAAAGTGCCTTCGTTCTGCTCCAGGTGAGGGATCATGCTCAACATGGCCGGCGCTTTGTACGGATTACTACCGTTATAGGTTGCGAACCGATCGAAGATCTGTACGGTTTTGGACGACCGGAAGTTTGAGGCGTGATAATCGTGCATCGACTGTACCAGATAACTGAGACGGGTAGCCGATAATGCCGGTAAAATTCTTTTATTCAGCCAGGTTGATGAACGATGAAGGGAATGGTCAAGGAAGATCTTGCCAATGGCCTCATAGGCCTGTTCAGCTTTTGCCAGGTATTTCTGTACTGCCACCGGATCTTCGCCAAGCGTTGTTTCGAGTTCCCTGGCAAACTGATCCGCTTTTGTAAATGCATTTACGGTTGTGCCATCTTCAAAAAAATACCTGCAGGCCAGGGGAACAGCGCAATACTTGAAATACTCATCGATCGGCTCCCCAGCCAATTCAAATAATTCCTCAATATTGGCAGGTTGTGTAAACAGTGAGGGCCCTGCGTCAAATGCATATCCATCTTGCTCAAAAAAAGATAGTTTGCCACCGGGCTCTGCATTTCTTTCAAAAACTTTTACGGCATAGCCTTTTACAGCAAGGCGGATAGCTGCTGCAAGGCCACCCATCCCGGCACCGATCACAATAACTTTTTTTGTAGTCACATTAGCTAATTAGTGAATGCTTTTCCACCTGGTCAAACGCGATCTTAAACCACTCAGTAAAATGATGGGGGTCGTTGGCCATATAGTCCCTGATATCGGAAATAGACATATAGCAATATTCGCAAACCTCATCAGGGTTTGGATCAATTGGGCCTTCATAAGTACCAATGAACACATGATCGAATTCATGTTCGGTAAGCCCATTGTCAAAGGCAGCCTTATAGGTAAATGAAAATGCGTCACGTATCTC
>DATGXN010000276.1:0-9113 GCA_035298945.1 Chitinophagaceae bacterium | reverse complement strand
CATCCCGATTTCAGAAGCCAATTCCAGGACGTTGAAATTATCGTCGTCGAGGCGCCTTTCAACGATCTCAATACAGGCATCCAGGAATTCTTTATACTCCGCAGATATCTTTAAATTATTCTTTTGATGGGTGATCTCATTATAGAAATACTTCTGCAGGTTTTGCTGGTTCCGGATCAGATTCTTGACCCGGGCAACAAGGAGTTCTTTCTCAAAAGGCTTGGTGATATAGTCGTCAGCGCCAAGTTCAAAGCCCATCTTCTTGGTTTCAGGCGAATAACTTCCTGTTATCAGGATGAAGGGAATATGGCTTAACTCCGGTGTACCTTTTACCTCCTGGCAAAAGTCCAGGCCGGTTTTTTCGTTCATGACTACGTCACTGACAATAATATCCGGAATAATTTCCCGGGCTATTCTGCAACCTTCCTCTCCGTCAGCCGCTTCATACACATTGAACTCTTTCAGAAATAATTGGGCCAGATAACTCCGCATCTGCGGGTTATCGTCTACGATCAGTATGGTATGTTTGTCACTGACGATAGATTCCAGGCCGTCAGATTCGTTTGATGCCAAAGGCAGTACTGCCTGTTGCCCTTCAGCAATTTCCTGAACAATAGAATTTTCCGGCAATTCATGAATCAGGTGATCTCCAATATTACCAAAATGTTCAGCACCTTTCAACAGCGTTACTTTGAAAATCGTACCCTGGCCGAGGGCAGTTTCGTAACTCAGACTTCCTTTATGCAGATCAACAAGTTGTTTTGCCAGGTACATACCTATCCCAAAACCAGGCTTCCCTTTTTTACCCGCTTCCTGCACCTGGTAAAATTTATCAAACAATTTCTGGCCAACCTCAGCGGGAATGCCAGGGCCTGAATCAGAAACATATAAAGAAAGATCCTGGTCAGAGCCTTCAAAATACAGATGAACCTTACCGCCGTCAGGCGTATACTTCAGCGCATTAGAGATCAGATTATAGATCACCAATTCCAGTTTCTCTTTATCTCCATAGATCTCAAAATTTCCTTCACCTGGCTCGTCTATGGTAAACTCGATCTTTTTTGCTTTTGCTACCTGCAGGAAAAAGCCACAGACTTCCCGGCATACCTGGAACAGGTTGAGTTTACTCACACTCAACTGGCCTGTATCAGATTCTGTTTTTCTGAAGATCAGCAGCTGGTCTACCAGGCTGAGCAGTCTTTTGGCGTTCTTGTATACAGAATTCAATTCCGCCTGATCCTGGCTCTCCTGTTTTTCCACCAGATCTTTAAGCGGATTAATGATCAGCGTGAGCGGCGTTCTGATCTCATGGGAGATGTTGGTAAAAAAAGAAAGCCTTTTTTCGTTGACGTCTCGTTCATTTGCAGCCTGTACCTGGGCATATTTGATTTCGTACTTGAGTTTGTTCTTCTGGTCCCGGTAATTATGAAAGGCGTATACGAATCCGGAAAAAATCACCATGTAGATCATAAATGCCCACCAACTCCTGTACCAGGGCGGGAATATAACGATCTTCAGATGCGTTTCTGATTTATTCCAGGCACCACTTGCGTTGGTGCTTTTGATCCTTAATAAATATGCTCCTTCCCGCAGATTGTTGTAATTGATATTGCGGATATTGCCCGAAAAATTCCAGTCCCGATCCCAGCCTTCAAGTAAATACGCATAGCTGATTTTTTCAGGCGAAGAAAATTCCAGGGCATCAAACTTGAACGCCAATAAAGCTTCCGAATAGGGAATGTGTAATTCCTGGACCTGCCCGTCTTTCTTTTTTCCTACAAAACTTTCTTCGTCTGCCAGCCTTTTATTATTAACTAGAATATCGGTGATCAAAACAGTGGGCATAAAATCCCTTACTGAAATATCGTTTGGCCGGAAAACATTAAATCCATTGATCCCGCCGAAGATCAACTCGCCGGAGCTGAGTTTAGTTGCAGCATTATAGGTAAACTGGTTGCTCTGTAATCCATCGCTCTGGAAGAAATTTTCAAACGTCTTCTTTACCGGATCGAACCTGGATATGCCATTGAAAGTACTCAGCCACAAATGACCGAATTCATCTTCCTTAATATTCAGCACTGAATTACTGCACAGGCCGTTGATATCTGAATATCGCTCGGTGATCTTACCTGTGTTAGCGTCAAACAACATCAATCCCCCGCCTTCGGAACCTACCCAGATTTCATTATCCTTTCCCTCGTAAATTGCCCTCACAGGCTTCCCGATATGATAAAATAAATGATTGTTGTTGTTTCTGTCTATCCTGACCAGGTTAGTTGAATTGCCGGCCCATAACTGACCCTTCCTGTCTTCCGCAAGGGCAACCAGGTTGAACAATTGCTGGGAAAAAACTTCAAACTTGTCTTTCTGCCTGTTATAACGATACAATTTGCCTTCAGCAAATGTGGTAGCCCATAAATTCCGGGCATGGTCTTCATACAATAAGAACGTGAACTTGTCTTCAGCTCCAGTGCTGTCATTGATACAGGAATAACGTTTGAATTTCCTGGAAGCCCTGTTGAGTTTATTGATACCGCCTCCATAAGTAGCCAGCCAGATCTCACCCGTATGATCCTGTACGATGCTGGTCACGGCATTATGACTAAGCGAAGACGGATCGTTGCTCTGGTATTTAAGATTCCGGAAACTGTTTGTTGCCCTATTCCACACACTGAGCCCCGCCCCGTCGGTACCCACGAATATCTCACCAGTAATTCTGTCTTCACAAAATGAATGAACGAAGTTACTTGGCAACCCATTAGGGGAAGCGGGATCCGCAGAAACGGTTAGAAAATGATTCTTGAATGGATCTATGACGTTACAACCACCTTTGAGTGTGCCGATCCAGATACGGGACTCCTTGTCGCTGATAATGGAGCATACTGACTCGCTGGATAAACTATTTTTCTTATTGCCAGGCAACAGGTATTCAAATCTTTGATCGGGCCGGATGATATTGATCCCTCCTCCATCTGTTCCTACCCAGAGTTCTTTATCCTTGCCCAGGAAAAGTGCGGTAACAAGCATATTGCTCAGCTGTCCTGGTTTTTCCCTGAAAGACCTGATGTACCTGCCTGTACTGGTATTGAACTGATCTACACCTAGATCCGAACCCACCCATATATTACCATCTCCATCGGGCAATAAACAATTCGCAGTATTCAAACTGCCGTTGACAGGAACTATGATCTTTTTTACAGGATCATACTTGCACATGCCATAATTAGTAACAAAAACATAGATATCATTTCCGGAACTGCACACTGCCCGGGCATTGAAATCTGAATAAATTCCAGTAACCGTAACCAGGGGAATCTGCTTCGCAAAACGGTCACCACGATTCCTTAACAACAGGCCCTGCCCGTTAGTGGCAATAAATGTGTTTCCGGGTTCGTCTGTGTAAAAATTATTTACACTGAAATCTGCAATGCGAATCTGTTTAGATCCGGGGGCATAAAAATATAACCGGGAAAATTTTCCGCTCAACGGATCCAATAAAGCGGGACCCTGTCCGGTACCTACCCAAACTCCCTGCTCATCTTCATGGATGGCATATATATAATTGTGGGGCAATGAGGATGAATCTCCCACACGGTTACGGAAGATCCTGAATTCACTGCCATTGTAACGGTTCAGCCCATCATAGGTTCCTATCCATACAAACCCTCTTTTATCCTGGAAAATGCAGCGGACCGAATTATTTGAAAGTCCTTTTTCTATCCCCAAACGCAACATGGGTGGCAATTCCCCGCCCCGCGTAGAACTCATCAGGATATTAAAAAGCAGCCCAGCGACTATCCTGATCAAAGTGTATTTATGACACAATTTCAATTAGTGTGCTTTCGAAGTTTTTAGCTCGTAGACACTTCAAAGAAAAGGTTTCCTGAGAATTTCTTAAAAAAAATTGGAATGATCAGCGCTTGTTGCCGCAGAAGGGTATTTAAAATTTTTTAATGCGCAGCCAGGTATTCATTTAGTTCTTTGCGCGGCATAGGCAGTTCAGCGTCTGGCAATTTTCTTAAATAATCATAGAACTCCTTAGTCATCTGGGCTGTGTATTCACTGTCTATCTGACTTGTGGTCCAATCGCCTGCTTTATTTCTTTTGATCCCATAAACATGACGGAGATTACTGATCTCCGCTTCCAGAACAATTTCACCTACCAGGTAAGCCGGAAGAAAAACTGTACCATAAGGACTGGCAAAAACAACATCACCAGGAAGAACAGTTACTTCCCCCACCCTGATCGGCGCATTGATCGAAGTGAGCATTACTTCACTGATCGAAGAAGGATGATCTCCCAGTATCCAACCATTAAAGCCATCAATTTTCTTTATCTCCTGAATATTCCTGACACTGCCCCAGAAAATGATACCCCTTTTTGATTTGGAATAAATTGAATTCGCCAGCCTGTCTCCGATCAGGGTACCATTTTCTATCTTGCCAAAACCATCAGCCACATATACATCCCCGTCACGGAGCATTTCAATAGGCCAAACATTTGATTGGGCTTTTTCGCTATGCCCTTCGGCCAGGCCCACTTTCCTGATCACATCCCCAAAATCCGGCCTTTGGGGCATGTACTGTGCTGTGACCACACGGCCCGTCATCACCGTATTTTTATCCGGGTGGATCATCATCCAATTTCCCTGGTATTGGTTATTGAATTTGTACTTTTTGAGTCCTCCCCAGGCATGCGTCAAAACGATCTTTTTCAACCGCTCCAGCACGCTGTCAGATACATACGGCCTTCCGTCAGGAAGACGTTCACCTTTCCACTGCGGAGTCAGCGACATAATGTATTCACGATCCATGGCAACCCTCTTGTATTGGGCCTGTACCCCGGAACCATTGCAGATCAGCGTGGAAAGTACCAACAGCGTTGTTATCAGTTTACTCATGATCAATAATTAATACCAATTTGTATGGTGTGAAGTTCCGGACGGATCATCGATCCTCCTATAGGTATGTGCCCCGAAATAATCTCTCTGGGCCTGGATCAAATAGGCACTGCTTCTTGGAGTGATCAGCATTTTAAAATACTCCAGGCAGGATGAACTGACTGGATATGAGCGGTTCGATCTTGCGAGATCGGAAATGGTTTGTTTGATCTCTCCGAGATGAGCATTGACCAGGCTTCGGGTAAATGGATGTTCCATGATATCAGATCCGCATGCTGACCATCCTTTCCTGAATATGGATAATAACGATGATCTGATGATACATCCGCCCGACCATATCTTCAATAATGCAGCGGTATCAATATGCCAACTAAAAATATCAGAAGCTTCTTTGATCAGTTTAATTCCCTGGTAATGATTGATGATCCGGCAGAACATATAGGCCTGCCTCAGGTGTTCAGGATCAATGTGAATCGAATTATGCTCTTTATTATATAACGAAGCGTATTTCGATCTGTCATTATTGAACGATGAAAGATACCGGGAGAACAATGCTTCTGCAGTGGCTGGCACCGGCACACCCAACTCACTGGCGGTGATAGTGGTCCAGGATCCTGTTCCTTTGTTACCAGCTACATCGGAGATCTTGTTGATCAGGGGAGTTCCATCGGTATCTTTGAATCTCAATATATCTATGGTGATGCCCAAGAGATAACTATTGGCCTCACCCTGGTTCCACAGTTCAAATACAAGGGCAATTTCTTCAGGATCTTTTTCCTGGTCATACCGGAGATGACTGTACATTTCAGTGATCAGCTGCATTTCCGCATACTCGATACCGTTATGCACCATTTTAACGAAATGTCCCGCTCCCCCATCGCCGATATGTCCACAACAGATCTCATTCGATTCATTCCTTGCTGCGATACTGAACAGGATATCTTTCACCAATTCAAATCCTTCTATGCTGCCGCCTGGCATGATAGACGGGCCTTTAAGTGCTCCTTCCTCACCACCGGAAACACCCGTACCAACAAAATGAATTCCAAGCGCGGCTAATTTTTTCTGCCTTTCGTTGGTATCCCGGAAATGGGAGTTACCTCCTTCCACAATTACATCGCCGGCATTCAGAAGCGGTGTGAGTTTTACGATCACATCATCAACAGCCTCACCGGCATTCACCATCAGAATGATCTTCCTAGGTGTATGGAGAGACGCGACAAAACCTTCCAGGTCATCAAATGGTTTCGATTGATTCAGTTCAGCGTATGTAGCAGCCATTTTCCTGGCTACGTCTTCTTCCTTACCCTCAATATGCCGGTTAAAAATTGAAATGGAAAATCCTTTCCCGGCGATATTCCTCGCCAGGCTGGTACCCATTACACCCAGCCCGATCAGCCCAACATCAGATTGATTCATTTCCAGTTTAGATATAATTTGATCAATGATCTTTTCCAAATCCTGATTCACATCCAGCAGGAGTCCCTGTGCAGGCGCTTCATAGGCTTCAAATTGTGATTGCAGCATATCAGCAGTCATAAAATGACCGGCTCTTTCCGTCATGCGTTGATAAATGAGCTCATAGTTGCCTTGTAAATGTACCCAGAGAATGGACGAAGGATCAATACCTTCAGATAATAAACCACGGTATTTCTCTTTCAGCGCAGAGCAGCCGATGATCAATGAAGAAGAAGGCAATTTTTCCCTGATCCGCTCATTGATCGCTTTCAGCCAGGGTTGCCTGTCATGATCGTCAAGTGGAATTCCCGAACTCATCTTCGCAACATTTGCAGCAGGATGAAAGGAATCCCCATCATAAAAAGCGACCTTCATCCGTTCCGCCAATGCATTGCCCACGGTAGTTTTTCCGCTTCCGGATACGCCTGTAATTAAGATCACTTTATTTTTACCCACCCTATATTATTTAGTACCGAAGTCATGTTCACTTACCAACATCCGATCTCTTCCCGGTCAAAGTAAATTCAAAATAGGCGAAATTATTTCCCTTGTTATAATGAAATGTCAATAAATGCAAACCGGGTTCACGGAACTCTATGGTCCCGATCACCCCTTTGTTCCAGGCATGGAAGCTACCAGTATTTACTGGCAACTTACAAGTGCTTGCTGGCAGCTGGTCAACATCAAAGGTTATTGTGGTATCATTGAACGAATACAAGGCATCAATGGTATACAGGCCGGCCACTTTTACATCCACCGTATAGTTAACCCATTCGTTATTTTCTGTCCACCCAATATAAAACTGATTGACCGCCGGTACATAATAGTTATTGGAATGATTAAAATCTGCAAAATCTTTGGTGTAAGACAGATCAACGCCTTCCTCTTTGCGGAATCCCCATTCATAAGGAGTAGCGTGAGGCCTGTGATGGTTAGGTTCAAGATTTAGCCCCCCACTGCCGCGGTTCTGGGATTCCAGATCATGGAAAGCCACTCCTTCCCCACCCAGATCATAGAAGGCACATTCTATTTTACCTGGTATCACCTGTGGACCGTTCAAGTGTACTTGATCATGGAAAGCCTCCCCCTTGTACCCAGCGGGGATGAAAGATCTCTTTTTTTTAAGATCCAGAGCTTTCTGGGGGATCAGGGCTTTTAGTATAGGTTCCACCCATTGGTTGTTTTCAATATCATATACAACGAAATCTGAATCGAACTGCCAATAACTCCAACTCCAGTTCCGCGCTTCAGCCTGCCTGGCTATATAATTGGTCCATCTTACCCGGGAAGGCATATCTGCTTTTTCATAGGCACCAAATTCTCCCAAAGTCAATGGGCGTCGATGTACTTTCGCCCATTTCTGGGCCTGGTCAAAATCAAGATCTACTTTATGCATTTCAGTTTCACTGGCGGTCCATTCAATGCCGCTCAGGTCTTTATTTTTGACAGACCAGGGTGCTCCCTGGTGAGTGAATTGAATAGGACTATAGTAATGAATGGCTACAATAATATTCCTGTCATTATCGGGTAACACCAGGTTGTCCAGGTATTTTATCTGATTGCCGTTAATGCTTCCGATGATAATTGTACGGCCAGGATTCGACTTCCTGAGGATCTTTAAAGCCTCTGCCTGGATTTCATTCCATGTTGAAGGCTCCATATTTGGTTCATTACAGATCTCAAAAACTACTTCATACGGTAATCCACTGCAATGATCAGCGATCTGTTTCCACATTGCCAATAATTTGGCTTTGTTTCCCCTGGGATCTTTCTGCATGGCAATATGTTCATGAAAATCAACAATAGCCATCAGGTTGTTCTTCAACGATTCTCTTATGGTCCAGTCCAGTGTTGTAAAAAACTCAGGAGCTATTGTATAACTGGAGTCGTTCATTGAAAACCTGAATGGACTGATCACGATGCGAACATTATCAAAACCCGCAGCTTTGATCTTTCTGAAATGATCTTCGTTCATTCTGGATTTGGATGGATCTTTCCACCGGGGATCGTAACCTATGATATTGACACCGCGGCCCAGGCGGGCGTTCTGTTTAAATGCCTCATCAGATTCTGGTCTCGTTTGTGCTACAACAATAAATGGAATTACAATACAAAGCAGTAAGTAGATCAGCCTGACACTTGGTATACTGGTTTTACTGATCATTTATAAACTTCTTTGATAGCCTTATTCAGGTCAGTAATCATGCCCGTGACCAATGCAAAGGGGTCGTAAGGCTTACCTCGAACAGCAAGTGTTTCAACAGGTAAATACCCTCTGTATCCACCCTTCTTTATGATCTGAACAAGACGAATGTAATCAGTAGGAATTTCACTGCCCAATCCAAATACACTCTCTTTTATCTGCCAGTTGACTGCATAGGGAACAACTGCAGTAATATCGATATAGGGATCTGGGGTTTTGAAATTGCCAGTATCAACAATAAGCCCTGCCCAACTGGAATTCACGCCTTTCAAAACATAAATACATTGTTCTGCAGTCTGCAGCATATCTCCATGATTCTGAATGCCGATCTTCACGCCATATTTTTCACCGAATGCTGCACATTCTTTGTAACATTCAATCATCCATCCCGCCACCTCTTTCCAATTGCTTTCATAGCCTTTGGGAATTTCACCGGAGAATAATCGCAGAACAGGCGCACCCATTTTTGATGCAGCAATGATCCATTCCTTAGCCAGTTTCACACCTGCTGCCCGAACAGCAGTATCTGGAGAAGCAAAATTGTTACGGAT
>DATGXN010000275.1:0-1782 GCA_035298945.1 Chitinophagaceae bacterium | reverse complement strand
AAAATATCCTCTTCCTTATAGCGTTCATAATAGCGAAAAACGAATCTAAAACCATAAAATCCAGTCAAATAGCAAAACCCAAAGTATTTCAATAACCCTAACACCCTAACCCTAAAGACCCCCTGTTTAAATGATCTTCCTGCAATCAGCCCCCAGCTCGCCGGTTCTGTTCTTCGGAACTATTGGCATGCTTGTGCTCGCCATAGGCCTGGTGGTTTTTATCGTATTCCACCAAAGGAGGGTTATTAAATACCAGATGCAGCTGCAAAAATTTGAAGACGAACAGCAAAAGATCCTGCTGAACGCCTCAATCCGCTGGCAGGAGGAAGAACGTCAGCGTATTGCTGCCGACCTGCACGATGATGCCGGCCCCCTCCTGGCAACCGCCCGCCTTTACCTCAACGAAAACCTGGTTCACCAGGATATCAATACCCAACTGCAAAGCATCTATAATGCCAAGCAGATCATTGACGATACCATCCAGCTTATACGCAATATCTCTCATAGCCTGATGCCCCCTACGCTGAAGAACTTCGGACTGGAATCCGCAGTGAACGACCTGTTCCAGAAGATCAGCGGCTCAGGAACCATAAATGCCAGCAGCAGGTTCCACGACTATAGAACCCGCCTGAGGCCGGAGCAGGAACTGCTCATTTTCCGGGTGATCCAGGAACTGGTGAACAATATTCTGAAACACAGCAATGCCAGTTTCATCCACATCACCCAAAACTATAACGACGATAAGTTTTACATACGCATTCACCACGACGGCCGCGGTATCACCCAATCCGATTTCGATAAGCTTAACAAAAGCGCCATGGGACTCGGATTGAAGAATATCCAAAGCCGTATCAAGGTATTGCAGGGGAATATCAACTTTGAAAAAGACCTATCACAGACCTATTTCAAAGTCACCCTTGAAATACCCGTAGACGTGGAGGCTGTTGCCTGACCAACTTAGGATCCTAATAAACCACAAAAAGATGAGTCAGATCAAAGTGGCGATCGCTGACGATCACAAGATTTTCAGGAAGGGCGTGATCCTTTCCCTGCGTACCTACCCGAATATCAAATTCGTGCAGGAAGCAGAGAACGGCGACGAACTCCTGGCTGGTCTTTCAGAATCTCAGCCCGACATCGTGCTGATGGATCTGAGGATGCCACAAAAAGACGGGATCGAAACAACTAAACTGGTCAGTAAACTCTATCCCAATATCAAAGTACTTGTTCTTACCATGTATGAGGATGAAAGATTTGTTTCACACCTCATGGAAAATGGAGCTAACGGGTACCTGCTAAAAAGCGCTGATCCTTCTGAAATAAAAAAAGCGATCATGGAAGTGATGTCCAGAGGATATTACCTCAACAACTTCGTGAATCGCGTACTCCTCAAAAAGTCCCATGCCCGTGCTAAAACCATTCCTTCCCTGAACAGTGAAGTTGTTTTGAACGACAAAGAAAGGGAAGTGATCAGGTTACTTTGTATGGAATATACTGCGCAGGAGATCGCCCAGAAAATGGAGATCAGTCCCCGCACAGTGGAAGCCATCAAAGACAGGCTGATGGAAAGATTCGGGACAAAGAATACCGCAGGACTGGTATTCTTCGCCGTGAAGAACAACCTGATCGACTAAGTTTTACCGCCAATTATCCAGGAGACCGTAACCCTGTAAATTATGCTGATCGGAGGGATCATAGCCGGAATATTATTGCCCTGGGTGCTTATTGCCCCAACCATCCCCCTATTGCTGATACTGATCAAAAGAAATCATGCAGATAAAA
>DATGXN010000274.1:0-4000 GCA_035298945.1 Chitinophagaceae bacterium | reverse complement strand
AGGCAGAGAGTCAGAATTCTCATTTCTGACTCTCTGCCTCTCTGACTCTCTGACTCTCTAAGCAAGAATTGCTTTTGCGTAGGCAACGCATTTGGCCACTTCTTTAACCGCATCAGATCCCTGGGGTATATCATATTCCAGTTCTATAGACACAGGGATCTTGTATTTCTTCTTTTTCAACAAGGTCAGAATGTCCTTAATGGGCGTATCGCCTTTGCCCCATTCAACATTCTCCCCGCCATTTGCTTTTGTTTTCCTGTCTTTCAAGTGCATGGATGTGATCCTGTCGTGCTTTGCTTCGATCAGTGCGAGCAATGAGGCAGTTGTGTTGTTTCCGCCTGCAGCGATATAGTGTCCGCAATCCAGGTTCATGGAATTATAAGGAGACTGGGCCAATGCCTGATCCCATAATGTATCTGTGGCTTGTGTATGGGCATGGTATCCTACATATACTTTATGCTTGGATCCAAATTCACCCAGTCTTCTGGATTGTTCGGGCTTATTGGGAAGTTCAACGGTAACCGAATTGGCACCCAATGCTTTTGCAGCTTTCATAGCGTATTCTATTTCCGCATCTGAATTATTTTCTCCCAAAGCATTAGGCTTATAAGCATATACAGAGATGCCTGCTTTATCCAACAGTTTCTTCAGCTCAACAAATTTGTCCATCGACACAGTTTCTCTCCAGCCTTTGGCCTTTTGGTTTCTTTCGCGCATGGCCGCCCTTTGCTCTTCTGTGAATACCATTTGTTGACCCGGAGGAGGAGGCGCCATGGGGGGCATCAGGCCAGCAGGACTTCCCGCCCAGGCTTCAGCGGCATCGCCCATCAACTCCACCGCAGAGATTCCACATGTAGTGCAATATTTGATCAGATCTTCAATAGACCCGGGCATACTTCGGAATGAATATGTGATCGCACCGATCTGCACGCCACCAAATACAGATTTTGGTTTCGGCTGAAAGGCAAAAAGGTCGCGGGATAAAAGCAGGCCGGTGCCTGCTAAGGCAGACTGAAGCAGGAACGTTCTTCTGGATGTTGGTTGAGCCATTGGGAGTAGTTTATTCTTTAGATGTCAATTTAGCACAATTCCGTTTCGGGTTCTTTGTAAAATGAATAGGGCATTTGAATTATGATGTATTATCACAAAACAAATGCCCTAAACGTTTTTCTATATGGCTGAACTAATTAATTATACCCAGCTCAAAATTTCCAGTCAATGCCAAACATGATCATGTCAGTGGTCATCTTATAAGACACCTCACTTCCAGGTATGGCACCTGTTGGGTTTCCTGATCCGATCATCATGGGACTGAGAATTGGGCCCGATGTTGATCCGCCGCTGTCTCCGTGATGGTAAACTCCATTGATCGTGAATTTCTGGGATACCAGGAATCCAACACCAAATTGAAATCCATTCTTGATCACTGCGGTGGCCGGAATAGAGAACATAGCCAATTCCGGTTTTATCGGATTAGAGCTATATGTGTAGCCTACTCTTAAAGGCAGTTTCTCGATCATTTTCAGCTGGAGCCCCGCTGAAACAATGGAGATGTTCTGCCAGCCGAATCCTGCAACTGATGCAGTTTCTGTCCAACCTGATTTTTCGAAGCCTTCGGTGTTTTCGTAATCAACCATACGGTAGTCAACGGCTATATCAAATACTTTTTTTGAAAGTCCAAGTCCGAATGAAAGGATGGCAGGATAGTTCATGGTAAACTTCACGTTTGGTGCTGCTGAGCCATCTAAATATTTATTGGTAAAGTCAAATTCAGAAAAGGACTGCTGGGTTTTGTATGATGCACCAGCTTTGATTCCTTTCCCCGAGTTATAATAAAGGCCGATAGTACCACCGAAACCAGTAGCAGAAGCTCTTTCGGCCACCGGGTATCCTTTTGTAGGACTTGGTGATGCGAGTGGATTGGGTTCCAGCAATAGGGCGCCATAGTTAAAAGTTGGTGTCAAGCCAATAGAGAACTTATCAGACAGGGCATATGCATAAGAAAGACCTACCTGCAGGAGCATATAATCAGATTCAATTCTTCCGAATCCGCCCATGCTTTGTGGTGCGTTGATCGGGTTGTTCATATTCTCAGGAAAGGTTACCCCAAATCCGCTTACTCCAAATGCAGAAATTCCCCATCTGTGTTTACTGTTTTCTTTTGCGTGTACATATGCCAGCGCAGGCATAATTGAAGTTCCCCTGTCGTCCTGCGTTGTGCCGCTGAAACTTCCCTGTTGTGTTGGCACTTTGGAATAGAGCTCGGGAGACGACATGAATCCTCCTACATTCAGGCTGAAGTTTTTTGCTTTGAAATCGGTAAGCCCTGCTGGGTTCCATTGTAATGCCCCATTGATGTCGAGGGGATTGCCGGTGGCTGCGCCACCCATTGACATATTCACAGCGCCGATGCCCTGCATGATATGTCCTGCTTGCGAGAATACGATGATTGGTGTCACTCCCAAGATCATCATGATGAATAGCTTTTTCATAAATCTGTAATTGGTGAGCTGCAATAGTGTGCAGAAATCCAGTGCAAAAGTAGACTGCCAATAAGGGAGGTTTGTGACATGTATCACCAAATGACGAAGGTCATAGTTCAGGTGGCAGGTTGCAAGATTGCAAGGTTTTTAGAGTTAACTTAGGTTATTAAGTTTTGTCATATGTTGATATTCAAACGACTTATAGTCATAATGCTTATTTCCCCTTTATTTTCCTACTCCCAAAAAGACGGCTACCCTGTTCAGGCAACGATCAGGAATGGGGTTGTTGAAGGATATCATGATGTAAACCATAAGCTCAGCTTATTCCTTGGAATACCATTCGCCAAGCCTCCCGTTGGAAACCTGCGGTGGAAAGCACCTCAGCCCCTGGACAATTGGAAAGGAGTGAAGATGACCAGGAAGTTTGGTCCTCGCCCGGTGCAGACCAATGTATTCGGTGACATGATCTCGAGATCGGATGGAATCAGCGAAGACTGTTTATACCTCAATGTATGGACGCCCATGAGATATAATATGAAGGATCTTCCGGTGCTGGTCTATTTCTATGGCGGTGGATTTGTTGCAGGTGATGCATCTGAACCTCGTTACGATGGGGCGAGCATGGCAAAAAAAGGAATGGTGGTGGTGACTGTGAATTATCGTTTGAATATTTTTGGTTTCTATGCACATCCCGAATTAAGTGCTGAAACATCTTATAAAGGATCAGGTAACTACGGATTGATGGATCAGGCTTTCGCACTTAAATGGGTGCAAGACAATATTGCTGCATTCGGTGGTGATCCCAAACGCGTAACCATTGCCGGGGAGTCTGCCGGTTCTGCTTCTGTGTTTGCGATGATGGTTTCTCCGCTTGCAAAAAATCTGATCGCTGGTGCTATTGGTGAAAGCGGTGCGGCATTGGGTCGGTCTGCGATCGCACCTGCTTCCATGGAAGAATGCGAAAAGCAGGGCCTTGATTTCGCGAAGAAGAACGGGGCAGCATCAATTGCAGCATTGAGGGCAATGAGTACGGCAGAAATTTTTGAAAGATATAATGATGCCAAACGATTTGGATTTCCTCTTGCATTCGATGGCTATGTTTTTCCTAAAGTAAAATCGCTGACCGAAGTTTTTGAAAAAGGGGAGCAGGCGCAGGTGCCTTTATTGGTAGGATGGAATTCTGCCGAAAGTTCCGCCGCCGGGCTCATGATGGGTAAACCGCTCACGGAGGAAAACTATGTGAACCGATTCAAGCAATTGTTTCCAACTGCCTGGGAAGAGGCATTGAAATATTTTCCATATTCCAATGCAACAGAAATGGAGAGGTCCGCTACGGATCTGGCATCAGATATGTTCATTGCCCTCGGGACCTGGCAGTGGTTTGACCGGCATCGCAATAACAGCAAGCAACCTGTTTACAGATATTATTATAGTAAGTTGAGACCACCTTTGATTGATCCCACATTGACTACCGGGCTTGCAGGAGGTGTGGTGAAAACTTCGGGGCCAAAACCTCC
>DATGXN010000273.1:0-2374 GCA_035298945.1 Chitinophagaceae bacterium | reverse complement strand
TTTCGTAATCGTAGACCTGGGCTGTCTTGAACCAGACATCATCCACCCCTGTTTCCCTGGCCAGTTTCTTCACCTCTTCCATCTGGTGTTCATTGGGTTTTACCACCAGGAACTGGAAGATGATAAATGGCTTGCTGCTATTGAGCTCTTTTTTCCACTTCACCACATTACGGGCACCCGCAAGTACTTTTTCCAATTTTCCTCCTACCCGGTATTGCTCATAGACCTCCTGGGTAGTGCCGTCGATGGAGATGATCAGCCTGTCCAATCCGGATTCAATAGTTTTCCTTGCATTTTCTTCCGTGAGATAATGTGCATTGGTGGAAGTGGCTGTGTATATTTTTTTAGAAGATGCATAGCTAACCATATCCAGGAATGCTGGATTCAGGTAGGGTTCACCCTGGAAATAAAATACCAGGTAGAGCAATTCACGATGCATTTCGTCAATGGTTTTCCGAAAGAACTGGTTGTCAAGCATCCCGGTTGGGCGTGTGAAGGCGCGCAAACCACTGGGACATTCGGGGCATCTTAAATTACAGGAAGTAGTAGGTTCAAAAGATATGGATACCGGGTAACCCCATTGAACCGGCCTGCCGGTCAACCGGCTCACATAAAAAGAACTCAACACCTTGATACCGTTCCAGGTACGGAGAGGAGTCAGTTTTGAGAGCAGATTAAGAGAGTCTCGTATATTTATTTTAGACATTTCGAGGTTGCTTCTTCAGGTTGCAGGTTCAAGGTTGCAGGTTCCATACTCTTAGCCCGCTTGAGTGCAATTAGTAAAATTAATGATTCTTCACTTCGTTATTATCTGATATGAACCGAAATTAGCATTATGCGGAGATGGATCGTCCTGGTATGTATTATAATAAGTTCACTGAAACAGTATAAGGCTGCAGCACAGTACCAGGTTTTTGAAAAAGAAATAGCAGGTTACCAGGCCATGACCGGATCATCTATTGCCGGTTCCAATGCATCGCCTGATTTTAAAGTGGATCATTACCGCTTTGAATGGGAGATCGACCCCGCAGTGCGATATATCAAAGGCAGGGTCAGTTCATCTGTCTCTATCACTGCTAATACAAACTCCATCCGTTTCGATCTTACAGATTCCCTCCGGGTAGATAGCGTGATCTATCATTCCAATAAGATCATTCATACCCGCCCGGGAAACCACATCCTGCAGATCAATTTCCCTACCACCCTGAACGCCGGTTCAAGAGACTCCTTAATAATTTATTACCAGGGAGCACCTCCAGCCAGCGGGCTTGGAGCGTTCTCAGTGTCCAACCATACCGGCGCGCCTATCATCTGGACCTTATCAGAACCCTATGGATCCCGCGAATGGTGGCCCTGCCGTAACGGATTGGATGATAAAGCGGATTCGATCGATATCTTCATCACTACTCCCGAACAATATTTTGCCACCACCAACGGTATCCAAATGGCCAACCTGGTCAATGCCGGCAAAAGAACCACGGTATGGAAACACCGATACCCCATCGCCACTTACCTCGTAGCTATGGCGGCTACAAATTACCTGGTTCAGCAGGATACTATTCAATTAAACGGCAAAATACTACCGCTTCAGCAATATATTTACCCTGAAGCCGCAACCGCGTGGGCATCCACCGTGCAAGATACGCGTAGCATGATGCGGGTTTTTGAGCAGTATTTTGGTCCTTATCCTTTTCGAAACGAACGCTATGCACATACACAGGTAGGCTTTGGAGGCGGGATGGAACATCAAACCAATTCATTCATGGGCAGCACCAATGCCTCATTGATCGCCCATGAACTAGCTCACCAATGGTTTGGCGACAGGGTAACCTGCGGCAGCTGGCAGGATATCTGGCTGAACGAAGGCTTTGCCACCTTTCTCACCTATTTCTATTTCGAAGGCGTGCTCTCTGAACAAAACAGGATCGCCTGGTACCGCAGTGAAGTGGATTATATAGCCGACGAACCCGGCGGATCGGTTTTTGTGAAAGACACAAGTTCCATCGGTTCCATATTCAATTACAGAACCACCTACGTAAAGGCGGGATGGATATTGCAGATGCTGCGATGGAAATTGGGTGATGCCGCTTTTTTTGAAGCCATAAGAAACTATCTCGCTGATCCCACTACATCGTACGAATATGCGAGAACGGAAGATCTGAAAAGAAATCTCGAAGCAACGAGCGGACAAAATCTCACGGAATTTTTTAACGACTGGCTGTATGGCGAAGGTTATCCCAGCTACCAGTTGAGTTGGTTACCATTGGGAAACAAAGTGCAACTTAATTTAAGTCAGACCACCTCTCACCCATCTGTAAGTTTTTATGAGATGCCTGTGCCCGTGCTTTTCAAAAATGCAACACGCGACACACTG
>DATGXN010000272.1:0-4902 GCA_035298945.1 Chitinophagaceae bacterium | reverse complement strand
CCAGCACCAAATGGCTGACCAGCATCGCTGAAGCGGTAAATAAAATTGAAGCCTCTCTTCCCTATCCTACCTACCAGGGATCGAATGGATGGGTGATCTCGGGCAGAAAGACAAAATCCGGCAAACCTATTCTCGCCAACGATACGCACATTCAATATGCACAACCATCGGTTTGGTATGAAGCGCATTTGGAATGTCCGGGCTTTTCCATTTATGGAAATTTCCTGGCGGGTACTCCTGTACCTGCATTAGGACATACTGCCCATGGCGGCTGGGGAATCACGATGTTTGAGAATGACGATGCAGATATGTATCGCGAAAAACTGAATCCCGCGAACGCAGGCCAGGTATGGTTCAAAGACCATTGGGAAAACATCCAGGTGAGGAAAGAAATTATCAAAATAAAAGGAGAACCTGATCTTGCATTTGATGTGAAGAGTTCAAGGCATGGTTATTTGCTGAATGGTGTGTTGGATGAAACAGACAGTATCAAAGACCCGATTGCATTCTGGTGGGTATTTTATCAATTTCCTTCCCATCATTTGAAAGGGTTTTACGATCTCGCCCATGCAAGGAATGTACAGGATGCTGCGAAAGCAGTAGAGCCGTTGGTGGCACCTGGACTTAATTTCATGTGGGCCGATACGGCCGGTAATATTGCCTGGTGGGCTTCTGCAAAACTGCCGATACGTCCTGCCCATGTTGATCCTCAGCGTATGCTGGATGGAGCATCGGGCAATGATGAGATCCTGGGCTGGTATGATTTCTCACAGAATCCGCAGATCGTCAATCCGGCCCGAGGAGTATTGTATACTGCTAATAATCAACCCGCTGACATGGGCAATGGACTGATCCCGGGATATTATGTGCCGTCTGACCGGGCCGAGCGGATCGAGGAACTCCTGTTCAATGATAAGAAGGACTGGACGGAAGAAGATAACAGGACCATGATCAATGATGTGAAAGCAACCTCCCATGCAACCCTTGTCCGCAATGTGCTATCATCAGTTGATAAAAATGCATTGAGTCCTGCTGCAAAGCAGGCTTTGGACTTACTGATGAAATGGGATGGCTCACATAAATTACAAAGTATTGAACCTGCGATCTATTACAGGCTTGTTTACCAGGCACTTGGAAATGCATTTGACGATGAATTGGGCAAACAACTCTCAACGGCGCTTCAACTTACTTATAGCCTGAGAAGAAATATCGCTGCATTTTTTAAGAATGATAACTCACCCTGGTGGGATGATGTACATACGTCAACTAAGGAGACCCGTGGACAGATCATGGCCAAATCATTGAATGAAGCGGTGGCGTGGCTGGAGAAAGACCTGGGTAGCGACATGAAAACATGGGAATGGCAGCGCGTGCATACCATTACGCACAAACATCCGCTTGGCATACTGCCCCTGGTAGGAAAATATTTCAATGTAGGTCCATTGCCCATCCCCGGCGGAAGAGAAACTTTGAATAACACCTCATTCACTTTAGATTCCACCGGGCGGTATCCGGTAGTGGCGGGTCCTGCATTAAGACGGGTAATCGATTTTTCTGATCCATCCACGGGCTTCAGCGTAAACCCTACGGGGCAGTCGGGCTACTTCATGAGTAAGCATTATGACGACCAGGCCAAAATGTTTGCTGAAGGAGGAAAAAGGCATGAAATGATGAACAGAAAAATGATCGAGAAGAACATGAGCGCTAAAACCCTATTCAAACCGTGATCAGGAAAGCTATTTTATTATTGACCGTACTCGTTAGCAGTTTATCAGGTGTGAATGCCCAACAGGGCTGTACGGATCCGGCCGCGTCTAATTATGATTCAACGGCCAGGATCAATAATGGAACCTGTATCTATCCCAATATAAAATTGAATGCCACATTGAAATTCAGTTTACCGAAAGGACTTGCTGAAAACTCAGGGATGATTTATTGGAACAACAAGATCTGGATCCATAATGATGGCGGCAACGACCCTTCGCTGTTTGAATTCGATACAACGGGCAAGGTCAGCCGAAGAATCAATATCATCAATGCCACCAATATGGATTGGGAAGATATTGCGCAGGACGAGAAATATGTTTATGTGGGGGATTTTGGCAACAATGAAACCGGCAACAGGAAAAACCTGAGGATATACCGGGTGGCAAAATCGGATCTGCAAAAAAGCACAACGGTAAAAGGGGAACCTATATTCTTTTCATATGAAGATCAGACCGATTTTAGTTATGCTGGATCCGGCAGTACGGATTTCGATTGTGAAGCCATGATCGTGATCAATGAAAAGATCTACCTGTTCACCAAGCAGTGGGTAAGCGCGGGTACGGCACTGTATGAATTGCCGGCCACGCCCGGCAAGCATGTGGCAAAAAAGCTGGGCAACCTGAATGTCAATGGACTGGTCTCGGGCGCGGACTATGATCCTGCCACAAAGACCATCGCACTCATTGGCTATGGTGTCCCTTTGTTGAACCGGTTTATTTATTTGTTGTACGATTATAAAGACGCTGAATTTTTCAGCGGCAATAAGAGAAAACTGACCCTCAATGTCAGCAAACAATCCGAAGCCATTGCATTCCGGAACCGTGAGCGTCTTTATATCTCGAATGAGAATTCGTTTTTTGGACCGCAGGCAGTGGAAGCGGTTGATCTGAGTGGGATCTTCAAGAAATAGAGAGCCAGAAAGACAGAGAGTCAGATAGTCAGAGAGTCAGAATTCTATGTGCGGGGTACATTTTGTTGGCGGGTTGGTGTTCGATTTAAATAGTTTAACTAGCACAATAAATGAAACAGGAAAACACAACCTACGACGCTACCCCTAAATTTTTCTTCATAGCAAGTGGGCTTTTATTCATTTTATTGCAAGTAGCCTTTCACCCTACTTATCTGCAATATTTTCCTCAGTTTCACCAATTCAGTTGGGTACATCATACCCATGGGGCGATCATGGTTTCCTGGGTGATCATGCTGGTTATACAACCTTACCTGATCTATAAGGGCAAATACAAAACACATAGACTGATTGGCAGAATTTCTTATTTCACAGCTCCATTAATGATGATCTCTATGTTCCTGGCTACGAAGGTGAATTATCTTACCACTGTAGGGAAAATACCGTTTAAAGAGGTCGGGTATATCCAAGCATTGAACTTTATTACTCCGCTGATTTTTTTGACTTTCTACTCATTGGGTATTATTCATAAAAAAGATGTGTTTAAACACCAGCGATATATGATCGGCACTTCATTCATCATGGTCACAGCCGTTGTAAGCAGAATATTGTACTACATTTTCGGACACCCGATTGAACCATATGACTTTTTGATCCCTTTATATTCTTGCCTGATCATATCAATACTACTTTTATTAAATGATGTTTTGAAGAAGGCTAACCCGATACCATACAGCATTATAGCGGTTGTATTATTTTCGAATATCATCATCTTTCATGCACGTTATACTGAAGTATGGCAATCAATAACGCGCATCATAGGAGATACCTTATTCTGACTCTCTGTCCTTCTGACTCTCTGACTATCTGACTCTCTGACTCTCTTAATCTGTTTCTTTCAACTTAACAACAACCAGATCCGAAGTATCCACTGTAATTGGGATCAAGCCCAGCTGCACAATCGCCTTCTTCCCCCTCACTTCTTTCACGGTGCCCACCTGGTTGTTTTGCTGCATCAGGGCCAGAGCGCCCACAACAGGATCACCTCCCACTTCCACATATTTGGCGTTGAGTTTCTTTTTCTTCTTTTCAACCACCTGCTGTTGTTTTTGAGTAAATAGCAGGGCATGCAGTTGTTTCATCAGCTCACGCTTATCTTCCTGTGATTCTGCTTTGCGCCAGTCGAATACCACCTGCTTGAGCTTACGCTCCATATCGCGCAAGTATTTGATGCGCTCTTCAGAAACACGGTTCTGTTCTTTAAGCAACTCCACCTGCTGCCTGTGCTTTTCCTTATTGAGCTGAACTTCCAGTTCTTTTTTCAGCTTCTCATTCTGGCGCATGAGCTTTTGCAGCTCTTTTTCTTTCTCTTCGATCTGGCGGAGATCCTGCTCCGTTCTGTTCAATAATTTATCCAGGCTGAAATGATCTTCATCCACCAGCCTTCGGGCTTTATCGATCAGTCGTTTTTCAAGACCGATCCTTTCTGCAATGGAGAATGTATATGAACTACCTGGTTTGCCGATGGTGAGTTGATAGAGGGGTTGAAGATGTTGCTCGTCAAAGGCCATAGCCCCATTCACGAAGCCTGCTGTTTTTCCCGCCATCACTTTGAGATTGAGATAGTGGGTAGTAACAATACCGTAAGAATGTTTACGCAACAGCTCATCCAGGATCACTTCAGCAAATGCACCGCCAAGATTTGGATCAGAGCCGCTTCCCAGTTCATCAATGAAAAACAGGGTTCTGCCATTGGCATTCTCCATGAAATACTTCATGTTTTTCAAATGGGAGCTGTAGGTAGATAATTCAAATTCCAGGCTTTGGGTATCGCCGATGTGGATCATGAGTTGCTTGAAGATTCCAAACGTAGTTCCAGGAGCCACCGGCACCAGCAACCCGGCCTGCACCATCATCTGCAAGAGTCCTACCGTTTTCATGGTCACCGTTTTACCGCCGGCATTTGGTCCTGATATCACCAGGATCCTGCTTTTTTCATCCAGCTTCAACGTTACCGGGATCGTAGGCTTGTTGAGTTTACGGTTATAGAGATACAGCAAAGGATGATAGGCTTTCACCAGGTCAATGCCCGACTTGTCCGATACCTCGGGGAACACCCCATTGACATCTGCTGCCAGCTTGGCCTTGCCTTCTATAAAATCGTACTCCCCCAGCACCTCGTGCCAATGGACTAACAGTGGCGCGTAACCGGAAAGTTGTTTGGTGAG